>NZ_JBIAXS010000012.1:0-224145 GCF_042896885.1 Streptomyces sp. NPDC001231
GCCGAGGAGGTAGGCGGTGGCGACCACCGAGATCAGGGCCTGCTCGGCCCGGCGGCGGCGTTCGAGGAGCCAGTGCGGGAAGTAGCTGCCCTGCCTCAGCTTGGGGACGGCGAGCTCGACCGTGCCGGCGCGGGTGTCCCACTCGCGCGGGCGATAGCCGTTGCGGTGGTTGACTCGCTCGTCGCTGGCCTGCCCGTATTCGGCGTTGCAGAGGGTGTCGGCCTCCGCGGACATGAGCGCGTCGGCGAACGTCTTGACCATCGCGCGCAGCAGGTCCGGACTCGCCGAGGCGAGATTGTCTTCCGAGAGGGCGCGCAGGGGCAGACTGTCGGGTGCGGTCATCGTGCTGATCTCCTTCAAAGACTTGGTCGTCTTGAAAGATCAGCCGGTGGCCGTTCTCATATCCGGACATTCACTCCGACGCCGGGCCAAACGCCCGGATCAGGTGGGAGCCCGTACACCACTTCCCAGGACGCAACCCGGACGGTAGCCACCCACCCCGGTGAGCCACCGGTCAACCACCCAACGCAGGCGGGCTTAGCCGCGTCCGGGCGGCCCACCGAGGTGCCCGCCCAATAAGGCACCGGTCAACCGCGCAGTGCCAGGCGGAGCTTGGCCGCGTCCGCGCGGCCCGCCGCCGCGAACGGCGGCTACCCGCCCCGGTAAGGCACCGGTCAACCCCCCAATGCCAGCCGGGGCTTGGGCGCGTCCGTGCGGCCCGTCTGCGGGCGGCGGCTGCCTGCCCGGTAGGGCGCCGGCCAGACGGCGGACGGGCCCGTGTAGCCCTGCTCGGCGGCCGCGTGCAGGGTCCAGTGCGGGTCGTACAGGTGCGGGCGGGCCAGCGCGCACAGGTCCGTCCGCCCAGCCAGAATCAGGGAGTTGACGTCGTCCCAGGAGGAGATCGCGCCGACCGCGATCACCGGTACGCCCACCTCGTGGCGGATCCGGTCGGCGAACGGCGTCTGGTACGACCGTCCGAACTCGGGGCGTTCGTCGGCCACCACCTGCCCGGTCGACACGTCGATCGCGTCGGCGCCGTGCGCGGCGAAGGCACGGGCGATCTCCACGGCCTCGGCGGCGGTCGTACCGCCCTCGGCCCAGTCGGTGGCGGAGACGCGCACGGTCATCGGACGGTCCTCCGGCCACACTCCGCGGACGGCGTCGAAGACCTCCAGCGGGAAGCGCAGGCGCTTGTCCAGTGAGCCGCCGTAGGCGTCGGTGCGCCGGTTGGTCAGCGGGGAGAGGAAGCCGGAGAGCAGATAGCCGTGGGCGCAGTGCAGTTCGAGCAGGTCGAAGCCGGCCCGGGCGGCACGCCAGGCGGCGGCGGTGAACTGCTCACGGATGTCGGTGAGCTGGGCCCGGGTGAGCCGGCGCGGGATCTGGCCGTCCGGCCGGTAGGGCAGCGGGGAGGCGGCCACCAGCGGCCAGTTGCCCCGCGGCAGCGGCTCGTCCATGCCCTCCCACATCAGCCGGGTCGAGCCCTTGCGTCCGCTGTGGCCGAGCTGCACGCCGATCGCGGTGTCCGGGGCCTGCCGGTGCACGAAGTCGGTGATCCGCCGCCAGGCGTCGGCCTGCCGTCCGGTCCACAGGCCGGCGCAGCCCGGGGTGATCCGGCCCTCGGGGCTGACGCAGACCATCTCGGTCATCACCAGGCCCGCGCCGCCGAGGGCCCGGGCGCCCAGGTGGACGAGGTGGAAGTCGCCGGGAACGCCGTCGGTGGCCGAGTACATGTCCATGGGCGAGACGACGACCCGGTTGCGCAGGGTCAGTCCGCGCAGCCGGAACGGGGTGAACATCGGGGGTGTCCCGGGCGGGCAGCCGAACTCGCGCTCCACGGCGTCGGTGAAGCGGGGGTCGCGCAGCCGGAGGTTGCCGTGGGTGACGCGGCGGCTGCGGGTGAGCAGGTTGAAGGCGAACTGGCGGGGCGGCTGGCCGAGGTAGCGGTCCAGGTTCTCGAACCACTCCAGGCTGGCCCGGGCCGCGCGCTGGGTGGAGGCGACGACCGGTTTGCGCTCCTCCTCGTAGGCGGTGAGCGCTTCGGGCAGGGAGGGCTGTTCGTCCAGGCAGGCGGCGAGCGCGAGGGCGTCCTCGACGGCGAGCTTGGTGCCGGAGCCGATGGAGAAGTGGGCGGTGTGGGCGGCGTCGCCGAGCAGCACCAGGTTGCCGTGCGACCAGCGCTCGGTGACGACCGTGCGGAAAGTGGTCCACGCGGACTTGTTGGAGCGCAGCGGCCGCCCGCCGAGCGCGTCCGCGAAGATCTTGGCGCAGCGCTCGACGGACTCCTGCTCGTCCATGGTGTCGAAGCCGGCCGCGCGCCACACCTCCTCGCGCATCTCGACGATGACCGTCGAGGCGTCCGGCGCGTACGGATAGCCGTGCAGTTGCGCCACGCCGTGCTCGGTCTCGGCGATCTCGAAGCGGAAGGCATCGAGGGCGAAGTCGGTGGCCAGCCAGATGTAACGGCAGCGGTGGCCGGTCACCCGGGGCCGGAAGACGTGGGCGCAGGCCTCGCGGGTGGTGCTGTGCACGCCGTCGGCGGCGATGACCAGGTCGTACGTCCGCGACAGCCGCTCCGGGTGTGGCGCCTCGGTGCGGAAGCGCAGGTCGACGCCGAGCGCGCGGCAGCGTTCGTGCAGGATCCGCAGCAGGCGCCGTCTGCCGAGCGCGGCGAAGCCGTGGCCGCCGGAGGTGTGCCGGGTGCCCCGGTGCACGATGTCGATGTCGTCCCAGCGCACGAACTCCCGGCGCAGGGCCTCGTACACCACCGGGTCGGCGTGTTCGATGCCGCCGAGCGTCTCGTCGGAGAGCACGACGCCGAACCCGAAGGTGTCGTCGGGCGCGTTGCGCTCCCAGACGGTGATCTCACGGGCCGGGTCGAGCCGTTTCAGCAGGGCCGCGGCGTACAGGCCGCCGGGTCCGCCGCCGATGACCGCGACCCTCGTGGCACCGGTCACCCCCGGTCACCTCCCCCGCCACTTCGGGGGTCGCTTCTCGGTGAAGGCCGCGTGGAACTCGGCGTAGTCCTCGCCGTTCATCAGCAGGGCCTGGGTGGAGGCGTCCAGTTCGACCGCGGCGGACAGGGGCATGTCCAGTTCGGCGGTGAGCAGGGCCTTGGTCTGGGCGTGGGCGAGGGCGGGGCCGTCGGCCAGCCGGCGGGCCAGGGACCGCGCGGCCTCGTCGGCGCTGCCCTCGTCGGTGAGGTGGCTGATCAGGCCGATCCGCTCGGCCTCGGCCGCCCGCACCGGCTCGCCGAGCATCAGCAGCCGGGTGGCGTGCCCGAGCCCGACCACCCGGGGCAGCAGATAGGCGGCCCCCATGTCGCCGCCGGACAGGCCGACGCGGGTGAAGAGGAAGGCGAACCGGGCGGTGGGGTCCGCGACCCGGAAGTCCGCCGCCAGGGCCAGGACCGCTCCCGCCCCGGCCGCCACCCCGTGCACCGCCGCGATCACCGGGAACGGGCATTCCCGTACGGCCCGCACGACCTGTCCGGTCATCCGGTTGAAGTCGAGCAGCTCGGCCGTGTTCATGCTCAGGGTGGCGCCGATGATCTCGTCCACGTCGCCGCCGGAGCAGAAGCCGCGGCCCTCGCCGGCCAGTACCAGGGCGCGGACGGCCCGCTCGCGGGACAGTTCGGCGAGCAGGTCGCGCAGATCGGCGTAGGCGCCGAAGGTGAGCGCGTTGAGCTTGTCGGGGCGGGCGAGGGTGACCGTGGCGACACCGTCGGCGCGCTCGACGCTCAGATGGCGCCAGTGGGAGGTGCGGTCGGTGGAGCCGGTGAAGGGACTCATGACGTAGGGCCTCCTCGGGGGGACTGCCACGAACCGCTGCCGCGCCGGCCTCTGCCTCGACGGCTCTCCCCACCGAAGCTATCACTCATTCATGACTGTCGTCACGAGTACGCGATACAGTCGCGCCACTGTGACCGGTACCCGTCATTTGGTCACGGCTCGTCGATAGGGAGGTAACGACGGGAGCGGCCGTGGGAGGACGGCCGTCCCTCGGGGTAAGCCGACCGTGCCGGGCCCGGCGGCCCCGAGGACGAGGCCGCCGGAAGTCCCCGCGGACGGCCCCCGTACCATTCCCCTCGTTGAAAGCGGGACAACCTGGTGGTCATCACCGGGACGCCCCCCGCCACGAACGGACACACCTTGCACGAACCCCCTTCAGCCCCTGCCCACCCGTCGCCCGGCCATCGCCCCTCACGGAGGCACTTCGTGCCGCCCCTTCCGTCCTGGCGCGTCGCGCTGCCGCACTCGGCGGCCGCCGTGCCGGTGGCCCGCGCCCTGGTCCGTACGGCGCTGACCGAGCTGGAGCACACGGCCGACAGCGACACCGCGGAGCTGCTCACCGCGGAGCTCGTCGCGAACGCGGTGGAGCACACCACGGGCCGGGGTCCGATAGAGCTGGTGGTGGAGCTGCTGCCGACCGGCTGCCACGTCGAGGTGCACGACCCGGACCCGGACCCGCCCGGCGGGCTGACCCGGCCGGGCCTCACGGCCCCGGACCCCTGGCAGGAGCACGGGCGCGGCCTGTTGCTGATCCGCGCCCTCAGCTCCGCCTGCGGGCACCGCCCGACCGCGTCGGGCAAGGCGGTGTGGTTCAGGCTGTCCGTTCCGCCTCGGCTGCGCCCGGCGTGACCTCCGCGGCCCCGGCCCGCGCCGCCAGCCGGGAGTGCCGGCGTCCGTAGCCCACGTACACGAGCAGCCCGGCCACGAGGAAGCCGGCGAACTGGAGCCAGGTGGTCCAGCCGGTCTCGTACATCAGGTACAGGGAGCAGCCGACGCCGAGCACCGGCAGCACCGGGTAGAGCGGCACCCGGAAGGTGCGGGCGAGGCCCGGCTCGCGGCGGCGCAGCGTGATCACGGCGATGTTGACGACACCCATGATGGCGAGCGTGCCGATGGTGCACAGGTTGACCACGACGTCCAGCGACGCGAACGCCGCGGGGACCGCGAAGACCACGCCGACGATCAGGGTGCCGGCGACGGGCACCGAGGTGCGCGGCGAGACCTTCTGGAGGACGGGCGGCACGAGCCCGTCGCGGGACATCGACATCAGGATGCGGGACTGGGCGTACGTCACGGTCAGCACCACGGAGGCGATGGCGACGACCGCGCCGAAGGCGATGACGGCGCCGCCGACCGAGGAGCCGGTGACCGTGTTGACGACGTACGACAGCGCCGCGGGCCGGCCGCCGACCTGGTCGCCGCCGATGGCACCGGTCGCGGCGAGCGCGACCGCGCAGTACAGCAGGGTGACCAGGCCGATGCAGACGAGGATCGCGACCGGGATGTCCCGGCGCGGGTTCCTGGCCTCCTCGCCGGCGGTGGTGATCGCGTCGAAGCCGATGTAGGAGAAGAACGCGGCCGTGGTGCCCGCGCCGATGCCGCCGAGTCCGGCGGGCGAGAACGGGGTGAGGTTGCCGTGCTTGAAGGCGGAGAACCCGATGGCGCAGAAGGCGACGAGGATGACGAGCTTGAGCACGGCCATCGCGGCGGTCGCCCGGGCGCTCTCGCGCACTCCGCGCACCAGCAGCACGCAGGCCATGGCGATGACGAGGACGGCCGGCAGGTTGACGATCCCGCCGTCGCCGGGGCCGGCGGAGAGGGCGGCCGGGAGCTGCCATCCGGTGAGGCTGTGCAGCAGTTCGTTGACGTACTGGCTCCAGCCGACGGCGACCGCGGAGATGGAGATGCCGTACTCCAGCAGCAGGCACCAGCCGACCAGGAAGGCGGTGGTCTCGCCGAGGCCCGCGTACGCGAAGGAGTACGACGACCCGGAGACGGGGATCGCGCCGCCCAGCTCGGCGAAGGAGAAGGCGGTGAACACGCAGGTGATCGCGGCCAGGACGAAGGAGACGACGACGGCGGGACCGGCCTGGGCGACCGAGTCGGACAGGCCGACGAAGATGCCGGTGCCGACGATCGCGCCGATGCCGAAGCAGACGAGCTGGAACAGGCCCATCGTGCGCTTGAGGCCGTGGCCCGCGCGGTCGGCGCCGGACTCGGCGACGAGGAGGGCCGGGGACTTGATGCGGGGAGCGGACATGCGGGGGTGGTGCTCGTTTCTGGTGGTGCGGGGCGGCCTCGGGGATGCCCCCTGCCTGTGGGAGCTGGGGGGAGGTCGCGTTACGGCGGCGGAAGGGGTGGCTCCGGGCCGCGGGTCCTGTGGGCGGCCGGTCAGGCCAGGGTGGCGACCATGATCGCCTTGATGGTGTGCAGACGGTTCTCCGCCTCGTCGAAGACGACCGAGTGGGCCGACTCGAAGACCTCGTCGGTCACCTCCAGGAAGGTGCGGCCGTGTCGCTCGTGGATCCCGCGGCCGACCTCGGTGCCGAGGTCGTGGAAGGCCGGCAGGCAGTGCAGGAACTTCACGTCCGGGTTGCCGGTGGCGCGCAGCACGTCCATCGTCACGGCGTACGGGGCCAGGGCCTCGATCCGCTCGTCCCAGACCTCCTTGGGCTCCCCCATGGAGACCCAGACGTCGGTGGCGACGAAGTCGGCGCCGCGCACTCCCTCCTCCAGGGACTCGGTGAGGGTGATGCGCGCACCGCTGGAGGCGGCCAGCTCGCGGGCCCGGTCGACGATCCCCTGGGCGGGCCAGTGGCTCTTGGGGGCGACGAGCCGTACGTCCATGCCGAGCAGGGCGCCGGTGACCAGGTAGGAGTTGCCCATGTTGAAGCGGGCGTCGCCGAGGTAGGCGAAGGCGGTCTCGCGCAGCGGCTTGGCGCAGTGCTCGGTCATGGTGAGCACGTCGGCGAGCATCTGCGTGGGGTGCCAGTCGTCGGTGAGCCCGTTGTAGACGGGGACGCCGGCGTGCGCGGCGAGTTCCTCGACGGCGTCCTGGCTGTCGCCCCGGTACTCGATCGCGTCGAACATCCGGCCGAGGACTCGGGCGGTGTCCTTCACGGACTCCTTGTGCCCCATCTGCGACCCGGACGGATCGAGATACGTCGTCGAGGCGCCCTGGTCGGCGGCGGCGACCTCGAACGCGCAGCGGGTGCGCGTCGAGGTCTTCTCGAAGATCAGGGCGATGTTGCGGCCCCGCAGGTACGGCGTCTCGGTCCCGGCCCGCTTGGCGGCCTTCAGCTCGGCGGCCAGCCCGACCAGGCCGCGGAACTCCTCCTCGGTGAAGTCCAGCTCCTTGAGGAAGTGGCGGCCGGTGAAACCGGTCGGGACGTGCACCATCGGGGAGCTCCTGGGGACGGTGGGACGAGTGCGGACTATGGAAGTCTATACGATGTTCCACATTTATATACAGGACCTCGCCGGGGTCCGGGATGCGAACCGCCCGGGTCTGTTGAACTCTGGAAGTCGGGGCCCGTCTCGGCCTCCTGTGTCAGCTCAGCCGCCGGGACCCGCGCGGGCCTCCGCGTCGCCCGAGGATGCCCTGCGGGATTCTCTGCCCGATCGAGGTGGTACCCGTGGATCTCAGGATGTCGGTCGAAGACCGGGAAGAATTCCTTGCCGGCCTCCACGTGGGAATCCTGGGGGTGACCGATCCTCGGAACGGCGGTGGGCCGTTGCTGGTTCCGCTCTGGTACTCCTACCGCCCCGGCGGGCTGGTGGCGATCGAGACCGGGCGGCAGGCGCTGAAGGCCCGCCTCGTCCGCGACGCCGGGCGGTTCAGCCTCTGCGTGCAGGACGAATCGGCCCCGTACCGCTATGTGAGCGTGGAGGGGCCGGTGGTGGGCGTCGAGGATCCGGTGCCCCCGGCCGAGCACGAGGCGCTGGCCCACCGGTACCTGGACGCGGACGCCGCGACGGCGTACCTGGCGGCCAACCAGGAGCAACTGGCCGACGACATCCTCATCCGCATGCGGCCCGAGAGGTGGAGGACGGCCGACTTCTCCGCCTTCGCCGCGGAGTTCGACACCTAGTCCTCCGTGCGGCAGGTGCTCCACGTGCAGCACAGACGGGACATCCCATGGTCACTGACCCGATGACGCCTCCGGTGGCGCCGGCGTGGAACGCGGGCACGCTGTGGTACCCGCACGATCGCTGTCTGCACGAGCTGTTCGACTCCCGGGCCGCGCTGCGCCCCCGGGCGACCGCCTCCGTACAGCACGGCCGCAGCATGAGCTACGGCGAGCTGAAGGACCGCTCCGACGCGCTGGCCGCGCGGCTGCTCGGCTCCGGGGTGCGGCGCGGTGACGGGGTCGGTGTGTGCGGGAGCCGGTCCCTGGAAGCCCTGGTCGCCTTTCTGGGCATCCTCAAGACCGGTGCGGCGTACGTCCCGCTCGACGACGCCTCCCCACCCGGACGGCTCCAGGCGATGGCGGAGGACGCCGGGGTGCACACCGTGGTGACGCTGCCCGGCAGTGTCTGCCGCATCCGGCGGGTACGGACCCGCATCGCCCTGGACGGGTCGGCGCCGGCCGCGCCGGCCGCGCTCCCGCGGACCGGGGTACTGCCCGGGGACTGCGCCTACGTGATGTTCACCTCCGGCTCGACCGGCCGTCCCAAACCCGTGGCGGTCCCGCACTGCGGCGTGGTCCGGCTGGCCGCCTCCGATCTGGTGTGGCAGCGGCCGCGCCCCGGTGAGCGGGTGCTGCACGCCTACGGCCTCTCCTCGGACGCCTCCACGATCGAGATCTGGTCCACGCTGCTCGCCGGGGCCTGCGTGGTGATCGCCGATCAGGAGGAGTTGCTGTCACCGGCCGCCCTGGAGTCCCGGCTGCTGTCCGAGCGGGTCAGCATCGCCTACCTGACCACCGGGGTGTTCCACCACATCGGGCGCACCCGGCCGTCGGCACTGCGGTCCCTGCGGTTCGCCTCGGCCGGCGGCGAGGCGATGGACCCGGAGCTGGCCCGCGCGATCCTGGCGGCCTGCCCGGACACCACCGTGGTCAACTTCTACGGTCCGACCGAGAACAGCGTGGTCTCCACCGCGCACCTGGTGGACGGTCTGCCTCCCGAGGCGACGGCGGTGCCGATCGGCCGGCCGCTGGAGAACTCCACCTGCTACGTGCTGCGGGCGGACGGCACGCTCGCGGACGCCGGTGAGGAGGGCGAACTCCTCGTCGGCGGGGACGGGCTCGCGCTGGGGTACCTCGGCGACCCCGAGCTGACCGCCGAACGCTTCGTCGACAACCGCTTCGAGCCCGGCACGCGGCTCTACCGCACCGGTGACCGGGTGGTCCGGCGCGCGGACGGCGTACTGGAGTACCGGGCGCGGGTGGACCGTCAGATCAAGCTGCGCGGGCACCGCATCGAGCCGGACGAGGTGGAGGCGCGGCTGCGGGCGGACGACGCAGTCGGCGAGGCCGTCGTCGAACTGGAGGGCGACAGCCTGATCGGGTACGTGACACCGGCCCGGCCCGGCCGGACGCTGCCGCTGGACCGCATCCGCGGCGGGCTCACGGCATGGCTGCCCGCGGCCGCGGTGCCCGCGCGGCTGGTGGAGGTGGGGCGGTTCCCGGTGACCGCGGGGGGCAAGGTCGACCGCCGCAGGCTGCGCCTGCTGGCGGGCGCGGACGGGGCCACCGCCCCGGCGCCCGGCCACCGCCCCGTGCCGGGTCCTCAGGAGTCGGCGGCGCGCGTGTGGCAGGTGGTGCTGGGCGTGCACCCGGCGCCCGGGGACAGCTTCTTCGACATCGGCGGCGACTCCCTGCTGGCGGCCGAGACCGTCACGCGCACCCTGGCCGCCTTCGGCCTCGACGCCCGGCACGGCCGCACCCTGATCCACAGTCTGCTGCGCTCCCCCACCCTGGAGGACTTCGCGGCCGCCGTCACCGCCCTCACCTCCGTCGAGGGACGGCGGGCCGAGGCCGCCCCCGACGCCGGGGCCGTGGACTTCCGCGCCGAGGCGCGGCTGGGCTTCACCCTGCCGCCGCCGCGCGGTCCCGAGCCGGACTGGCGGCACCCCCGGGAGGTGCTGCTCACCGGCGCCTCCGGCTTCGTCGGCGCCTTCCTGCTGGACCGGCTGCTGCGTCGCACCGACGCCCGGGTGCACTGCCCGGTGCGCGGCCGCGACGCCGCGCACGCCCGGCAGAAGGTGATGCGGAACCTGGCCCGGTTCGGCCTCGCCACCACGGCCGCCGACCGCGTCGAGTGCTTCCCGGCGGACCTCGCCGAGCCCGGCCTCGGTCTGGAACCGGGCCGCGCCGAGGAACTGGCCGACGCCCTCGACCTGGTGATCCACGCCGCCGCACAGGTCAACTTCCTCTATCCGTACGAGGCGTTGCGCCGCGCCAACGTCGAGGGCACCCGACAGCTCGTAGGTCTGGCGGCCGAACGCGCCGTGCCCGTGCACTTCTTCTCCACCATCGCGGTGCTGGCCGGCTTCGGCACCGCCGGCGTACGGCACGTGGACGAGGACCTGCCGCTCGACCACGCCGACCAGCTCACCATGGGCTACGCCGAGAGCAAGTGGGTGGCCGAGGAGGTGCTGCGCGACGCCGCGTGCCAGGGCCTGCCGGTGGCGGTCCACCGGCCGTACGAGATCACCGGTGACCGGCGCACCGGCGCGTGCAACACCGACACCGCGATCTGCTCGCTGTTCAAGACGATCACCGAGACCGGGCTGGCCCCCGACATCCCGCTGCCGCTGGACTTCGTCCCGGTGGACTTCCTCACCGAGGCGGTGGTGCACATCGCCACCGCGCACCGCGCCGACCACCGGACCTACCACATGACCAACCCCCGCCCGGCGAGCCTGCGCGACATGCTCGACCGGATGGACGCGGGCGGCCACCGGATCCGGCGGCTCCCCTACGAGGAGTGGGTGGACGACCTCGTCCGCCATGTCGCGCGGCACCCCACGAGCCCCACCGCCCCGTTCGTCTCCCTGTGCGTGGATCGCTGCAAGCAGGCGGACATGTCCGTCAAGGAGATGTACTTCGAGGGCACCTTCCCGGCCGTGGGGCGGGCCAACGTCGAGCGTGACCTGGCCGGCACGGGGCTGCGCTGCCCGCCCGTCGACGCGGCACTGCTGGACCGCTACCTGGAGTACTTCTACGCCACCGGCTACATCGAGCGCCCCTAGCCGCACGTCTGCGGTCGAGCGCCCGTGGCCGACGCCACCTCAGCACAGGAGCGAGCATGACCCCATCCCCACCCGGCGCGCAGGCACCCGGCCCCGAGGCGGACGTCCTGGACTTCCCTCTCCCGCCGCCGGGCACCATGGGGCCGCCCGAGACGTGCGCGCGGCTGCGCGAGAGCCGTCCCGTGGCCAGGGTCGGGCTGCTGATGGACGCGACCGCCTGGTACGTCACCCGGTACGAGGACGTCCGGGCGCTGCTCGCCGACCCCCGGCTGATCAGGCCGACCATCAACGACTGGCCGCCCCGTCCCGGCCCGGCCGCCGACGAGGGACCCCGCCTGGTCACCATGGCGGAACTGGACGGCCCCCGGCACCTGGCGCTGCGCAGGTCCGTGGCCTCGGCGTTCAGCTCCGGAGCCGTCCGGGAGCGGCTGCCGCGCATCCGCGAACTCGCCGACCGGCTGCTGGAGGAGTTCGCGGAGGGCGGCCCTCCCGGAGACCTGGTGGCCGGGTTCACCGAGCCGTTCCCGCTGCTCGTGCTGTGCGACCTGGTGGGCATCCCCTCCGGGGACCGGGACTGGTTCCTGCCGGTCCTGGACTCGGCCCTCGACGGCATGGTGACCGCCGAGGAGGGGCGCAGGGTCACCGACCTGCTGCGCGCGTACGTGACCGAGCTGATCGCGCGGAAGCGGAGCCGGCCCGGCGACGACGTCCTGACCCTGCTGGTCCGCCAGTGCGAGGACGGGACGCTGACCGACGAGGAGGTGACGGCCTTCGGGCTGTCCATGCTCACGGTCGGCTTCGGCATCAGCGGCTTCTTCCTGGCCGACTCGGTGCACGCCCTGCTGCACCGGCCGGACCAGTGGGCCCGCCTGCGCGACCACCGCGACCTGATGCCGGGCGCGGTGGAGGAACTCCTGCGGTACATGCCGGTGATGAACGGCACCGTGCTGCTGCTGGCCACCGAGGACGTCGAGGTGGGCGGGCAGACCATCCGAGCCGGCGACGCCGTCATCCCGGTGCTGGCCTCCGCCAACCGCGACGGGAGCGTATTCGCCGACGCCGCCCGGCTCGACCTGTGTCGCGCGGACAACCCCCACCTCACCTTCGGCCGGGGGACCCACAACTGCGTCGGCGCGCACCTGGCTCGCGCCGAACTGACCGTCGGACTGGAGGCATTGCTCGACCGCTTCCCACAACTGCGTCCCGCCGAGGGGCAGGAACCCCTCTGGGACGACCAGTCCGTCACCAAGTCACCGCTGACCCTCCCGGTCGGCTGGTGATCCGACCCGCAGGCACCAGGGGAGGTCCACCCGTGGACACCACGCCGGAACCCGCCGTCGACGTGCCCGTCGTGCCCGACGTGCCCGTTATCGATCTGCCCCTCCCGCCGCCGGGCACCATGGGTCCGCCCGAGGAGTACGGCCGGCTGCGCCGGGAGTGCCCCCTGGCCAGGGTCAGGCTGCCGATCGGTGCCACCGCCTGGTACGCCACCCGCTACGACGACGTCAAGGAACTGATCGCCGACGCCCGGCTGATCAGGCCGAGCATCACCGACTGGCCGCCCCGCCCCGGCCATGTCCCCGGTGACGAACCGGGCCTGGTCACGATGATGGAACTGGAGGGCCCCCGGCACGCCGCCCTGCGCCGGGCCCTGAGCGAGCCGTTCAGCGTCCGGTCCGTGCGGAGCCGGTTGCCGCGCATCCGGCGGTCGGCCGACCGGCTGCTGGATCCGTTCGTCGGCAGCGACCAGCCCGGCGACCTGGTCGTCCGGTTCCTCGAGCCCTTCCCCGTCATGGTGATGTGCGATCTCGTCGGCATCCCCTACGAGGACAGCGACTACTTCCTGCCCAGGGCGGACGCCGCGCTCGGGGCCATCCTCACGCTGGAGGAGGGCCGCGAGGCCACCTCCCAACTGCGCGAGTACATCACCTCGTTGCTCGCCCGGAAGCGGCGCGAGCCCGGCGACGACATGCTCACCCGGCTCGTCGACGAGTGCGAGCGCGGCGCTCTGGACCACGAGAGCGCGGTGAACTTCGGGCTGTCCATGCTGGTCGCCGGCTACCGCACGAGCACCATGTTCCTGGCCGACGCCGTGCTGACCCTGCTGACCCTGCCCGGCGCGTACGCACGCCTGCGCGACCACCGCGACCTCATGCCGGGCGCGGTGGAGGAACTCCTGCGGTATGTCCCGGTGATGAACGGCGTCGTCGTCCTCCAGGCCGTCGAGGACGTCGAGTTGCACGGCCGGACCATCCGAGCCGGCGACGCCGTGCTGCCCGTGCTCGCCGCGGCCAACCGCGACGAGCACGTGTTCACCGACGCCGACCGGCTCGACCTGTGCCGCGCGGACAACCCCCATCTCACCTTCGGCCGAGGGGCGCACAACTGCATCGGCTCCCACCTGGCACGCGCCCAGATGACCGTGTGCCTGGAGGCCCTGTTCGACCGCCTCCCGAACCTGCGCCTGGCCGAGGGCCACCAACCCATCTGGGAGGACGAGTCACCGAGCAAGTCACCGCTCACCCTCCCGGTCCACTGGTGAGCGCCGCCAACTGATGAGCGGCTCCTTGCCGAAGTCACCCGCGGTCGGCCGGCTCAGGCCACCGGCTTGCCGTAGACGGCCATCTCGTAGATGGAGTACCCCCAGGTCGTGCGGCGCTTGACGCCCTGCATCCGGATGTAGGACACCGGCTCGTCGCCCGTCAGCCGGATGACGTCGGTTCCGCACTCGGCCGGGGCCATGGTCGCGGCGGTGGTCCAGTTGACACCGTCCGCGGAGGTCTCCAGCCGGTACCGCTCGGCGCACGCGGATTCCCAGGCGAGGGTCACGGCCGCGACCTTCGCGGGTGCGGCGAGCTTGATCTGCGCCCAGGCGTCGTCCTGGTAGCCGGAGGCCCAACGGGTGCCCATGTCACCATCGTTGATGTACCGGGCGGCCAGCCGGTCCAGGTCCTGCTCCACGCTGGACGCGGTCGCGGTGCCCGCCGGTGCCAGGTTCTCCGTGCCGCCCGCCACGTCCCACAGGCCGAGGCGCACATCGGCCTGGACGAGGAAGGCGTCCAGGACGCCGTCACCGATCTTCGGCTGGACGCTGCCCCAGGTGTTGCGGGCCGGTTCCACCC
This sequence comes from Streptomyces sp. NPDC001231, assembly GCF_042896885.1. NCBI lineage: Bacteria > Bacillati > Actinomycetota > Actinomycetes > Kitasatosporales > Streptomycetaceae > Streptomyces > Streptomyces sp. NPDC001231. Next base: position 14,109 of record NZ_JBIAXS010000012.1, read on the forward strand.
GTACGGCCGCCGCCTTGCGCTGGAGGTCGCGGGAGGTGGTGAGCAGTTGCTGCGCACGGTCCGCGTCGCCCGCCTGCCGGGCCGCGAGCGCGTCGGCCATGGCGACGGCCGCCCGCCCCCACTGCTCCGTCGCCTTCAGCCAGGGCTCCGCGTCGGCCACGAAGCCCGCCTGCACCGCTCCCCCGCGTATGACGGCGGGCGCGTCGGCGATGGCGGCGGCGTACTCGCGCAGCTCGGCCAGTGCCGCGGTGCGCCGGCCCGCGTCCCACTCCTGCCAGAACCGCTGGACTCGGGCGTCGAGCGCCGGGGCCTGCGGCTGCCACGGCCTCGCGCCGAAAGTGGGGGCGAGGTGGTTCAGATCGGCGAAGACGGCCAGTGCCCCGGTGGCCGCGCGGTCGCCCCCGGCGAGGTAGGACAGGGCGCGGGGCCAGTTCGACGCCGCGTCGTAGGCCCGGTCGTTCCAGGTGAAGTCGGCGGTTCCGAACACCGCGACCTTGCTGGCGTAGGGCTGGTTCATGGGGTTGGCGACAATGCCGCTGAGATGGTCGCCGAGCCCCGCCTCCCGCTTGTCGTAGGGCGCGAGCAGGAGCCGCCCCCGGGTGTTGCCGAAGTCGTTGACGGGATAGTTGTCCCAGACGAAGACCTTCCGGCCGAACAGCTTCGACACCGCGTCCGCCTGGCTGTTGGTGATGGAGGGCGGGACGACGTCGGTCCCGGTCCACATCACGACGACCTTCGGGTCCAGCGTGGCCCGCATGGTCTGCTTGTACGCGGTGTCGGTCAGGTCGCCGTACTCGGTGGGCACCATCTGAAGGGCCTGGGTGCCCTCGTGGGTGTCCACGAAGGTGCGCTGGACGTCGTTGAGGAGGTCCACCTGCGCCCTGGCGGCGGCTGCCTGGCCCGGTGCGCCGAACTTCTCCCGGTCGCCGTCGCAGTTCCACCGGGTGTAACTGATGTCGTCCAGCGGGATGGAGAAGGCCCGCCCGCCCAGGTCGTACACCGCCTGGAGCTTCGCCTTGAGCGCCGCGCGGTCCGCCGGGTCGGAGTAGCAGATGGACCCGCCCGGGGACACGGCGAAGGTGAACCGGACGTGGTTGGCGCTCGCGCGCCGCACCAGGGTCCCCAGCTCGGCGAGTTTGTCGGCCGGATACGCCTCGCGCCACTTGTCCCTGTGGTACGGGTCGTCCTTGGGTGCGTAGACGTAGGTGTTGGCCTTGACGTCGCCGTAGAAGTCCATCTGGTCCAGCCGCTCGGCGGCGGACCACGGCTCACCGTAGAAGCCTTCTATGGTGCCCCGCAGCGGCATCGACGGGTAGTCACTGACCTCCACGCCCGCGACACGCCAGCCGTCGTCGCTGCGGACGAACAGCTGCCGCAGGGTCTGCACGGCGTAGAACTGCCCGGCCGCGTCCGCGCCGCCGAGCGCAACCTGGCGCTGCGTCTCGCCCGTGCCGACCCGCAGCGCGTAGCCCTCCGCGTGCTGGGGGACGCGGGTGTCGCCGAGCGCCTTGGCGATGTCGGGTCTGGTGGCGGGACCGAGGCGTACGGTGAGCAGTCCCGCGGGGACGGCCCGGTCCGGGGTGACGACGTCGACGCGGTCGGCACCGTGGGCCCGCAGCTCGCGCACGAGACGGTCCCGGGCGGCGGTGTCCGTGCCGTCGTCGGCGACGACGACCACCCGCCCGGTGACGTTGGCGTCGGCCCCGGCACGGGAGAGGGACTGCGGGACGGGTGAGACGGCGGGCAGCCCCTGCCCCGGCGCGGGAGCGGGTTCGGCGTGGGCCTGCGGGACCAGTGCGAGGGTTCCGGCCGTCAGTCCGGCGGCCAGGAGGCAAGAAGTGAGCAGCGAACGGCGTTTCTTCATGGATGCGTCCAATTCCTCGGAGCGGAGCCACCGTTGGCGGCAGCCTTCGTCGGCGCCGCCGGTCCTGCCGGCGCGCCTGGGGACGGCCTTGCCGCACGGGTGGCCTGGACGGCGTTCCCGGTGGTGCTCAACAGCGCGGTGAGACAGGCGGGTTGACCGCCGGCCGCGCCGGCGCACGACAGATCGAGCCTCCTCACTCCTCTCCGGGGCAGCACTCACCGGAACCGCAGTGGACGATGACTTGCGGGCGTCACGCTCGCACAGGCAACCAGATGTTGTCTAGACCACTCGCACCGAGTCGTCCGCCGGAAGTGCCTTGCACCCCAGGTCGGAACCCCGATTCCAAGTACGCGCGGCGCGCTCCGCGGCGCGACGCGAGGGACAAGTCGGTGCGCTGGATTGATACATGCGGGTGTCCGTGTACGCGCCACGAGGGCGCCTACGGGCGTCCGGGCGGCGAAACCGGGGAGATCACCTTCATCCTCGGCACCAGCATCCCCAAAGGACCGTGGAAGGCGGACGTCACCCTGCGCAGCGGGCTCCTTGAGCACACCGCCACCGGGCGCCTCTCCTTCCCCGACGCAGGAGACGGGCGGCCGGTGCAGGCGATGATCGCCTCCGTCGGTTCCCACCGCGTGGTCTGGGCCGGGGGCGGCGCCGCCCTCGCGGCGCTCGGCCTGCGCAGACGCGGCCGGAACACCCCCTCCTGACCACATACGCCACAGCACCGACGGACATCCGTGCACACTCGTATCCTGCTCGCCACCGCCCTGCTCACGGCGGTCGTCCAGCCCACCCCGTCGCCCTCGGCCTCCGCGCCGACCACGTCCGTGGAGAGCCCCGGCGCGCCAAGCGCGACGGCGACGGGACCGGGATCCCCCGCCACGACCACCGCGCAGAGGTCGCCGGACGCGTCCCCGGCCTCGCCGGGGGCGAAGCCGCCCCCCACCCGTGCCCGGGCAGTCGCGGACCTGACGATCAGCGTGCCGGTCTCCGCCAACCTGGGCGCGGGCTCGCCCGGCAGCACGCACAGCGCGCAGCTGGGCACCGTCACCGTCACCGGCCACCAGGAGACCCAGTGGAGCGTCACCGTGACCGCCACGGCACTGACCACCACCGGCGGCACGATCCCCACCAGCGACATCGCGTACTGGTCGGGGCCCACCACCGGCGAATCGTCCCCTGGAACGTGCCGGCCCGGACAGAGCAGTGCCGGCAACCAGGTCACGCTGAGCGCGCCGCGCACGGCGTTCTCCTATTCCGGGCCGAACGGCAACGAGAGCTGCAGCTGGGACCCGACCGTGGTCATCACCGTGCCCGCCAACGCGGCCGTCGGCCAGTACACCGGCACCATCACCCACTCCGCCGCCTGACCACTCACTCGGCGTGGACCACCTCCCCCGCGACCAGGGTGAGCACCGACCGGGTGCCGGACACGTCCGTGTCCGGGGCGAAGAGGTCCCGGTCGAGGACGGCGAGGTCGGCGGCCATGTCCTCGCGCAGCAGGCCGACTTCGTCGTCGTTGCCGTTCACCCAGGCCGAGCCGGCCGTGTAGGCACGCAGGATGTCGGTCAGCTCCAGCCGTTCGTGCGGCACGAACGGGCGGTCGGCGCCCGGCCATCCGGTGTGCGCCGAGCCGGGCGGTTCGGTGCGGTGCACGGCGACGTGCATGGCCTGCCACGGGTCGGCCGTGGTGACCGGCCAGTCGCTGCCCCCGGCGAGCCGGGCGCCACTGTCCAGGAGCCGGCGGAAGGGGTACTGCCGGCCGGCCCGCCCCTCGCCCAGCAGCGGATTGGTCAGCTCGTCGGTCTGCTGGTGGTGGGTCGCCCACAGCGACTGGACGTTGGCCGTCACCCCCAGCGCGGCGAAGCGGCCGATGTCCGCGTCGTCGACCAGCTGCACATGGGCGATGTGGTGGCGCCGCTCGCGCGCTCCGTTGGCAGCGGCCGCGGCCTCGACCGCGTCGAGGCACTCGCGCACCGCCCGGTCGCCGATCGCGTGGAAGTGCACCTGGAAGCCGGCGGCGTCCAGACGGGTCACCGCCTCGGCGAGCAGCGCGGCCGGCACGTTGGAGTGGCCGAGGTTGCCGGTGGCGCACCCGCAGGAGTCCAGGTACGGCTCCAGCAGGGCTCCGGTGCCGTTCTCCAGGACGCCGTCCTGCATCACCTTCACGGCACCGGCCCGGAAGCGGCGGCCGGGCTCGCCGCGCCGCGCCACCAGGTCGTCGAGCTGTTCCGGGCCGCGGTCGCGGTCCCACCACAGGGCGCCGGTGACCCGGGCCTTCAGCAGTCCCTCCGCGTCGGCCCGCCGGTAGGCGGCGAGCGTGTCGCCGGCCCCGCCGTACGCGCCGACGATGGCGTCCTGCCAGCCGGTGACGCCGTACCGGAAGAGGTGGGCCTGCGCGTGGCTCAGCGCCGCGAGCTGGTCCTCGACGGTGTCCGGCGGGAGCAACCGGGCCACCAGGTCCATGGCGCTCTCGTGCAGCACCCCGGTGGGCCGGCCGGCCGCGTCGCGCTCGATCCGCCCGGCCGGCGGGTCGGGGGTGGCCGCGTCGATCCCGGCGCGCTCCAGCGCCACCGAGTTGACCCACGCCGAGTGGTGGTCGGCGTTGGGCAGGAACACCGGCCGGTCCGGCACGGCCGCGTCCAGCGGCTCCCGGGTGGGCCAGCCGCCGGGGAAGCAGTCCATGCTCCAGCCGCCGCCGAGGATCCACGGCCGGCCGGGGTGGGCGGCCGCGTACTCCCGGACGGCCGTGAGGCAGCCCTCGGCGTCGGTGGCGCCGGTGAGGTCGCAGCGCAGCGCCTCCAGGGCGCCCCAGACCGGGTGGATGTGCGCGTCCTGGAGGCCGGGCACCACGGTCCGGCCGGCCAGGTCGAACATCTCGGACGGGCGGCCGGCGGCCCGGCGCACCTCGGCGTCGGTGCCGACGGCCGTGATCCGGCCGCCGGCCACGGCGACGGCCGTCGCGTGCGGGCGCCGCGGATCGCCGGTCCACACCCGGCCGCCGTGCAGGACGAGGGTCATGCGCCGGTCCCGTGGGTGCGCACCACGTACACCTTGCGGAGGGTCTCGTGGACCTGCCAGGTGCCGCGCCAGCCGGCCGGCATCGCCAGGGTGGCGCCGGGACCCAGCTCGACGTCCTCACCGCCCTCGGTACGGACGGTGGCGGATCCGGTCAGCACCTGGCAGACCTCGTCGTAGCCCTCGCGGGTGGCGGTGAAGTGGCCGGGGTCGCACTCCCAGACGCCGACCTCGACCAGTCCGTCGGGGGACTGCCACAGGGTGCGGGTGGTCTCCCGCTGGCCGGTGGTGCTGGTCGGCTTGGGCGTCGCCGGGGGCAGGTCGGCGCTCGCCGCGTCGGCGAGGAAGGCGACGGCGGGGACGAGGGTGCTGGCGGTGGTGGCGGTGGTGGCGGTAGCGCCGGCGGTTTCCATCGGGGCTGCTCCTTTCAGCGTCCGCTGATGACGTTGGCGACGCGTGCGATGACGGAGGTGCGCTCCAGACCGGAGTTCTCGTGCCGGTCGGCGGCGCGGTAGGCGACGTAGAGGCTGCGCACGCCGAGCCAGCGCAGCGGCTCCGGCTCCCAGCCGCGCACCTTGCGGCCGACCCAGGGCAGACGGGTCAGGTCGGTCTTCTGGCCGAGGATCAGGTCGCGCAGGGTGCGGCCGGCGAGGTTGGTGGTGGTCACGCCGTGCCCGACGTAGCCGCCGGCCCAGCCGAGGCCGGTGTCCCGGTCCAGGTGGACGGTGGCGCACCAGTCGCGCGGCACGCCCAGCACGCCGGACCAGGTGTGGTCGATCGCGACGCCCTCGGTGGCCGGGAAGTGCTGCCTGAGGATGGCCTGGAGCTGCGCCTGGGTGGCGTCCCGGGTCTCGCCGCGCTGGTCGACGTGGGAGCCGAACATGTACGGGATGCCGCGCCCGCCGATGGCGATGCGGCCGTCGGTGGTGCGCTGGATGTAGCAGTAGGAGTTGGCCTCGTCGCCGATGAGTTCGGCGCCGCGCCAGCCGATCTCCTCCCACACGGAGGCGGGCAGCGGCTCGGTGACGATCATGCTGCTGTTCATGGGCAGCCAGACCCGGCGGTGGCCGCGCAGTCCGGCGGTGAAGCCCTCCAGCGCCCGGATGACGTACGTCGCCCGGACGGTGCCGTGGGTGGTGACCGCCTCGCGCGGGCGGATCTCGGTGACCTCGGTGCCCTCGTAGACGGCGACGCCCATCCGCTCCACCACGTCGGCCAGGCCCCGGACCAGCTTGGCGGGCTGGATGCGGGCGCAGTGCGGGCTCCACTGGGCGTAGCGGGCGCCGGCGATGCGGACCCGCTCGGCGAGCCGGTCCGCGTCGAGTTCGACCAGGTCGTCCTCGCCCCAGCCCTCGGCGCGCAGCGTCGGCAGCCCTTCACGCAGCCGCCGCTCCTGCGCGGCGTTGGTGGCGACGTGCAGCAGTCCGTCCTTCTGGATGTCGGCGTCGATGCCCTCCTCGGCGGCGACCCGGATGACCTCGTCGACGGAGGAGAACATCTCCCGCTGCAGGGCGACGGCCGGCTCCCGGCCGTGCGACTTCGCGTAGCGGCGCATCTGGCCGGGCGGCTCGGCGCTGAGCCAGCCGCCGTTGCGGCCGGAGGCGCCGAAGCCGGCGAACTCCTTCTCCAGGACGGCGATCCTGAGGTCGGGCTGGGCCTTCTTGAGGTAGTAGGCGGTCCACAGGGAGGTGTAGCCGCCGCCGACGAGTGCGACGTCGACGTCCAGGTCGCCGGGCAGGGCGGGGCGGCGGGCGGGGACGCCGCTCTCCCGGAACCAGAAGGAGACGTCGCCGTTGACGAAGGTGGGGCTGGTGGCGGGGGTGGTGCTCATCGTCCGCTCTCTTCCGCGGCGGCGACCGGGATCCGGTCGCCGGAAGTGGGTGGGTGGGTGGTGCCGGAGGGGTCGTCGAGCAGGACGCCCCGTTCGACGTCCCAGACCACGGTGACCTCGTCGCCGTGGCGGACGCCGGACAGCCGGTCGGCCTGCTCGCGGGCGAGCAGCACGGTGCCGTCGGGCAGGGCGAGTTCGAGCTTGCGGCCGGAGCCCAGGTAGATCTCCTGGGTGACACGGGCGGGCAGCGCGTTGGCCGCGGGGGCGACCGGCTCGGCGGCCGGCTGGACCCGCAGGTGCTCGGGGCGGACCACGACGGCGGCCGCGCCGCCCTCGGGACGCCGTCCGGCGACGCGTACGGTGCGGTCGCCGACCCGCAGGCAGGAGTCGTCGCCGTCCGGCTCGACGCGTCCCCGGACGGTGGAGGACTCGCCGAGGAACTCGGCCACGAAGAGGCTGCGGGGCTTTTCGTAGAGTTCGCTCGCGGTGCCGACCTGCTGGATGCCCCCGTCGTCGAAGACGGCGATGCGGTCCGACAGGACCAGCGCCTCCTCCTGGTCGTGGGTGACGAAGACGAAGGTCGAGCCGACCTCCTGGTGCACCCGCTTGATCTCCAGCTGGAGGGATTCGCGCAGCTTCTTGTCGAGTGCGCCGAGCGGCTCGTCCATCAGCAGCACGCTCGGCTCGTACACCACGGCCCGGGCCAGGGCGACCCGCTGCTGCTGACCGCCGGAGAGTTCGCGCGGTCTGCGGTGGCCGTAGCCGCCGAGCCGTACGGTCTCCAGGGCCGCCTCGACCATCTCGGCGCGGCGGGCCTTCGGCACCTTGCGCTGTTTGAGCGGGAAGGCGACGTTCTCCGCGACGGTCATGTGCGGGAAGAGCGCGTAGTGCTGGAAGACCATGCCGATGTCGCGCCGGTGCGGCGGCAGGTCCTGCATCTGTCTGCCGCCGATGGTCAGCGTGCCCGAGGTGGCGGCGGTGAACCCGGCGATGATGTTGAGGGTCGTGGTCTTGCCGGAGCCGCTGGGGCCCAGCAGGGTCATGAACTCGCCCGGTTCGATGACCAGGGAGACGTCGTCGACGGCGACGGAGTCCGCGTACTCCTTGCGCACCTGCGCCAGTTCGATACGGGCTCCGCGCGCCTTGATGAGGCTGGTGTCAGCGGACACGGTTCCTCCTGGCGGTGGCGAAGGTGGCGGCCATCACGAGCACCGTGGTGAAGACGATGATCAGGGTGGCGGCCGCGGCGATGGTGGGGTCGGTGTCCCGGGTCACGCTGGCGAACATCTGGACCGGCAGGGTCTGCAGGTAGGGGCTCTGGATGAACAGCGAGACCACGACCTCGTCGAAGCTGGTGACGAAGGCGAACAGGGCACCGGAGACGACGCCCGGGGCGATCAGCGGCAGGGTCACCTGCCGAATGGCACCCCAGCGGGTGGCGCCGCAGATCAGTGCGGCGTCCTCGAGGCGCCGGTCGAAACCGCGCAGGCTCGCCGTCACCGGGATGATCACGAACGGCAGGGCCAGCACGGTGTGGGCGGTGACGAAGCCGAGCAGGGTGCCCAGCAGGTTGTACTGGAGGAAGAGCGCGTACACGCCGATGGCGACCACCACGGTCGGCACGATCATGGGGGCCAGCAGCAGCCCGTACGACGCCTTCACCCAGCGTGAGCCGGACCGGGTGAGCGCGATCGCGGCGGCGGTGCCCAGGACGGTGGCCACCACCGCGACCAGGGCGCCGACCTGGAGCGAGGAGAACAGCGCCTCGGTCCACCGGGGGTCGGTGAAGAAGTTGGCGTACCAGCGGGTGGACCAGCCGCTCGGCGGGAACACCAGGGACGCCTTGTCGGTGAAGCTCAGCGGGATCACCACGAGCGTCGGCGCGATGAGCCACAGGCCCACCAGCGCGCTGAACGCCCACAGCGCGATCCGCGCGGGTGCGGTCCTCATCGGGCACCTCCCCGCTTGCGGGTGAAGCGCAGGACGACGCCGACCAGTCCCAGCAGGACCAGCGTCACCGCCAGCAGCACCACGCCCATCGCTCCACCGCGGCCCCAGGCGAGCAGCCCGTTGACCTGGGTGAAGATCTGCTGCGAGATCAGCGCCTGGTCGGGCGAGCCCAGGAGGGCCGGGGTGACGTAGAAGCCGAGCGAGGTGATGAACACGGTCAGCGCGCCGGCTCCGACGCCGGGCAGCGACAGCGGCACGAAGACCCGCAGGAACGCGGTGGCCGGGCGCGCCCCCATGCCCTGCGCGGCGTCGAGGAGCCGGCGGTCGATGCCGCTCATCACCGCGTACAGCGGCAGCACCATGAACGGCATCAGCACCTGCGACATGCCGATCACCACCCCGGCGTTGGTGCGGATCAGCTGGAGCGGGCCCAGCCCCACGGTGCCGAGGATCTGGTTGACCACGCCGCTGTCCTGGAGCAGCACCACCCAGGCGAAGGTGCGCACCATCAGGCTGGTCCAGAACGGCAGCAGCACCAGCAGGGTGAGCCAGATCCGCGCCCGGGCGCCGACCACGGTCATCAGGTAGGCGTACGGGTAGGAGAGCACCAGGGTCACCAGGGTGACGACGGCGCCTACGGCCAGCGTGCGCACCAGCGTGGCGAGGGCGACGTCGCTGGTGAAGAACCAGGAGTAGTTGCCCGCGCCGGGTGTGGGCTCGCTGACGCTGCGCCAGGCCATCAGGCCCAGCGGCACCAGGAAGAGCACGGCCAGCAGGACCAGCGCGGGCAGCAGCAGCCATCCCCACCGGCCGCCGGCGCCCTTGCGGGGCCGGCCGCCGGTGGCCGGGGAGGCGATCTCGATCAGGGCTGTCATGGGTTACCGGGCCAGCCAGTCGGACCACTTCTGGATGATCTGCTCCTGGTTCTTCGCCCACCAGGCGTTGTCGACCTCGAGTGCCTGGGCCTGCCGCTCGGAGGTGGTGGTCAGGTACTGCGTGGCGAGCGTGTCGAGCTTGGGCTTTGCGTCGGTGTTGATCGGCGAGTAGGAGGTCAGCTCGGTGAGCTTGGCCTGCTGGGTGGCGCCCAGGTAGTAGTTGATCAGCGCCATGGACGCCTCGGGGTTCTTGGCGCCGATGGGGACGGCGAGGGAGTCGGAGACCGGCAGGAACTGGTTCCACTGGGGGGCGAAGTGGGCGCCGTTCTTGACCGCCGAGTAGGCGCGGCCGGACCACACCATGGCCATGGAGACCTCACCGGACTCCAGCAGTTGCTGGGAGCGGGCGCCGGTGTCCCAGAAGACCAGCGAGGAGCGGACGCTCGTCAGCTTCTTGAGGGCCCGGTCGACGTCCAGCGGGTACAGCTGGTCGGGAGCGACCCCGTCGGCGATCAGCGCCGCCTCCAGCGCGCCCGGGGCCGCGTCCGACGCGAAGCCGGGAATCGCCCGCTTGCCGGGGTACTTCTTGGTGTCGAGGAAGTCCGCCCAGCCCTTCGGCGGGTTGTCGCCGAACTTCTTCTTGTCGTACATCAGGACGACGCCGTAGCTCATGGCCGGCACGGAGCACTTGTCCTCCGTGCCCTTGGGCAGCTTGGAGGTGTCGACGATCTTGCTGTCGAGCGGCATGAACATCTTGCCGCACTGGCGCTTGGCCCAGAGGGTGTCGGCGTCCACCACGTCCCAGGTGATGTTCTTGGCGTCGACCTGGGCCTTGACCTTGGTGTAGTCGGTGGGGCCGTCGGAGAGCACCTTCGCTCCCGACTCGGCGGCGAACGGCTTGACGGCCGCGGCCTCCTGGCCGTCCTGGTAGATGCCGCCGTAGGAGGCGAAGGTGAGGGTGACGCCGTCGAGCGCGCCCTTCTTCACCTGGCCGGCCACGGCCGGTCCGGGGCCGAGGTCGACGTCGGCGGCGGCCGGGCCGGTGCCGGCGCAGCCGGTGAGGGTCAGCAGCAGGGCGCCGGCGGCAGCGGCACACCCCATGATTTTACGTGATATTCCGGGCATGACTGTCTCCAAGAAGGACGGTGAAGACACAAGGGGACCGAGAGGGCACGGCGCGGAGGCGCACGGCGGCGGGCCCGCGCGGGCATGGCGCGGCGGTGCGCCGCGCGGCGGAGGCGCGGTGAGGAGGTGCGGCGGCGCCGCGGGCAGGAGTGGTGAGGAGTACGGGTGGTGAGGGGTCTGGGCGGGGCGGGATCAGTCCGGCGTCGGCGGGCTGATGATCCAGAGGATTTCGGCAGGAGCCCCGTGGCGGTTGACCACGCGGTGCGGCGCCGAGGAGCGGTATTCGATACTGTCGCCGGCCTCCAGGTCGTGGTCCTGGCCGTCGAGTTCGACCCGCACGGCGCCGCTGATCACCAGGAGGATCTCCTGGGAGTCGCCATGGGTGTAGGCATCGTCACCCGTCGATGCCCCCGGGTCGAACTCCCCCGCGTACACCTCCAGATGGCTGAGCGGACGCTGCGAGATGAGGAACTTGCGACTTCCCGGGGCGGTTTGCAGCATCGGCCGGTCGGCCCGCCGCACCACCCTCGGACCCGGCGCGCTGTCCTGGTCGAACAGATCGGCCACGGTGAGGCCGAGCGCCGCGGCGATCCGCCGCAACATTCCGATGGAGGCGTTCGCCTGCCCGCGTTCCAGCTGGCTGAGGAACCCGGGGCTGGCCTGGGCGGCCTCCCCCAGAGCCCGCAGGGACATCCGCCGCATCGTCCGGTACTCCCGGACACGGACCCCCAACGCCGCGTCGGCGGCGGCGTCGGAGAGGTCCGGCAATGAGCGATCAGTCATAAGTGAACACCTGATGCGTCTTCAGCGAACACTTTGTTCGCTGACGTGATACGGACCGTACGCTCAGGTGACCTGCCGCACAAGCCCCTCCTTCCGCCGTCACCGGAACGTGATCCCGTCACGGGCTGGTGCTGTGACCGGAAAGGTTTGCCGGGAAGCTCGCGGCGTCCGGTGCCGGGGGCACCTCCCACGCCGTTCAGGCAGTGGGGGAGCATCGCAAGGCGGAGCATGACCCGCGTACTGGACGTACTCGGGTGATGCGACAACGCGACTGGGGGTCCCCCCTGCTCGAAGAGCTTGGGGGAGCCGTACCGGGCGTCGCGAGCCGGTGAACCTTTCCGGTCACAGCACTAGACGGCGTCCCGCTCGACCGGGCAGCTCATGCAGCGCGGGCCGCCCCGGCCCCGGCCCAGTTCGCTGCCGGGGATCTCGATGACCTCGATGCCCTGCTTGCGCAGATGGGTGTTGGTGGTGACGTTGCGCTCGTAGGCGACGACGACGCCGGGTTCGACGGCGAGGACGTTGCAGCCGTCGTCCCACTGCTCGCGCTCGGCCGCGTGCACGTCCTGGGTGGCGGTCAGGACCCGGATCTCACTCAGCCCCAGCGCGGCCGCGATCGCACGGTGCATATGCTCCGCGGGATGGTCGGTGACCTTCAACTCCTTGTCCTCGGAGCCCGGTTCGATGGTGTACGAGCGGAGCATGCCGAGCCCGGCGTACTGGGTGAAGGTGTCGCCGTCGATCATGGTCATCACGGTGTCGAGATGCATCACGGCCCGCCGCTTGGGCATGTCGAGCGCGACGATCGTCCGGGCCGATCCGGCGGCGAACAGCTTGTGCGCGAGCATCTCGACGGCCTGGGGCGTGGTCCGCTCGCTCATGCCGATGAGCACGGCGCCGTTGCCGATCACGAGCACGTCCCCGCCCTCGATGGTGGACGGGTAGTCGGCCTGCCCCTCGGACCACAGGTGGAACGTCTCTCCCCGGAACAGGGGGTGGTAGCGGTAGATCGCCTCGAAGTGGACGGTCTCGCGCTGCCGGGCGGGCCAGCGCATGGCGTTGATGGACACGCCGTCGTAGATCCAGGCGGAGGTGTCACGGGTGAACAGGTGGTTGGGCAGCGGACCGAGCAGGAAGTCGTCCAGTTCCATGGCGTGGAAGCGCACGGACGTCGGCTCCTCGTGGGCGGCCAGGAACTCCCGCTTGGTCATGCCGCCGACGAGGACCTCGACCAGTTCGGCGACGGGCAGGGCCTCGAAGGCGGCCCGCAGGTGATCGGTGGCGAGCGGCCCGTACTCCTTCTCGTCGAAGACGCGGTCCAGGACGAGCGAGCGGGCCGACGGGATCTCCATCGCCTCGGTCAGCAGATCACCGAAGAGGTGCACGGCGACCCCGCGGTCGCGCAGCACGTCGGCGAACCCGTCGTGCTCGGCACGCGCCCGGCGCACCCACAGCACATCGTCGAAGAGGAGGGCGTCCTTGTTACTGGGGGTGAGCCTTTTGAGCTCGAGATCGGGCCGGTGCAGGATGACGCGGCGCAGCCGCCCGGCCTCGGAGTCGACATGGAATCCCATGCCTCCATCCTGACCAACGGGGGCCGGTTTCACCCTCCGCGCACCTGTTTCCACGACCTCCTTTTCTCGTCACCTTGACGAGAGGCAGGAACCCCTACGGCACTCGGGGAAGGGACCGCCGGGGCCCGGGAGCGATCCCCCGGGCCCCGGCGGAAGGCCCCCTCACAGCCGGGGGTCCACCGGCTCCGACTCCAGCGCCAGCACGCCGAACACCGCCTCGTGCACCCGCCACAGCGCCTCGCCGTCGGCCAGGCGGTCCAGGGCCTCCAGACCGAGGGCGTACTCGCGGATCGCGAGGGAGCGCTTGTGGTTGAGGAAGCGGCCGCGAAGACGGGCGAGGGTGTCCGGGCGGGTGTACTCGGGACCGTAGATGATCCGCAGGTACTCCCGGCCGCGGCACTTGATGCCGGGCTGCACCAGGCGGCCCTCCTTGCCGCGCACCAGAGCGGCCAGCGGTTTGACGACCATGCCCTCACCGCCGCGGCCCGTCATCTCCAGCCACCAGTCGACGCCCGCCCGCACGGACTCCGGGTCGGCCACGTCGACGTACAGGCGGCGGGTGGTCTGCAGCAGACCGGTGGCGTCGTGCTTCACGAGCCGGTCGATCAGCGCCAGTTGCCCGTCGTGCGGCAGCCCGGCCAGGCTGCGGCCCCGCACGGCGAGGATCTGGAACGGCGCCAGGCGGACGCCGTCCAGACCCTCGGTCGGCCAGCAGTAGCGGCGGTAGGCGTCCGTGAACGCTGCCGCGTCGGCGGCCCGTTCGCGCTGACGGCCCAGCAGGTCCGTCACGTCGACACCGCGCGCCGCGGCGCCCTCCAGGGCGGCCAGCGCGTCCGGGAACACCGCACCGGAGGCCGCGCCGACCGCGGCGTACTGCGAGCGCAGCAGCCCGGACGCCTTCAGCGACCACGGCATCAGCTCGCAGTCGAGCAGCAGCCAGTCGGTGTCGAGGTCCGCCCACAGGCCCGCCTCGGTGACCGCCGTGCGCAGCCGGCCGAGTATCTCCTCGGTGACGGACGGGTCGTCGAAGAAGGGGCGGCCGGTGCGGGTGTAGAGGGAACCGGTCGGGCCGTCCACTCCGAACCGCCCGCGTGCCGCCTCCGCGTCCCGGCAGACCAGGGCCACCGCCCGCGAGCCCATGTGCTTCTCCTCGCACACGACCCGGTCCACCCCGTCCTCCCGGTACTGGGCGAACGCCTCCTCCGGGTGCTCCAAGTAGCCGTCAACCCTCGACGTCGCCGTCGGCGCCATGGTGGGCGGCAGGTACGGAAGCAGCCGCGGGTCGACGGCGAAGCGGCTCATGACCTCCAGAGCCGCCGCCGCGTTCTCCTCGCGCACCGCGACCCGGCCGGCGTGCCGGGTCTCGACGGCCCGGCGGCCGTGCACGTCACCGAGGTCCAGCGGACGCCCGTCGTGCCCGCCGGGTGCCTCGGTGCGCAGCGGCCTGGCCGGCTCGTACCAGACCCGCTCGGCCGGTACGTCGACCAGCTCCCGCTCCGGCCAGCGCAGCGCGGTCAGTTTGCCGCCGAACACCGCGCCGGTGTCCAGGCAGATGGTGTTGTTCAGCCAGGTGGCCTCCGGGACCGGGGTGTGGCCGTAGACCACGGCCGCCCGGCCGCGGTAGTCCTCCGCCCACGGGTAGCGCACCGGCAGGCCGAACTCGTCCGTCTCCCCGGTGGTGTCGCCGTAGAGCGCGTGCGAGCGCACCCGGCCGGAGGTGCGGCCGTGGTACTTCTCCGGCAGACCGGCGTGGCTGACCACCAGCCGCCCCTCGTCGAGGACGTAGTGGCTGACCAGGCCGTCGATGAACTCCCTTACCCGCGCCTTGAACTCCTCGCTCTCCTCCTCCATCTGCGCGATGGTCTCGGCGAGTCCGTGGGTGGGCTGGACCTTGCGGCCCTTGAGGTGGCGCCCGTACTTGTTCTCGTGGTTGCCCGGCACGCACAGCGCGTCGCCCGCCTCGACCATGGACATCACCCGGCGCAGCACACCCGGGCTGTCCGGGCCGCGGTCGACCAGGTCGCCGACGAAGACCGCGGTACGGCCCTCGGGGTGCGCCCCGTCGGCGTAGCCCAACTTGGCCAGCAGCGCCTCCAGTTCGGCGGAGCAGCCGTGGATGTCGCCGATGATGTCGAACGGGCCGGTGAGGTGGGTGAGGTCGTTGAAGCGCTTCTCGGTGACGACCGAAGCGTTCTCGACCTCGTCGACTCCGCGCAGCACGTGCACCTTGCGGAAGCCCTCGCGCTCCAGGTGCCGCAGCGAGCGCCTCAGTTCGCGGGTGTGCCGCCGGATCACCCGGCGCGGCATGTCGGCCCGGTCGGTGCGGGCCGCGTTGCGCTCGGCGCACACCTCCTCCGGCACGTCGAGCACGATGGCGATGGGCAGCACGTCGTGGCTCTTCGCCAGGTCGATCAACTGGCGCCGGGCGTCCTGCTGCACGCTGGTGGCGTCGACGACGGTGCGGCGGCCGGCCGCCAGGCGCCTGCCGGCGATGTAGTGCAGCACGTCGAAGGCGTCGCGGGTGGCGCCCTGGTCGTTCTCGTCGTCGGAGACCAGGCCGCGGCAGAAGTCCGAGGAGAGGACCTCGGTGGGCTTGAAGTGGCGCCGGGCGAAGGTGGACTTGCCCGAGCCGGAGGCGCCGACGAGGACGACGAGGGAGAGGTCGGTCACGGGCAGGACGCGTCCTCGTCCTGTGGGGCTCTGTGTCTCGGTCATGCCGCCTTCGCCTCCTTCACACTGTTGTCCTTGTTGCCCTTGTTGTCCGTGGCGTCCTTGGTGTCCTTGGTGTCCTTGGTGGTCCCGAGGGTGAAGACGGCCATCTGGGTGGGCGGTCCGACCTCGGGGTCGTCGGGACCGATGGGACGGAACTCGACGTCGTAGCCGTGGCTTTCGGCCACGGTGTGCGCCCACCGGCCGAACTCTTCGCGGGTCCACTCGAAGCGGTGGTCGCCGTGCCGGGCGTGCCCGGCGGGGAGGGTCTCCCAGCGGACGTTGTACTCGACGTTCGGAGTGGTCACGAGGACGGTGCGGGGGCGGGCGGCGCCGAACACCGCGTACTCCAGGGCGGGCAGCCGGGGCAGGTCGAGGTGCTCGATCACCTCGCTGAGCACGGCGGCGTCGTAGCCCTTGAGCTGCTTGTCGGTGTAGACGAGCGAGCCCTGCCGGAGCCTGACGCGGGCGGCCTGCCGCTCCCCCATCCGGTCCAGCTTCAGCCGCCGGGCGGCGATGGTGAGGGCCCGTACCGACACGTCGACGCCGACGATCTCGGTGAACCGCACGTCCCGCAGCAGCGCCTGCACCAACTGGCCCTGCCCGCAGCCGAGGTCGAGGACCCGGGTGGCACCGCGCTCGTGCAGCGCCGCGACGATCGCGTCCCGCCGTCGCACGGCCAGCGGCGTCGGCTTCTCCTCGGTCTCGGTCTCCTCCGCCACCGCGTTGTCGAGCTCATCGACCCCGCTGTCGTCGGTCTCGGCCAGCCGCACCAGCTCCAGTCGCTCCATCGCCTCCCGGGTCAGCGACCAGCGGCGCGAGAGGTAGCGGCTGGTGATCAGCTTCTGCTCCGGGTGGTCGGGCAGCCAGCCCTCGCCCGCCCGGAGCAGCTTGTCGACCTCGTCGGGTGCGACCCAGTAGTGCTTGGCGTCGTCGAGGACGGGGAGCAGGACGTAGAGGTGGCGCAGGGCCTGGGCCAGGGTCACCGCCTCCGACTCCAGCACGAGCCGGACGTAGCGCGAGTCGCCCCACTCGGGGAACTCCGCGTCCAGCGCGACCGGTTCGGCGCTGACCGTCCAGCCGAGCGGTTCGAACAGACGCTGCACGAGGGCGGGGCCGCCGCGGGCCGGGAGCGCCGGTACCTCGATGCGCAACGGGCGCTTCCGGGCCGGGAGTTCGGGCCGCGCGTGACACACCCCGCGCAGGGCGCTGGAGAACACGGCGCTCAACGCCACGGCGAGCAGCGAAGAAGCCGCGTAGGGGCGGTCGTTGACATACTGCGCGAGCGCCGCGTCGGGGGCGCCGCCGCGTCCCTTGCCCTTGCCCCGCCGGACCAGGGCCACCGTGTCGACCTCCAGCAGCAGCGCCGCCGTGCAGCGCTGATCGTCCGCCTCGGGGTAGAGGACGTGCGCGGTGCCGTAGGAGGTGGAGAACGCCTGGGACTTGCCCGGGTGCTTGTGCAGCAGGAAACCGAGGTCGGTCGCGGGGTGTTCGGGCGTGCCGGTGGTGGTGATGGTCAGGAACATGCGGAGGGCCTCTCCGGCTGGATGGACGGCTGCGGTGCCGTGTACGCCAAAGCCCCCGAGGACGGTGATCCCGGGGGCCCGGCAGGACGACGCCCTCACCTTCGCACAGGCGTCCGGACCTGTGCCTTCCAATATTCACCGGCCACCACCCCACGTCCGGGGCATCGTTGTCGGGAAACAGGAAAAGAGGCGAGACGGCCGGCACCGCGCTGCACGAGGCGGCGCTGAGCGCCTCGGTGGTGTGCCTGCGGGAGGGCGAGCCGTGGGCGTGACGCCCGGCCCGCCCCCACCTCCGGCCCGCCCTCACCACCGGGCCGCCCTCACCACCGGCCCGCCCGGACCGCTACGAGAGCTGCGACTGCACCTGGGTGGAGATCAGTTCCAGGTGGTCCAGGTCGGACAGGTCGAGGATCTGGAGGTAGATCCGGCCCGCGCCGATCCCGGCGTAGCGGCCGATCTTGTCGACGACCTCGGCCGGTGAGCCGGCCAGGCCGTTGGCCTTCAGTTCGTCGACCTCACGGCCGATCGCGGCGGCACGGCGGGCGACCTCCTGGTCGTCCCGGCCGACGCAGACGACGAGGGCGTTGGAGTACGTCAGGTCGTCGGGGCGCCGGCCGGCCGCCTCCACGGCGGCCCGGACCCGGCCGAACTGCCGCTCGCTGTCCTCGACGGAGGCGAACGGGACGTTGAACTCGTCGGCGTACTGGGCGGCGAGGCGCGGCGTGCGGGTCGCGCCGAGCCCGCCGACGAGCACCGGGATCTTCGCCTGTGCGGGCTTCGGCAGCGCGGGCGAACCGGTGAGCTCGTAGTACGTCCCACGGAAGTCGAAGGTCTTGCCGGCCTCCGTCGCCCACATCCCCGTGACGATGGCCAGCTGCTCCTCCAGGCGGCCGAACTTCTCCTTCGGGAAGGGGATGCCGTACGCCTTGTGCTCCTCCGCGAACCAGCCCGCCCCCAGGCCCAGTTCGACCCGGCCGCCGGACATCCGGTCCACCTGGGCGACCTGGACGGCGAGCACGCCGGGCAGCCGGAAGGTGGCGGCCGTCATCAGCGTGCCGAGCCGGATGCGCTTGGTCTCGCGGGCGAGTCCGGCGAGCGTGATCCAGGCGTCGGTGGGTCCGGGCAGGCCGTCCACGTCGCCCATGTGGAGGAAATGGTCGGAGCGGAAAAAGGCGTCGAACCCCAGGTCCTCGGTGGCCTTCGCCACGGTGAGCAAGGTGTCGTAGGTCGCCCCCTGCTGGGGCTCGGTGAAGATGCGAAGATCCATGCCCTCCATCCTGCACGCCGGCGGGCCCACCGGCGCACGGGCCTCACCGGGGCCCGCCGCCCTCCGCCCCCGGTCGGGTCAAATCGCCTCCCGCTCCGGCGGCGCCTCCTCCCGCGCGGCCAGTTTCCGCACCATCTCGCGGACCCGGTCCCGGGCCTCGTCCGCCGCGTCGATCGCCTCCATGCACTGCCAGTACGTGGCCTCGTCGGCGGCCGAGCTCGCGACGCCGACGAGCGCGATGCCGGCCTCGCCGAGCAGGGCGTCCAGACACAGCAACGCCTGCCGGGCGTCGTCCAGTTCGGTGAGCCGGGCCGCCCGTAAGTCCTCCGGATCGAGGTCCGGCGCGTCGAGGACCCCGCAGCCTCGGCCCGCCAGTTCGGTCAACCCCAGTGCCTCGCCCCGTAGTTCGGGTGGTCCGGAGACGGCGAGGCGGCTGCCGATCGCCTGCGCCAGGGCCTGTGCCTGCCACACCTCGGTCAGGATGGCGGGGGCCTCACCGCTCCCCGCCAGGGCACGCCTGCTCGCCAGGATGAGCCGCACCGCGTCCATGCGCTGCCCCCGTCTGTCCCGACGTGCTGTTCGCACGTCTGCCCGAACTCCCTTGTTCACTACCCAGAGTGAAGGCGCCTGGGGCGAAAAGCCAGAGGAAGACGGAAATCTGCGGACAACAAATCGGTTTCGGCCGGATGAACGATTTCGGAGAGTGACAACGGAGGATGGGCTTCCCCCTTCACTCCCCCGGTTCGCCCGGCTCCGCCGATTCCCGCCATCCCCCGGGTTCCCCTGATTCCCCCGGCACCGGAAACCGCCGCTCGTTCCGGTCGATCTTCGCCGCCAGCGCCGCCAGCGGATCGACGCCGAGCACCTCGCACAGTTGCAGCAGATACGCGAGGACGTCCGCGACCTCGTCGCGCACACGGTGCGCGGTCTCGGGATCCGCCATGACGCCGGCCGACTCCTCCGGGGTCAGCCACTGGAAGATCTCGACCAGTTCGGACGCCTCCACGCTGAGTGCGGCGACCAGGTTCTTCGGCGTGTGGTACGGCTGCCAGTCGCGCGCCGCGGCGAACTTCGCCAACCGCCGCTGCAACCCGGCCAGATCCGGATGCTCGGATTCCTCAGTCACGCCACCAGGTCTACCACCCGCGGCGCCCCCACCGGCGCGGCCCCCTGCTCACGGCGCGACCCGCGGACTCACAGGCAAGGCCCCCGGGCTCACCCGCCCGGAACCGCCGCACCCGGCATGAGTCCGCTCACCTCGGTGCCGGGCGGCGTGAGCAGGAACACGTTGCGGTCGACGCGGTGCATCCCGCTGCCCAGTCCGAAGACGACGCCGGTACTGAAGTCCAGGACCCGCTTGGCGACCTCGCCCTCGGCGCCGGTCAGGTCGAGGAGGACCGGGATGCCCGCCATCAGGGTCTCGGCGACGTCCCGGGCGTCCGCGAACACGTTGACCCGCAGGACGACGAAGCGGCGGCGCGCCTCCGTCGTCGCCTCCGGTGGCACGCGGTGGTTCACCGCGGACGGCCAGGCGTCGCGGCCGCGCAGCGGAACGACCTGGGCGAGCCCCTCCCACTGCTCATCGGTGACGTCGTGACTGTTCACCGGCTCCCCCTGCACTGACTCGCTTGCCTCACCTGCACCAGCCAATTCTTACGCGACGTCACCCTTTCGGCCCAACAGCGACACGGTGCGCGACAGGAGGTCACGAGAGTGTCCGAAAGAGACATCATCTCAACAGATATAGATCGGTCATGACGCGCGAGTTGACCGTTTCCCACCCGAAAGAGGCTTCTTACCGCGCTCACACCGGACTCTTCACCTCCCGTCGCACTCCGCTCACCGGATCCGATTAGGTTCGTGTGTCGTGCACTTGGCAGAACAAGAGCTGGTGGCACCCGGTCGGCGGACACTGTCGGCGGTGTCCGCCCCGGAACCCCCGGCCCAGTGGCATCGCGTCCTGACGCTACTGGCCGTCGTGAGTCTCTTCATCGGTACCCGGGCGGTGTGGACGCAGGCCGCGTCCCGTCTGCTCCCCGTCGCCGGCGTCATCTGCCTGTGCTACGTCTCGATCCTGGTCTGCGGGGTGCTGACCCTGGTGGTCCGCCGCACGAGGTCCCTGGCCCGCGTGGACCTGTGCGTGCTGCTGACCGCGGTGACGCTCGCCGTGTGCGCGTGGCTCATGAACCACGCGGGCGGCGACGAAGCGGTCCTCACCGCGCAGGCGGCGAGGGAACTGGTCGCCGGCCACACGGTGTACGGGCAGCCGTGGCCCTGGCTCTTCCACGGCCCCGTGCCCCTCACGCCCACCGTGTACGGCGGCTACGACTACACCTACGGCTACCCCCCGCTGGCGGTACTGCTGACCGCGCCCCTGCTGTGGCTCGGGCACGGCGGCGCCCCCGCGACGGCGGTGAGCACGGGCGCACTGATCGCCGGCACGGTGATCCTGTGGCGGATGCTGCCGCCGCGGTGGCGCTCGGCGGCCACCATGGTGTGCCTGGGCTTCGGCCTCCTGCCGCCCTACGGGCGCCTCGGCTATCCGGCGGTCCTCGCCCTGGCGCTGCTGATCCCGGTGGTGGTGCGCTGGCCGCGGATCGGGCAGGGCGGACGGCTCGGCGCGGCCGGACTGGCCCGGGCCGCGTGCTTGGGCGCGGCGTGCGCGGCGCAGCAACTCCCCTGGTTCGTGACGCCGTTCCTGCTGGCCGGGATCTACGCGGTGCGCCGCGGCGAACTGGGCCACCGGAAGGCTCTGTCGGTGCTGCTCCGAGTGCTCGGGGCCGCCGTCACCGCATGGCTGCTGATCAACACGTACTTCATCGCGAGCGAGCCGGGCGAGTGGCTGCGCGGCATCGCGCTGCCACTGACCCAGGGCGCGGTGCTGCACGGACAGGGCCTGGTGGACGTGTCCCTGTACTTCACCGACGGCAGCGACCGGCTGGACTGGTACTCGCATGCCAGTGCACTTCTCGCCGCGGCCCTGCTGGCCGTGTTCGTGCTCTTCGTACGGCGGCTGGGCCCGGCGGCGACCGTCCTGCCCTGGTGCGCCTTCTTCCTGGCGACGCGCTCCCAGGACGGCTACTACCTGATGATGACGCCGCTGTGGCTCGCGGCCGCCGTCACCGCGCCGGCCTCCGAGTTCGCGCGGGCCTGGCAGCCCCGGCCGCGCCCGCTGTCGGGACCGCGCCGGCGTCCGGCCCGGATCGCGGCGGTCGGGCTCCTGGTCCTCCCCGCGCTGGTCAGTGCGACCGTGGCGGTGACGGGCAGGCCGCCGCTGGCCATGCGGGTCACGGCGGTGCAGTGGTCCTCCGCCACGCACGTCTCCCGGCTGACCCTCCAGCTCACCAACACCGGCGGCGATCCCCTCACGCCCCACTTCATCCTCACCAAGGGCAAGGGCATGGGCAGGTTCTGGTCGCTGGCGAAAGGTCCGGCCACGATCCCGGCACACTCCACCGCCCGCGTCGAACTACGGGCGCCCCGCAGTGGGTTCACGGTCCCCGGTCCCCATGTCCGCCTCCGTCTGCGCGCGTTCACGGCCACCCCGCAGACGCTGTCGAGCCAGGACGTCTCGCTGACGGCGCCGAAGAAGGGGTGAGCGCGCGGAGGCCCGCTTCCGGTGGCCCCCGCGCGCGCTCGCGCCGGCCGCGAACCGCCGGTGGCGCGGCGGCCGTGGTCCGACGCGCCACCGGACGACTAACTCGTACTGCAGGAGACCGTCGGCCAGGTCCAGGTGCCGTTGGTCTGTATGGTCACGCCCCAGTTGTTGCCGTTGCCGTTGGGCTTGGCCACCAGCACCTGCGAACTCGGATAACTCGCGCTGATGTTCCAGGTCGCGATGATCTTCTCCGGCGACGGAACGTTCATCGTCACCGTCCAGTTGCTGGAACCGCTCACCGACACATTCAGGTTGTACCGGTCACTCCACTGCTGCCCCGCCGACAACGTCGCGGTACACCCACCGGTGCCACCACCACCGCCACCACCACCGCCGGAGCCGCCTCCGTCGGGGGCCACGGCGCGACCGGTCTGCGGGGAGATCATGCCGGAGCACAGGCCCTTGGAGGCCAGGGTCTGCGCGATGCGCGGAATCGCGGCGAGCGTGTTGGCGGGCCACTCGTGCATGAGGATGATCTGGCCGTTGCCGAGTCGGGAGACGGCCTGCACGATCGCGTCGGTGCTCGCGCCGTTCCAGTCCTGCGAGTCGACGTCCCAGATGATCTCGGTCAGGCCGTACTTGGCCTCGACCGACTTCAGCGTCGAGTTGGTCTCGCCGTAGGGCGGCCGGAACAACTTCGGCGTGCCACCGCCCGCGGCGGCGATGGCCTGCTGGGTCCGGGAGAGTTCCGAGTCGATCTGCGACTGGCTCTGCTGGACCAGGTGCGGGTGGGTGTAGCTGTGGTTGCCGACCCACATGCCGGCGTCGACCTGGGCCCGCACCTGGGCCGGGTAGGAGGCCGCGAACTGGCCCTCGTTGAACATCGTGGCCCGCAGCCCGTTCTGCTTCAGCGCGTTGAGCAGGGCCGGGGTGCGGTCGTTGGACGGGCCGTCGTCGAAGGTGAGTCCGACGTACCCGTTGCAGCTGGCCGCGTACGACGGAGCGGCGTCGACGGTGAGGGAGCCCGCCACGGCCAGCGCCGTGACGGCCAGTCCGGCGACCAGGGACCGCAGTGACGCAAGTGGTGTGGTTCTCATGCGGCTTGGGACCTTTCTGAAGGAGTCTTCGGTGTCGGCCGGGTCAGCTCGCGCTGCAGGAGACCGTCGGCCAGGTCCAGGTGCCGTTGGTCTGTATGGTCACGCCCCAGTTGTTGCCGTTGCCGTTGGGCTTGGCCACCAGCACCTGCGAACTCGGATAACTCGCGCTGATGTTCCAGGTCGCGATGATCTTCTCCGGCGACGGAACGTTCATCGTCACCGTCCAGTTGCTGGAACCGCTCACCGACACATTCAGGTTGTACCGGTCACTCCACTGCTGCCCCGCCGACAACGTCGCGGTACACCCACCGGTGCCACCACCACCGCCACCACCACCGCCGGAACCGGCGTCGCCCACGGTGATGTTGGAGTTGCCGCTGCTCTGGTAACCCTCGGTCGCCATGATCATGTAGTTGAAGCTGCCCAGCTTCATTCCCTTGCCGGCCCAGGCGTCGAAGTGGTTGCCGGTGGTGATGGTTCCACCGGTCTTCTTCGACTGGCGGACGCTCCAGTACTGGTCGAAGGTCCGGGTGCCCTCGATGGAGGGAGCGTTGACCCGCGTCGTCTTGTAGATGTCGTACGTGCCGCCGTCGCTGGTGACGGTGCCCATGTACGTTCCGGTGGGCCGGTAGGTGCCCCAGTTGTCGACGACGTAGTACTCGACGAGCGGGTTGGTCGTCCACCCGTAGAGGGCGAGGTAGGCGTTGCCGGACGGGTTGAAGCTGCCCGAGTAGTTCACGCTCCTGCGTCCGCCGGTGCTCCAGCCCTTGCCGGCGACGAAGTTCCCGGTGTTGCTCCATGAGGTGCTGTAGTTGCCGCCGGACCCCATGTTCATGGAGACGGTGCCCGGACTGTCGGTCCAGAACGAGTAGTAGTAGCCGTTGTTGGTGCCGGTCTGGTTCGAGTTGACGACCGTGTCGGCACTGGCGGTGCCCGGCAGTGTCATCGCGGCCATGACAACCAGGGCAGCGGCGCAGAGACTCCTGATGAACCACGTGAAGCGACCGCCTCTGCGGCCGTTCGCCTGGACGAGCGTGTTCATGTCCGTGCTTCCTCCTCGTGAAGGTGGTGGGGGGCGGGCAGCACGACAGGACCTCGCGGAACGGCCGGCTGCCAGGAGGTGACGCAGCGGTGAGAAGTGTTGAGCCGGGCCCGTCGGGTGTCAACAGTTTCGGTCGGAATTTCGAAACGTTCGCTCGGGCCCGCAGCCGCACGGAGGCATGTTTTACCTGTTCAGAGCCATAGTTGTCGGAACCATCCAGGAACGCCCGACGAGACACTGAAGCTCTAGATCAACTTCGGGGCCGACCATTTCGAAAGTTTCGAGGATGCCGGCCCACTCGCTATGACCCGCCCCGGTCCCCAGACGCACGCACCGGCAGGTGACAGTCCGTCAGGTGGCGGGCCGCACCGGCCGCGCCGACTCCGCGGACCAGGATCGCGCCCCCGCGCTCCGGGCCGTCCGGGGTGGCCTCCAGGACCCTGGCCCGTACGGCACCGGACCCGATCTCCACCAGCACGGTGCGCGCCCCGGCGGGGTCGGGGAGGGTGACCTCCAGCGAGGCGTCCGGTTCGGTCCGGGCCACGGCGGCGCACCACACCGCGACCGTGGCCGGGTCCCAGCCGCCCGGCACCTCGACGGGCACGGTGGCGGCCGGGCCCCGCAGCGGCAGCCGGCCCGCCGGCCGCGCACCGCGCTCGGCGACCGCCCGCCACAGCGTGTCCAGGTCCGCCGCGTGCACGGTCCGGCCGACCCGGTCGCCGAGCAGGTATCCCGCGGACAGCCAGGCCCGGACCCGCAGTCCCGATCCGGGCCCCAGGAGCCGTTCGGTCCGCGCCGCGCGGGCGGCCAGGACGGCACGGCCGGGCGGGGCCAGGACGTCCTCCCAGCGCGGTACGGAACGGCCCGCTCCGCAGGCTCCGCACATCGTGGCTCCCTCCTGTCAGGGCGTCAGGGCATCAGGGCATCAGGGCATCAGGGCATCAGGGCATCAGGGCATGATGTCGCCGCTGTTGGGCCCGAGGGTCTGCCCCACGTAGAGGTTGCCGCCCGGATCACTGGCCAGCAGCACGGCGGTGGGGGCGACCTCCGCCGGGACCCCGAACCGGCCGAGGGGCAGCTCGGCCTGCTTGGCCTGCTTCCAGTCCTCGCTGATCCCCTCCACCAGCGGGGTGAACACCGGGCCCGGAGCGATCGCGTTGACCAGTACCCCGTGCGGGGCGACCTCACGAGCGAGGGCCTTGGTCAGTCCGATGACGCCGGCCTTCGCCGCCGAGTAGTGCACCAGGCCCTCGCCCCCCTTGATGCCCAGCTGGCTGGCGATGTTGACGACCCGTCCGCTGCCTCGGGCGACCATGTGCGGGACCGTCCACCGGCAGCACAGGAACACGCTGCGCAGATCGATCGCGATCATCTCGTCCCAGGTCTCGACGTCCATCTCGACCAGCGGGACCTCGGTGAGGATCCCCGCGGAGTTGACCAGGACGTCGGGTACGCCGAGCGAGGACACGCAGCTGTCCACCATCTGCCGGGTCTGCTCCGCGTCGGCCACGTCGACGACCGCGGTGGCCGTCTCCGTGCCCTGCGCCGCGTAGCGCTCGGCGAGGGCGGCGAGCCGGTCGGCGTCCCGGTCGGCCAGGAAGAGCCGCGCGCCCTCGGCCGCGTAGGCGTCGGCGATGGCCGTGCCGATGCCGCTCGCCGCGCCGGTCACCAGGGCGACCTGATCCTGGAGGACTCCCATGCCGTTCACCTTTCCGCGTTGTTCCGTGTGCTGCCGCCGCGCCGTCATTCCGGCCACCGGACCGTCAGACCGCCGTCCACGACCAGCTCCTGGCCGGTGATGTACGCGGCGTCGTCGCTGGTGAGGAAGCGGATCGCGCGGGCGACCTCGTCGGCGTGGCCCACCCGGCCCGCCGGGATGCTCCGGCCGGCCCGCTCCAGCCCGGCGCGGCCCAGCGAGTTGGCCTCGTCGAGCGACTGCGGGGTCTCGATCAGCCCGGGGATGACGGTGTTGACGCGGATGCCGCGCGGGGCGAGTTCGGTCGCCAGCGACCGGCACAGCCCCAGCACCCCGCTCTTGGCGGCGGCGTAGTGGGCGTGGTCGTCCCAGCCGTACACCCCGCCGGCGATGGAGGAGACCGCCACCATGGCACCGGGGCCGGTCATCACCGCGGCGGCGGAGCGGAAGGTGCGCAGCACACCGGTCAGGTCGACCGAGAGCATGTCGTTCCAGGCGTCGTCGTCGAGTTCCGCCAGGGCGGCCCGGCGCAGCACACCGGCCCCCGCGACGGCGATGTCCAGCCGCCCGTACGTCTCGACGGCGGCCCGGGCCAGGGCGTCGACCTGCGCGCTGTCCCGGACGTCGACCGCGACCGCGGTGCACCGGCCGCCGGCCTCCTCGACCAGCCGGATCGTCTCGTCGGCGCTGTGCGGGTCCTTGGGGTAGTAGCCGACGACGCTGTCGGCCCCGGCGCGCGCGTACGCCACGGCCAGGGCGCGGCCGATGCCGCTCGCGCCGCCGGTGATGACGGCCACCTTGCCGGCCAGCCCGTCGTCGCGGGCCGGTGCGATGTGCTCGCTGGAGGACATGTTCTGCCTTTCGTGGGAATCCCGGTGCGTGGCGGGTGCGGGCCACCACGCACCGGGAAGCGGGGGAAGAGAGAGGGGGAGGGACGGCTCAGGCCGCGGACACCGCGGCCGCGGGGACGGGCTCGTCGTCCGCGTCCTGGCTGACGTTGCGGGCGCCGAGCATCAGGACGCCGGAGAGGAACATCCCCAGGGCGCCCGCGAGGAACGCGGCCATGGTGGCGCTCGCACCGAGACCGATGATCGCGCTGAGCACCGCCGAGCCGACGATCGCGCCCACCGGGCCCATGACGTGGGCGGTGTTGGAGCCGATGCCCCGGACCCGGGCCGGGAACGACTCGCCCATGTAGAACACCATGGCGGAGTAGGGGCCGAGGAGGAAGAAGAGCCCCAGGGCGTACATCGGGATGACGTACGCGCTGCTGTTCGGCCCGAAGAGCATCGCCGTCATCACGATGCCGCCGATGCTCCAGCCGACGATGATGGTCGTCCGTCGGCCGATCCGGTCGCCGAGGTAGCCGTGGAAGAGGTAACCGAGGAAGCCGGCCATGTTGGCCAGGATCAGGACGACCAGCGCGCTGGAGAACGAGACGCCCTTGCCGTCGGTGAGGATGGTGGTGCCCAGCACCGAGAAGACCTGGATGCCCATCCAGTTGAACAGCCACGCTCCGGACAGGCACAGGGTGTGCCGACGCAGGTCCGGGGCGAAGAGCTGGCGCAGACCGGACTCGTTGTCCCGGCTGATGTCGAGGCCGTACAGCCCCGCCAGTCGGGACGCGTCGGCGTCGCGCCCGTCCTTGCGCAGTTCCCGCGTCCGCTTCAGGGCGACGAAGGAGGGCGACTCACGGAGCCTGGACCCGGCGATGACGATGACCACCACCGGGAAGGTGGCGACGAGGAAGATCCAGCGCCAGCTCATGACCGGCAGCAGCACGGCGGCGAACGCCGCCGCCAGGAGGGCGCCGACCGGCCAGCCGCTCTGCACCAGGCTGAACATGAAGCCGCGGCGCCGGCTCTTGCCGTACATCTCGTTGAGGTAGACGCCGTTGACGACCTCCTCGGAGTAGCCGAGGCCGGAGATGGCCCGGACTCCGATCAGCGAGGCGGCGCCGCCGACCACCGCCGTGAGGCCGGAGGAGAGCGCCGCACCCGCCGTGGTGAAGATCAGGCTCGGCTTGCGGCCCCAGCGGTCCAGCATCGGCCCGACCAGCAGCGAGACCACGAAGGTGCCGACCGTCACCCCGGTCGCGATCGCCGTGGCCTCACCGGTGGTCCAGCCGAAGGTCTCGGAAATCTTCGGCAGCAGGGTGCCGAAGAGCACGAAGTCGTAGACCGAGAAGACCCAGGCCAGGAAACAGACCACGGTGGTGGTCGTGATGGTGCGCCGGCTGAGGGTCGGGGGGCCCTTGAAGAGGACCTCGTCCGAGGGAGCGCCGGTGCGCGGCCACTCGGTCTCGTCGACTATTTCCTGGTGCTGCACGGTGGTCATCTGCTCTCACCCTTCTGACGCGGGTTGCGGGCGGCGAAGTCGTCCGCGATCTGGTCGAAGGTCACCCAGCGGACGCCTTCGTGGGAGTTGATGTGGTCGATCAGCCGCTCCAGCATCAGCAGCACCTGCGGGCGGCCGGCCACGTCGGGGTGGATGGTCATGGTGAAGGCGGCGTGGTCCAT
Organism: Streptomyces sp. NPDC001231; assembly: GCF_042896885.1. Lineage (NCBI taxonomy): Bacteria > Bacillati > Actinomycetota > Actinomycetes > Kitasatosporales > Streptomycetaceae > Streptomyces > Streptomyces sp. NPDC001231. The sequence goes on from NZ_JBIAXS010000012.1 coordinate 42,586, forward strand.
CTCCCGGTGCACCCAGTCGAACTGGTCGCGCCACATCTGCTCGATGTCACGGGGGTTGACGAAGCCGTGGCTGTTCGGGCTGGCCTTGATGAACATCATCGGAGGCAGGTCGTCGAGGTACCAGTTCGCCGGGATCTCGATGAGGTCCGTCTCCCGCCCGCGCACCAGCGGCTTCATCCAGGTCTCGGCCGGGGCGCTGTAGTCGATCTTCGTCCAGGAGTCGCCGACCCGCACGTAGTACGGCTCGAAGTCCCGGTGCATCAGGGAGTGGTCGTACTTGATCCCCCGCTCGAGCAGCAGCTCGTTGGTGACCGGGCTGAACTCCCACCAGGGGGCCACGTAGCCGGTCGGGCGGCGGCCGGAGCGGGTCTCGATCAGCTCGATGCAGCGGTCCAGGACCGCTGACTCCTGTTCGCGGCTCATGGCGATCGGGTTCTCGTGGCTGTAGCCGTGCACGCCGATCTCGTGGCCGGCGGCGACACAGGCGTCGAACTCCTCCGGGAAGGTCTCGACGGAGTGGCCGGGCCAGAAGAACGTCTGGGTCAGGCCGCGGCGCCGGAACAGCTCCAGCAGGCGCGGCACGCCGACCTCGCCCGCGAACAGCCCGCGGGAGATGTCGTCGGGCGAGTCCTCGCCCCCGTAGGAGCCGAGCCATCCGCCGACGGCGTCTACGTCCACACCGAAGCCGACGAGGATTTCCTTGGTCATCGACATCTCCTTGTTCTTGATGGGGTTGCTGTGGGTGGGCTCTTGATGGGGTTGGTTGCAGTGGGGGGATCGGGAGGATCGGGGGGTCAGGAAGTCGGGACGGGTCGGAGAGCCAGGAGGTCAGGCGGTCAGGAGCCGGTGTCGGACGACGGGTCCCGTCCGGCGAGCCAGGCGCGGACGAGTGCGTCCGGCGACCGGCCGGGTACGGCGCTCGCGGCGGCCAGCAGCAGCCGGGCCTGCCAGGGGCTGAGGTCGCCGGCGAAGATCGCGCCGACCCTTTGCAGTTCGGCGCCGCCGCCCGCGTAGAGGGGTTCGACCGGGCCGGAGTGCACCCGTGAGCAGATGAGTACCGGGTGGCCCGCCGCCACGGCCTCGGCGACCGCCTCCACCAGCTCCGGCCCGGCGTTGCCCGCGCCGACCGCCGCCACCACGACCCCGGCGGCGCCCGCGGCCAGGCTCGCCCGGACGAACAGCCCGTCCGCACCGGGGTAGGCGGGCACCACGTCCACCCGGGGCAGCCGGGGCAGGTCGAGGTCGAAGGGCAGCCGCGGGCTGGGTCTCGGCTGCCACAGCGGGACAACGCGCCGACCCACCACGCGGAGCGCCGGTCCGCGTCCGGGCGCGGTGAAGGCGTGCGCCGACATGGTGTCGCTCTTGCGTACCCCGCGGGCGGGGAAGGCGAAGCCGTCGAAGACCAGCAGCGGGCCGTGCCCGCGCGCGGCGTCGTCGGCGGCCACGGCGAGGGCGTCGCCCAGGTTGCCCGGGCCGTCGGCTGCGCGGTCGTCGAACGGGCGCTGCGCGCCGGTCAGCACGATCGGCCGCGGGTCGTCGAACGCCAGGTCGAGCAGGAAGGCGGTCTCCTCCATGGTGTCGGTGCCGTGCGTCATCACCACCCCGTCGGCGCCGTCGCGCAGTGTGCCGCGCACCTCGCGGGCCAGCGACAGCAGGTCGGCGGTGTCGAAGGCGTAGCTGCCCCGGGTGACCACGTCCCGCACGCTCACCTCCGCGCCGTCCGGCAGCGGACCGGCCGACGCGACCAGTTCTTCCGCGAGCACGGTCGCCCGGCGGCCCTCCGCCCCGGACCGGCTCGCGATGGTGCCGCCGGTTGCCACGACCTGGATACGACGCATGGACCCTCTCTCCGCAATCGATTGCGCAGAGGCTATGCAAACGATTGCGTCCGGTCAATGGGTGGCCGCACACTTGTCTGGCCGGACGGTTCGGGGATGTGCGAAGCTCAAGGGCGCGACGCGGGGGCGCCCACGGGTTCCGACAGGAGTCCGGCGGAACCCGAAGCCCCTCGATAAGCACAGAAAAGCGCTGAGAAGCACCGAGACGAACCGAAAAGAGGGGCAGCGAGCGTGGATCGCCAGGGAGCGCGGGCGGGGGCAGGCACACACACCGGTCGTGCCCCGGTCACACTCGCCCAGATAGCCCGGCAGGCGGGGGTCCACGTCTCCACGGTGTCCCGGGCGCTGAGCCCGGACGAGAGCGTACGGGGCGGGGTGGCCACCGACACCGCCACACTGATCCGGGCGCTCGCCGAGGAACTCGGCTACCAGCGGGACCCGGCCGGGGCGGCGCTGCGCACCGGCCGCTCCCGGATGCTGGGCGTGCTCGTCCCGAGGCTGACCGACATCGTGCTCGCCACGATCTACGAGGGCATCGACGCGGCCGCGGCGGCCGCCGGCTACCACACGGTGGTCGCCAACACCGGTGACGACCCGGAGCTGCAACGGCGCCGGGCCGACGCGCTGCTGGCCCGGCGCGTCGACGGCCTGGTACTCGGCGACGCCCGTTCCGACTCCGACCTCGTCGCCGAACTGGCCCGCCAGCACATCCCGTTGGTGCTGGTCTCGCGCCGGCTGCCGGGCCGGATCTCGGTGACCACCGACGACGTCCTCGGCGGCCGGCTGGCCGCGGAACACCTGCTGGAACTCGGCCACCGACGGGTCGCGGTGGTGGCCGGAGAGCCCTACGCCAGCACCGGCGTGGAGCGCACCCAGGGCTTCCTCGACGCGTGCGCCGAGGCGGGCCTGCCGGTACCCGAGAGCCACGTCGTACGGTCCCGCTTCGACGTGCCCGGCGGCCGGGCGGCGGCCGAGCGGCTGCTGGCCCTGCGGCCGCGGCCCACCGCCGTCTTCGCGGTCAACGACTTCGCGGCGATCGGCGTGATGGCGGCGGTCCGGGACGCGGGCCTCACGGTGGGCCGGGACGTGGCGATCGTGGGCTACAACGACGTCCCGCTGGCGGCGGCCCTCCCGGTGTCCCTGACCTCCGTGAGCTCCCCGATGTACCGGATGGGGGAAGTGGCGGCGACGACGCTGGTCAACATGCTGAACGGCAAGCCGGGCCGCTCCCGGCGGCTGCGCCCCGCCCTAGTGGCCCGCGCCTCGACCCTCGGCGGCACCCCGCTCACCCCGGAGGGGTGACGCGGCCAAAGCCCCCGCCTCGGGGACGGGCCCCCGGCCCGCGACCGTGCTCCCCCGCTGCCGCAGCACTCCCGCCGTGGCGGCCGCGACCACGCAGCAGGCCACGGGGAGGAAGAAGGTCAGGTTCAGCGGGACCAGGCGGGTGAGCCAGCCGATGACGGCCGGTCCCGCGAGCATGCCGAGGTATCCGAGTCCGGCGACCTTGGAGACGTTGGCGCCGGCGGCATCGGCGTCGGCGTGACCGGCGGCGCTGAAGAGTTGGGGAACGCAGCCGGAGAGCCCCGCGCCGAAGAGCGCCCAGCCGGCCAGGGCGAGCGGAATCCAGGGCGACAGGGCGGCCGCCGCCATGCCGACGGCGGCGACCGAGGCGCCGTAACGCAGGATCGCGGCGGGGCCGAAGCGGGCCGAGACGCGGTCGGCGAGCAGGCGGCCGATGGTCATCGTCGCGGCGAACGCGCCGTAGGCGAAGGCCGCCGTGCTGTCGGAGGCGCCGAGGACGGTCCGCAGGTGCAGCACGCTCCAGTCGTTGGCGACCCCCTCGCACAGCATGACCATCAGCGCGAGGACGGCCAGGATCCAGATACGGGTACGAGCCGGGGCCGCCTGCCCGGCCGGTCCGCCGGACTCGGTCCCGGCATCCGCGGCCGGTCCCGCGGCGGTGGGCAGCAGGCCCGGCGCGGCGCACACGGAGACCACCACTCCCAGCACGGCCGCCGTGCCGAGCGTCGCCGCCGGGGTCCAGCCCGCGCTCGCGACGGCCGCACCCGCGAGGGCGGCCACCACGCCGCCGACGGAGAACGTGGCGTGGAACGCGGACATCACCGGGCGTCCGTACGCCTTCTCGACCTGGACGGCGTGGGCGTTCATACTCACGTCCAGGCAGCCGTTGGCGAACCCGAGCACGATCAGGGCTCCGCCGAGCATCCACGGCTCGGAGGCCAGTCCGGGCAGCGCGAGGGCGGCACTGCACAGGACACCGGAGGCGGGCACGACGATCCGGGTGCCGAGGCGGTCGGCGACCGGGCCGGCCAGCTGCATCCCCACGAAGGCGCCCGCCCCGAGCAGGAGCAGGAAGCCGCCCAGGACGGCGTGGCTGACGCCGACCCGGTGCTCGATGGGCGGGATCTGCACGATCCACATCCCCAGCAGGGTCCCGTTGAGGATGAAGTACGTGAAGGTCGCCAGACGCGCCGCGCGAAGTGTTCGCTCCATGGAGCGAACGTATCGAACATGAACCTTGTTTGAAAAGCGCCGCTTCTCACAGTGTTCCTGTTTGCTGGCGCATGGTGTTCAATCGCCGCATGGGGAACACGGGCCGTCTGAGGCAGATCACGGACGCGGTGCGGGAGGCGGGCAGCCTCGGCGTCGGCCAGTTGGCCGAACTCACCGGGGCCTCGGAGATGACCATCCGCCGCGATCTGGAGGCCCTGGCCACCCAAGGTGTGCTGGAACGCTTCCGGGGCGGCGCCCGGACCCTGCTGCTGCGCGGCGAGGAGCCCCCCTTCCCCCTGCGCGCGCAGGAGGGCACGCGGGTCAAGCAGCGCATCGCCGCGGACGCGGCCGCGATGATCGCCGACGGGGAGACGGTCGTCCTCGACAGCGGCACCACCTGCCTGGAAGTGGCCAGGGCACTGCGCGGCCGGCGGGTGACCGTGATGCCGCTGTCGCTCCAGGCCGTCGACGCGCTCGCCGACAGCCCCGGGCAGACCACCCTCCTCGTGCCCGGCGGCCGGCCGCGTCCGGGCGAGGGGGCCCTCACCGGACCCCTGACACTGGCCTCGCTGGCGGCTCTGCGCTTCGACACCGCTGTCATCGGCTGCTGTGGGCTGACCGCACAACAGGGCCTGACCGCCTACGACTTGGACGACGCGGCGGTGAAGCGGGCCGCGATCGACTCCGCCCGGCGCGTGCTCGCCGTGGCCGACGGCGCCAAACTGTCCCGTACGGCGCACGCCTTCGTCGCGCCGGTCTCGCGACTGCACACCCTCGTCACCGACGATTCCGCGCCACCGGGCGAGGTCGACGCGATCCGCGCCGCGGGCACGGCCGTCAACACCGCGCGACAGGAGTGAAGTTGACCAGCCGAGTCACTCTCGTCTCGCCCGCGACGAGCCCGTCGCTGCGGCAGGCCCGGTTCGACGACGGCGACTCGATCGACGACGGCGGGACGGCCAGGGCCCGTTCGGCTGCCGGGTCACTTCCCGCGGCCGCCCGCGTGCTCCTGTCCCCGAGCGCGCGCTGCCGGGAGACCGCGTCGGCGCTCGGCCTCGACGGCGTGGCGGTACGGGAGTTGGCCGGTCTGGACGCGGGCCGCTGGCGGGGCCGGACCCTGGAGGAGGTGATGGCCACCGAGCCGGAGGCGGTGGGTCGCTGGCTCGCCGACCCCGACCGCGCGCCGCACGGCGGGGAGTCGGTGCGGGACGTGTGCGAGCGGGTCGGGCGCTGGCTGGACAGCGCGCGGGACACCGACGGCCGTACGCTCGCGGTGGTCGAGCCGGAGGTCGTACGGGCCGCGGTCGTCCATGTGCTGGGCCTGCCCGCGGCCGGCTTCTGGCGGCTGGACGTACCTCCGTTGACGGCAACGGAGTTCAGTGGACGGGCCGGCCGCTGGAATCTGCGGCTCGGACAGCCGCTGGCGGCACCCTGAGGAACGCGACAGGGCCCCCGGACGGTTCCGAAGGGCCCTGTCGTGCACCGAAGGGGTCAGTGCGCGGCCGGGACCGCGCGCCCGGTCGTGGCCGTCACCGGCCTGGGGTTCAGTGGACGGGCCGGCCGCTGGAATCTGCGGCTCGGACAGCCGCTGGCGGCACCCTGAGGAACGCGACAGGGCCCCGGACGGTTCCGAAGGGCCCTGTCGTGCGCCGAAGGGGTCAGTGCGCGGCCGGGACCGCGCGCCCAGTCGTGGCCGTCACCGGCCTGGGGTTCAGCATTCGCCCGGCCAACTCGCCGAAGAGCAGCCCGAATCCGCCCCACAGGACGGTCTGCGTGGCCAGGGCGGAGAGCCGGAACCGCCACAGCAGGGTGGCCGGGAAGTCCGCCGGCACCTCGTTGACGGTGGGCAGGAAGGCGTACGCCAGCCCGATCACCACGGCGAAGGCGGCCACCGCGGCCACCGTCGCGTACCACGTGCCCAGCGCGGGCGCGAGGCGCTTGCCCAGGATGGTGGCGGCGATCGCGAGGAGGATGCTGAGCAGCATCATCAGGAAGTACAGGGTCGTGCGCTTGCCGATGGTGTCTTCCTGGCCGACCGCGGGCGGGTTGGCCGGGTACTTCAGGAACGGCACGACGTACACGGCCAGCAGCGCGCAGCCGGACAGCAGCAGCGCGGTCGCCCGCGGGGAGAAGCGGCCCACGCGGCCCAGTGCGAAGCAGAAGGCGAGCGCGGCGATGCCGCCGAAGGCGACCCCGTAGACCAGGACGCCGGTGGCGAGACCGGCGGTGGACTGGAGGGAACGGGAGACGACTTCCACCTCGTCATGAGAGTGGGAATGGGAATGGGAGTGCGCCTCCTCGAGGCCGATCGCCTTGTCGACGAACGGCTCCCCGAGGAAATAGGCGACGGCCAGGGCGAGCACACCGGCGGCAAGGCCGGCGAGCATGCCCCGTACCAGAAGGTTTCTTACCGTTGCGGAGTTCATGAGCGTGCGGTGTCCCTCGCCTCAGTGGCAGGGGAAACCGAGCAGGTGGCGGGCGTCGTGCACCCACTCGTGGACGTCCGTGCCGCTGAACACGGAGGTGGCGCCCTGCTCGGCGCCGACGAAGTAGAGCAGGACCAGCATGAGAACGCCGAAGAAGACCGCCCAGGGAGCTATCGCCTTCAGCGGCAGCGTGGCGGGAACGGCGGGGGTGGCGGTCGGCTGAGCGACGGTCTGCGCCATGGCAGAACCTCCTCTGGGAGTTCGCGTCCCATCTCGGTGGTGCACAGGACGACAGCCACGGGTCTGACTCACGAACACCCCGGGGGGCGTTCGCATACAGTGGCGCGACCGTGCCGGATTCCCACCGGCTTCCGTCGTGCCGTCGTCGATATCGCACAGACGGTATCGCGTGCCGCGCGCCCGGCCAAGACCGCGACCACGGACGTGATCTTCTCCACCGAGCCGCCTCCACCTGCTCACGGATCACCTCACCATCAGCGCGGCGGGCCCCGGCAGCCGTGTATCAGACACTCCGGCGCTGTGGCAGGATGCGCGCGGGCAAGCTCCGCGCCACCGCCCGCCGCGCCAGTCGATCCGCACGCACCACCCCGGAGGGACGAGCCCCGTGCTCACGTCGTACGCCGCCCACTTCGACACGCCCGCCGGGTACCTGGACTTCGCACGCTTCGGGCCGCCCTCCCGGGACGCCGTCACCGCCACCGCACGCGCCCTGGAGGCGTCCGCCCGCGCCGACCACACCACCGTGGACGCCCTGATGCGCGCGGAGGAGACCGCGCGGGACACGGCCGCCCGCCTCGCCGGCACCGACGCCCGGCACACGGTGCTCCTCCCGAACGCGTCCACCGGTCTGTTCCACGCCGCGCTCGGCATCAGAGAGGGCGTGGTCCTCGCGCCGCGCTCCGACTTCCCCGCCAACCACTACCCGTGGCGCCGCTCCGCGGATCTGGGCCGGGCTACGCCGCGCTGGATCGACCCCGCACCCGGCTCCGGAGTCACCCCCGATCTGGTCCGCGCCGCGCTGACCGACGACGTCGTGGCCGTGTCGGTCAGCGCCGTGGACTTCCGCACCGGGTTCCGTGCCGACCTGGCGGCGCTGCGCGAGGCGATCGGGCCCGACCGGCTGCTGATCGTGGACGCCATCCAGGCGTTCGGTGTCGCCTCCCTGCCCTGGGACGCCGCCGACGTGGTGGTCGCGGGCGGCCAGAAATGGCTGCGCGCCGGATGGTCGACCGGCTTCGCCACGCTGTCCGACCGCGCCCTGGAATCCCTGGAGCCGGTCCTCACCGGCTGGACGGGCGTCGAGGACGTCGGCCTCTTCGACGGAGCGGAGCACCCGCCCGCCCCGGACGCACGGCGGTGGTCGATCACCAATCTGAGCCCGGTGACGGCCGCCGCGTTCGCGGCCGCGCTGGACCTGGTCGAGCGGCACACCGTCGCCGCGATCGAATCCGCGATCGCCACACGGATCGCCGAACTCACCGAGGTCGTCGAGGCGTGCGGCGGCCGCGTCCTCTCCCCCGCCGACCCGGCGCGGCGCGCGGGCATCCTCTCCTTCACCCTGCCGGACCACGATCCGTGCCTCGTCGCCAAGGCGCTGCACGCCGAAGGCGTCACCGCGACCGTGCGCACCGACTCGCTCAGGCTCTCCCCGCACGCCTCGACCCCGGCGGAGGCAGCCGAACGGGTCGCCACCGCACTGTCGTCCCTGGGGAGTTGAACCCGCGGGTCGGCGACACCTTGAACCCGCGGGTCGGCGACCTCCTTTCCGTCAGGCGGGGGCGGGCTCGGGCTCTGCCTGGGTGGTGAGCCGGCCGGCCCGGGCGAGCGCCGCGACCGAGGCGGCGCAGACGAGTCCGGTGGCGGTCAGGGCCGTCCAGGTCATCCAGAGGGCATGGTGCCGCTGGGCGAAGTCCCACAGCGCGCCGGTGACGAGGTTGCCCAGGGTGATGCCCAGGCCGGAGACGGTGTTGTAGAGCCCGTAGTAGGTGGCGACCAGGCGGTTGCCCGACAGGGCGACGACGGTGTCCATCTCGAACGGGTAGACCACGGCGGAACCCACCGCGAGCAGGACCACCGCGGTCACCAGCGCGACCAGCGCGGCTCCTGAGGAGCCGTGCGGGGCGAGCGCGAGCGGCAGGAAGGCCAGCCCCATCACGGCGAGTCCCCGCACCAGCGCCTGGCTGGGTCGCCACCGCTGCTTGGCCCAGCCGGTCAGGCGCAGTTGGCCGACGACGGCCACCGCGGCGGAGACGATGAAGAGCCCGCTGGTGACCGCCGTGCCGTTCGCCCCCAGGGCGTCGGCCGCCGCCAGCGGGAGGGCCAGGTACACCTGGAAGGTGAGCACGTAGGAGCCGATCATGGCGGTGGCGAAGAGCAGGAAGGGGCGGTTGGACACGACCGTCCGCCACTGCGCGAGCACGCTCTCCTGCCGGTCCGTGTCCGCCGTGTGGCCGCGCCGGGCGGGCAGGGCGCGCCACTGCAGCACGGTGAGGACGGCGAAGATGCCGGCGGCGGTCGTGCACACGAGGCGGAAGTCGGCGGCGAGCAGGGCGAGCCCGACGAGTGGGCCGAGCAGCATGCCCGCCTGGTAGTGGACGTTGAAGGCGGCGAAGGCGTCCACGCGCCGTTCGCCCGCCTCGACGGCGAGGTAGGCGCGGACGGCGGGGTTGAACAGGGCACCGGCGAAGCCGGTGGCGGCGGAGGCGGCGATCAGTGCGGGGAGGTTGTCGACCCAGCCGAGCAGGCCGAAGCCGGCGGTGCGCAGCAGGCAGCCGGCCATGATGGGGATTTTGTAGCCGAGACGGTCGGCGAGCGTGCCGCCGATGAGGAACATGCCCTGCTGGGAGAAGTTGCGCACGCCCAGCACGAGCCCGACGGCCCAGGCGGCGAGGCCGAGTCCGTCGGACAGGTGGGCGGCGAGGTAGGGCATGAGCATGTAGAAGGCGAGGTTGATGGCGAACTGGTTGGCCATCAACAGCCGTACGGCGGGCGGGAAGGAGCGGGTCTGCCGCCACAGGTCGTTCATCGCCCGGCCCTCGCGAGTTCCGTGGCACCGTCGCCGGCGGCGAGCGGGTCGACGACACGGGTGCAGCGGGTCCAGCGGGAAACGGTCCGTTCGCCCGGATCACCGATCTCCTCCGGGTCGTCGGCGGGCAGGTGGCCGAGGAGGCCGTGCTCCCGGCAGTACGTGTCGTCGAAGACGGTGCCGACATAGCGTTGCGGGCCGTCGGGGAAGACCGCGACGATCCGCTCCTCGGCGGGCAGGGTGCGGGCCAGCCAGCGGGCGACGAGGGCGACGGCGCCGACGCTCCAGCCGCCGGTGGCGTAGTGGTCGCGGGCCAGGAGGCGTGCCGCCCACACCGCCTCGGGCGCGGCGACCCAGTGGACCTCGTCGAACAGGTCGTAGGCGACGTTGCGGGGGTGGATGCTGGAGCCGAGTCCGCGCATCAGGCGGGGCGCGGCGGGTTGCCCGAAGATCGTCGAGCCGGTGGTGTCCACCCCGGCCACGCGCAGCCCCGGGAAGAAGCCGCGCAGTACGGAGCCGATGCCGGCGGAGTGGCCGCCGGTGCCGACGGAGACGACGAGGCTGTCGATGCGGCCGAGCTGGGCGACGAGTTCGTGGGCGAGCGGGGCGTAGGCGGCGACGTTGTCGGGGTTGTCGTACTGGTCGGGGCACCACGCGTCCGGGTGGGCGGCGAGCAGTTCCTCGACCCGGTGGCGGCGGGCCTCCTGCCAGCCGCCGACCGGGTGCGGGGTGGTGACGACGTCGACTTCGGAGCCGTACGCCGTGAGCAGGCCGGTCATCAGCGGTTCGATCGCCGGGTCGGTGACGACGGTGACGGGGTGGGCGAAGGTGGCGCCCGCGAGGGCCAGCCCGAGACCGAGTGTGCCGGAGGTCGACTCCACGATCCGGGCGCCGGGCAGCAGCCGGCCGCGTTCACGGGCGGCTCGGACCATGTGCAGGGCGGTGCGGTCCTTGATGCCGCCGGGGTTGTGGCCTTCGAGCTTGGCCCAGAAGCCGCGCCCGGCGGCCGTGAAGGGCTCGCCGATCCACAGCACGGGGGTGTCGCCGACCAGTCCGGCGGGTGTGCGCATGGGGCGTTTGGTGTCGGCCAGGAGCTGGGCCGGGCAGGCGGGGACGGAGGTGCGGATGGGGTGGTTCATGGCGTGCTTCTCCTGCGGCCGGGACCGTGAACGGCCGCCGGTCGTGTGGGGGCGGGAAGAGGGCGGGACCGATCGGCTGCCGTTCCCCGCGTCGGGGGCGGGGCTCGGCAGCGGGGCCGATCAGGTCCGCCACACGCCGAAGAGGGCTCGCGCGTGCCCGGGCGAGGTGTTGCCGGGTTCGGGAGCGGCTGTGGGGGTTCGCGCCGGGAGCGGCGCTGCCGGGGTGTGGTCGGCGGTCAGGACGTCGTGGACCGCGGGGTGGGCCGGGGAGGCGTCTCGCGGGAGTTGCGCCGTCGGCTCCTCCCCGTCCCAGCAGTGCACGCCGCTGTCGTGTGCGGGGGCCGAGGTCCGGACGTCCGCCCGGTGCTGGCCCTGAGGTGTCTGTCCGTAGGCGGCGGAGGCCACGAGCGGGGTGTCCGCCCGTGCCGCACCGGTCGGTGTCGGGCCGTGGGCGCAGGCCAGTACGTGCATGAGCGCGGCCAGCAACAGCACGAGCACCGCTCCGGTGCGTGACGCGGAGCGGCGGCGGCGGAAGATCGACCCGGCCAGCATGAACACAAACAGTAGTCGGTCACGTACGTAAAGTTCTTGTCAGAGGTCGGGGGCCGACCGGGTTCCGCTGCCGTCGCGCGGCTCGGTATCAACGCCCTGGTCGCGCGCTCGGGCACAGGGCGCACTCGGCCCATACCGTCTTGCCGGGGCCGAGGCGGTCCCGTACGCCCCAGTCGACGGCGAGCGCGTCGACGAGGAGCAGGCCACGACCCCCGTCCTGGTCCGGGCCGGGGGCCATGCGCGCCGGCCGGGCGGGGTGGGTGTCGGTCACCTCGATCCGGACGATGTCCCGGCCCTCCTCGAAGGACAGGGCGAGGGCGAAGTCACGCCCCGGGACACGGCCGTGGAGAACGGCGTTCGCGGCGAGTTCGGCGACGACAAGGACGACGGTGTCGTGCGCTTCGGTCCCTCGGGGTTGTCCCCACTCGGTGAGCTGGTGCGCGGCGAGCAGCCGGGCGAGACGGGCACCGCGCCGGGTCGCGGAGAAACGCTGCGTGAACGTGCGTGCGGAGGTGGCGGATTGGCGGTTCAGGGCTGGCATGCGGGCCAGCTTGCCGACAGTTGACAGGTCGTCGGCAGGGCCGCCGCTGATACAGATCACGCTGTATCGGTGCACGCGCTGGACTGGGTCGGTCGCCGTGCGTGAGCATTGATCGGTCTGGCGTGGCGCAGCCCGGACGGCGAACAGTACGGCACGGGTACGGCCCGGTGGCACAGGGGAAGGCGGCTGCGATGACGACGGACAACGGTGGCGGAGTGGGCGGGGGCTGCGAGCCGGAACTCTCCGACAGTCTGAAGACCTTCGGCGCGGTCCTCAAGGCCCTGCGGGAGGAAGCCGGCCTGACACAGGAGCAGTTCGCTCCGCTGGTGCGCTACTCGCCCGCGTACATCGCCAAGATCGAGCAGGGGAAACGCTTCCCGCCGAAGGAACTGCTGAAGCGGTCGGATGAGGTCCTGGGCGTGGTCGCGGCGCGAGTGCTGGGGGCCGCGGCGAAGAGCCTGACGCGGAAGGCGGGGCTGGCGTCCTGGTTCCGGCAGTGGGCGGGGATCGAGGAGGAGGCGATCTCGCTGTACGCGTATGAGAGCCGGGTTGTCCCAGGCCTGTTGCAACCTGAGTCGTACATCCGCGCGATCTTCGACCGGTACCTGCCTCCGCTCACGGAGGAGCAGTCCGAACGGCAGGTGGCAGCACGCCTGGCCAGGCAGCAACTTCTCGTCGAACGCCCCAACACCTCGTTCAGCTTCGTCGTCGAGCAGGCACTCCTGGAACGCCGCATGGGAGGTACGGCCGTCACGAAGGTCCTGCTCGACCACCTCATCGCGGTCGGCCGGTACCGCAACGTGGAACTCCAGGTCATGCCGTTGCTCCAGGAGGAACACTCCGGCTTCGAGGGCGAGATGTACCTTGCCGAGACAGCCGAACACCGATGGGCCGGTTACGTCGAAGGCCACGGCACCAGCATGCTCATCAGTGACCCGAAAGCTGTAAGCCAGATGCTCCAGCGCTATGGCAAGATGCGCTCGCAGGCTCTGAGCCACCAAGCCACCGCGAGCCTGCTGGATCAGATGCGAGGAGCGCTATGAGCACCAGCGAGCTGACCTGGTTCAAGAGCAGCTACAGCGGCGGCGGCGGCGACAACTGTATCGAGGTCGCCCTGCGCCCCGGCGTCGTTCTTGTCCGGGACTCGAAGGACACCCAGAGGCAGTCCCTTGCCGTCTCCCCCGACGCCTGGTCGGCGTTCACGGCACTGGCGGCCGGCTCGCGCCTCTGAGCTTCCGGCCAGGCGCCCTTCGCCACCGGCTCCGGCATCGCCACCCACTCCACCTCAGCCGCCGAGCCAGGCAAGTGCGGCCACCGTCATGGCGCTGACGCCGGTGTCCAGGGTGGGTTGGACGACGGGGGCGAAGGCAGGGCTGTGGTTGACCGGGACGTCCTGGGCGATGGTGCCCTTCTTGGCGGCCTCGGCATACAGGCCGGCGTCGATGCCTCCGATGCCCCAATAGGTGAACGGCGCGCCGAACGCTTTGGGGATCTCGCTCATGTCCTCGCTGGCGGTCTGCAGGTCGATGGTGTGTGCGTCGTCGCCGAAGTGGGCGGCGAACGCCTCGGCGACGCGCCGGGTCGCTTCCTCGTCGTTGACGGTGGGCGGAAAGGAGGCCGTCCGCTCGATCTCGGGTGCCTCCGGCGACCCGGACGCCTCGCTCTCGGTCCGGACGATGCGCTCGATCGCCTTCAGGACCTGGCCGCGCGTCGCATCGTCGTAGGTACGGACGTTGAGCTCGACGACGGCGCTGTCGGGGATGACGTTGGGACCGGTGCCGGCGTGGATACTGCCCACGGTGACGACGGCGGGGGTGGTGGCGGCGAGTTCCCGGGAGACGATGGTCTGCAGGCGCACGACGATCATGGCGGCCATCACCACGGGGTCGACCGCGGCCTGCGGCATGGAGCCGTGGGCTCCTCGGCCGTGGACGGTGATGCGCAGGCTGTCCGCGGCTGACAGGAACGATCCCGGACGGGTGCCGACGTAGCCTGCCGGATAGGGCAGGACGTGCTGGGCGAGTACCACGTCGGGCCGGGGCGCCCTTGCCGTGAGACCGTCGTCGATCATGGCACGGGCGCCGTCGCCGTTCTCCTCCGAGGGCTGGAAGAGCGCCACGAAGGTACCGCGCCAGGCGTCCTTGGCCTGAGCCATCAGCTGTGCGCAGCCGAGCAGAGCGGTCACGTGCACATCGTGCCCGCAGGCGTGCATGACCGGCTGCTCGGTGCCGTCGGGACCTGTCAGGGTCACGGTGGAGGCGTAGGGCAGACCGGTCCGCTCGCGTACCGGGAGGGCGTCCATGTCCGCGCGGGCCATGACGGTGGGTCCGTCGCCGTTGGCCAGCACGCCGATCACGCCCGTGCCGCCGATGCCGTCGGTGACCTCGTACCCGAGATGCCGCAGAGAGTCGGACGCCTTCTTCGCCGTGCGGTGCTCCCGCAGGCCGAGTTCGGGATGCCTGTGCAGATCCTGGTAAAGGTCCTCAAGATCGGAACGGATACTGGCGAGGCCGGACAGCACCGCACGGTTTCGGTCGGTCACTACGTCTCCTTGCGCGGGTGGGACTGCTCTTCTTTCCCGTTTCGGGCGGCAGTGCCGGTGCCGTGCCGCAGCGTCGCGGCCATCCTGGACCGGGGCTGCCAGTCGAGGCTGTTGGGCAGGTTCCAGCCGAGCCGCACAGCAGTGAGCCGGAGGGCCAGGGCCAGGGTGATGCCCAGGCCGGCGCCGATCGCCGGCACGCCGAGGTACACGCAGATCACCGTGACTCCGGCGACCGCGACGGCGACGGTGGCGTACAGACCGTTGCCCCCGAAGACAGCCGGCACCCGGCCGAGGACGACATCGCGCAGGGCGCCGCCGCCGACGGCGGTCACGGTGCCCAGGAGGACCGCCGGAAGCCATCCCAGCCCCACGGCGAGCGTCTTGTTGACCCCGGTGACCGCCCAGAACCCGAGGACGGCGGCGTCGAGGGCGGTGAAAAGCCGGGTCCAGGACTCCTCGCTGATCTTGATGAGAAAGACCACCACGGAACCGGCGATGGCGGTCGGCAGGTAGGCGTAGTCGGTCAGCGCGACCGGTGTGCCGTGCTGCAGCAGCACGTCCCTGATCATGCCTCCGCCCAGACCGGAGATGATGCCCACCACCAGGAACCCGAACAGGTCCAGGCCGACCGCGCGGGCCACGGCGCCCCCCAGCAGCGCGCACGAGAAGACACCCGCGAGGTCGAGATAGCGCGTCGCGACCGCGATTCCGGCGGGGATCAGGGAAGCCGACATCACACACACGGTGGACACGATGACGAGCCTAGTGACTCGGCGTCTCCACGGCACGAGCAGACCGCCACGGACAGTGACGTTCCGCGACGACATGCGGCAGTCAGGTCGTATCGCCCGCGGTCACGGCCGCGTGGGCGCAGAAGACACGGGTGGGTGCGGGATCGGATGACTGGGGCGCACGCGGCCCGGGGCGGGACCGGCCGCCGGGGGTACGGCGGTCCCCCGGTCGGCGTCGGCCTCGTCAGGAGCCGCTGTGCCGGTCTCCGTCCTGGTCGCGCGCAGAGCCCGATCGCGTGGCGTCCGGCGCCGTGACCGTCGTGAACGGCAGCACGAGCCGGGAAGGGTGTGCGGCGTCGCGGTAGATCTTGTGGGTGACGGGGCGGCCCACCGGCAGGTGGAAGGCGTCCGGCGGCAGCAGCGCGTTGTGCGCGTCGGCCAGCGGCTCGTCGTTGGAGAGCTCCACGACCAGCTTGTGGCCCGGCAGGAACGTCGCCGCGAACGGGTAGACGCGCAGCACGTACTCCTCGATCCTCCCCGGCTCGACCGGCACCGCGCGGGTGTGCGGGTGGTAGGGGTCGCCCTCGGTGGTGCGCTCCTCGTCGAGCTCGCGGTGCGAGGCCTTGAGGTAGGCGGTGGTGATGAGCCGGCGCTTGCCGCCCGGGGCCTCGTCCCACATGCGCAGGATGAAGTTGGTGTCGGGCTGGTCGATCTCCGCGAACAGGTGCGCCGCGCCCTGGCCGATCATCTCGGTGGGCTCGGTGAACGGCTCGGTGCTCCAGCTGAGCGTCTCCACCTTGTCGGTGACCGTGAGGGGCGCCTGGTAGAAGCCGTCGGGGACGGCGTGCTCGGCGCCCATGGGCTCGGGCTCGAAGGAGAGCTTGTGGCGCGGGCGGAGGTAGAGCGGCTTGTGCTCCACGTCCTTCGGCGGCCACTGGGCCCCGGTGACGTACTGGCGTGAGCCCTCGACGTGCACGGTGACGGCGGGCTCGTCCATGATCCCGTTGTCGATGCCCTTGATCCAGTAGTCGTACCAGCGGAACATCTTGTCGTGCTCTTCGATGAAGGGGCGCGACTGCATGGGCGGGTACGGACCGATGTCCAGCTTCTTGGGGCCCTTGAGGCGGTTGAAGACCTCGATGGTGCCGTCCATCGTCCAGCCGCGGCCCTGGTCGATCTGGAGCCAGACCGGGATGTCGATGTTCGGCGCCAGGGTGACGGGGTTGCGCTCCTCGTACCACTCGCCGTCGACCTCGTTCATCACGATGTCGAACCAGGCCTCGTGGTTCTTCGGGTAGTTCAGCACGTGGACCAGGTTGGGCCAGGCGGCCACGTCCGGGTCCCGCAGGCGCTCGGCGACCCGCTTCTTGATCTCTTCGGACGAGTAGGTCTCGAGCATTCGGGACTTGACGCCGTCGGTGAAGGCCCAGCCGGAGTCGCCGCCGCGCCCTTCACGGGCGGCGCGCGGCATGAACCACATGACGCCGCCGTGGTAGGTGGTCTCGTAGAAGTCGTAGTGGCCGCCGCTGACGAAGATCGCCTTGAGGCTCGGCGGACGCTCGGCCGCCGCCAGCACCTGCATCGAGCCGAAGTAGGAGATGCCGATCATGCCGACGTTGCCGTCGCACCACGGCTGCGCGGCGACCCACTCGATGAAGTCGTACGCGTCCTGGCCGAGCGAGACGCCACCGGCGTTGTAGTTGCCGATGTGCTCGCCCTCGGAGGCGCCGGAGCCGCGCAGGTCGCCGATGACGTGGACGTAGCCCTCCTGGACGACGCGCGCGATGTCGCCGGCCTCGATGCAGCCGTCCCACATGGGGCTCGGCCGGCGCTGCGGCGGGGTCGTCAGGGCCAGGGCCTGGAGCTCCTTGCCGTACGGGCTCAGGGCCACCAGCGCGGGCCTCGGCGTGTCGTCCACGCCGCCGTAGGTGTCGGCGGCCAGCGTGACACCGTCCCGCATCGGCACCCGCAGGTCCTTGCGGACGGCGATGGTCCGCGCGCCCGCCCGGATCGTATGAAGGTCGGTCATGGTCTGGAAGCTCCTGTACTACACAGTCGGGTGGTACTGCGCGCGGTAGGCGTGCATCGAGGTGAAGAACGGCGACGGCTCGAGTGTCGGATCGCCGGTGTAGCCGAGTTCCTCGGCGACGGGAGCGAAGGGGGAGTACGGCGAGTCCGTCGTGCGCAGGCCGGCCTCCAGGCAGCCGCAGGCGGCCGCGGCGACGCGGCCCTCGGCGGCGAGGCTCTGGTCGATGGCCTCCTGAGCCTGCGCGGCGTCGAGTTCGACGCCGTACGGCGTGCCGTCGGCGCGGCGATACGGGTGCCCGAGGTAGAGGTGCCGGGGACGGATCTCGTCACGCAGGTACTCCAGACCGGCCCGGTAGGCGGCCGGGTCCGTGTAGCCGGGGAAGCCGTTCGCGGCCCCGTGGACCTGCACGGCGTCACCGGTGAACACCGAACGCTGCCCGTCGACGACGTAGGCGACCGATCCGGGCGTGTGGCCCGGGACCGGGTGCACCGAGACGGTGACGCCGCCGCCCAGGGAGAGGGTCTCGCCGCCCTTGACGAGCATGGTCGGCTCCATCTCGCCGGAGATGACGGCGTTCGCGGCGGCCGTCACCTTCGCCTCGCCCTCGGGGTCGCCCAGGTACCGGCCACGCCCCGCGAGGTACTCCTCCACATGGGCCCGCCGCGAGCGGAGCATCGGCGCGTCGGCCTCGTGGATCACCACCTGGGCGCGCCGCCCGGTGAGTTCCCACAGGGCGTGCGCGCCGCCGACGTGGTCGATGTGGCCGTGGGTCAGCAGGATCCAGCGCACGTCCTCGAGGCGGCGCCCGATCCTCTCGAGCGCGGGAGCCATCCCCTCGGCGGGCGAGGAGGCGATCCCGGTGTCCACGATGGCCGGTTCGGGTGCGTCGATGAAGAAGCTGTAGAGACCGAACCGGCCCCATGGCGAGAACAGGGGATGGACTTCGACTGCGTGCGTCATGGCCTTCTTTCCGAACTCGTACGCGGGCGGGCCGGGTCAGCGCCGGCCGAGGAAGTCGCGCGTCTCGGTGAACACCCGGTGGTACTCGGGGATCCAGGAGAAGTGCTGGACGAAGCCGTGGCCGGCGCCGTCGTACCTGCTCACCGTCGCCGCCACGCCGGCCTCCCGCAGCCGCTGTCCGTACAGCTCGCCCTCGTCGCGCAGCGGGTCGAACTCCCCGGTGACGACGAGGGCCGGGGGCAGCCCGGTGAGGTCCGCCCGCTTGACCGGCGACACGAGCGGGTCCGCGGGATCGGCGCCGCTGCCGAGGTAGAAGGCGTTGAAGGGCTTCAGTCCGGCCGTCTCCAGGCCGTAGCCCACGGCGTTCTCCCGCAGCGAGGCATAGCGGTCGACGTCGAAGTCCAGGTCGAGCGAGGGGTAGTAGAGGACCTGGTGCGTGATCCGGTGGAAGCCGTCGTCGTGTGCCTTGGCGGCGACCGCGGCGGCGAAGGTGCCACCGGAGCTGTCGCCGGCGACGGCGAGCGTCTCGCCGTCCCAGCCCAGGCCCGACCCCTCCTCGGCGGCCCAGCGCACGACCGCGTAGGCGTCGTCGAGACCGGCCGGGAAGGCGTGCTCGGGCGCCAGGCGGTAGCCGACGGAGACGACCTTGAGAGCCGTCTCCTTGGCCAGCGAGCGCGCGACGTGGTCGTGCGTCTCCAGGCTGCCGAGGAAGAACGCGCCGCCGTGGAAGTAGACCAGCAGGCCGTGGCTGTCGGCCTCGTCCGGCGTGTAGATCCGCACCGGCACCTCGCCCGACGCCGTCCGCGCGGTCACGTCCTCGACCGCGTGCAGTGGCAGGCGCTCCTCGAGAGGCGGGACGTGCGCCTCCTCCTCGGCGCGCATGGCGACCGGGTCGAGCGGGCCCCCGTCCGGGGCCGGCAGACCGGCGAGAAACCTGGCGATCTCAGGATGCAGCGGCATGGGTCACTCCTTCGGGGCGGCGGTCGCGGGCTGCTGGGTCGCGGGCTTCTGGCCGGGGAAGACGTCGTCGATCTCGTCCTCCGACCAGCCCTGGCGCGAGATGCGCTGCAGCTCGTCGGTGACCGGCTTGCGGGTGGCCTGGAACAGGGCCAGCGCCTCCTTCAGGGAGTCCGCCTGCCGCAGGGCGTCGGCGAGCGCTCCGGCGTCCTCGATGGCCGAGTTGGCGCCCTGGCCCTGGTGGTGCAGCATCGAGTGGGCCGCGTCACCGACCAGGACGACGGAGTCCGAGTGCCACGTGTCGACCGGGTCGATGTCGTAGACCGCGCGGATGTTCACGGTGTCCATGTCGAGGTCGCGGGTGATGTTCACCAGGCGCTCGTCGAAGCCGTCCACCGTCGCCAGGAGGTCGTCCTTGGTGACCTGCGGCGCCCAGGTGCCGTCCGGGCACAGGGCGGTGATGTCGAACGACACCTGGCCGCGGTGGCGCAGCGGCAGCAGGTAGACCTTGGTGCCCTTGCCGATGTACATGCGCAGGTTGTCGTCGGCGGCCATCCCGTGGGCGTCGTCGACGGAGATGACGGCGCGGTAGGCGTGCTCGCCGGAGAACACGGGGCCCTTGTCGCCGAACAGCTCCCGGCGCACCACCGATTTGATGCCGTCGGCGCCGACCACCAGGTCGGCCTCGACGGTCTTGCCGTCCGCGAAGGTGAGAACGGCGCTGTCGCCCTTGTCCTGGACGGACTCCAGCTTGTGACCGAGGTGCACCATGCCCTCGGGGAGCACCCCCAGGAGGGCGTCGATGAAGTCCCCGCGGTGGATCAGGTGGGTGTGGGTCTGATCGCCGGCGGCCGGCCATGCCTCCTGCATGATCGGTTCGGCGGTGGCCGTGAGGATCTCGAAGTACTCGCTCGGCGAACTCACCTTCGCGATGGCGTCGAAGATGCCCCACTCGCGGAAGCGGTTCATGGTGGCGGGACGCAGACCGATGCCGGCGCCGACCTCCCGGATCCGGTTCGCCTGCTCGTAGACGTCGACGGTGGCGCCGAGCAGGCTCAGGGCCTTGGCCGCTGCCGCGCCGCCGTAACCCGCGCCGACGACGGCGATGCGGAGGTTCTTCAGGTCTGAGAGCTGCATGGTGGTTCTCTCTACTTCTGGATGGTGAGGAAGTCGGCCGGGTTGTCGACGAAGATCGTCTTGATCGCGGCCTCGTCGAGGCCGGCGGCGCGGAGGTCCGGGACGAGGTCCTCGAAGATGTAGTTGACGGTGTGCCCCTTCACGCCCGGCCAGCCCAGCGGGGAGCAGTTGGCGTCGGCGGAGGCGAGGACCTGCTTCAGCCGGCCGTCGCCGATGAAGCGGAGGAAGTGGTCGAGGCGCTCCTTGCGGGGGCGGGCCCAGAACGGCGGGTCGGGCAGCTCGGTCTCGTAGCCGAAGGTGTCGAAGCCGATGCGGCCGCCCTGCTCCGCGATCCAGACGTCGCGCGTCTTGTCGGCGTTCACGCCGTCGTCGACGTGTCCGAACAGGACGCGGTGCAGGGGCAGGCCCTCCTCCGCGAAGATCGCGATCGCGTTCTCGGCGTCGATCGCGAGGTGGGTCAGGATCGGCACGCCCGTGCTGAGCGAGGCGCGGGCCGCGGCGCGGTAGATGCGCTTGTCCAGGTCCGTCATACGGCCGCCGCGGCTCACGCCGACCTTGATGACCCCGGCGAGGCTGCCGGTGTTCCCGATGCCCACGGTGATCTCGTGGACGAACTGCCGGGTCAGGTAGTCGACGGTCGCCCGGGCGAAGTGCGGCAGGGCGGTGTCACCGCCGACGAAGCCGGTGCAGGCGACGATGTGGACGCCGGTCTTCGCCGACAGCGACTTGTAGTAGTCGACGTCGCGGCCGTTGCAGATGCCGGTCGCGTCGACGAAGGTGCCGCCGCCGTGCTCGTGGAACGTGCGGAGCTTCGGGACGGTCTCCTCGTACCGCTGCTCCGGGGACTTCCACCACTTCGTGTCCAGCTCGGAGCCGGGCATGCCGTATCCGATGTGCTCGTGGATGGCCACGAGACCCAGTTCCTCGGCCGGGACCGGCCCCAGGACGGTGTTCACTCTCGACACAGAACTCACCTTTGAGGAAGGAAACTTGACGGGCGTTCGGGCCGGCGCGCTCAGCACGCCGACAGCAGGTCGCGCGGGTTCTCCACGAGAATCCGCCGTGTGTCCTCGTCGCTGAGACCCTGTGCCTTCAGGAGCGGGACGAAGGTGGTCAGGACGTAGCTGTACGGGAGGTCGTTGCCGGGGTGGCCCTTCGCCACTCCGGTCGCGCTGCCCGAGAGCAGGATCCGGTCGCCGAAGCCGGCCCGCACGAGGTCGGTGACCAGCACCGCGCGCTCGGCGTCGGTGACGTGCGCCGCGTCCTCCGTACCGACGTGGTCGACGGCGACGTAGGCGCCGCGGCGGGCGATTTCCAGGGGCGCGCCGGAGGCGACGGCGTCCTTGCGGTCGAGTCCGCCGACGACGACGCGGTCGGCCGGCAGCTTCTCGTCCAGGACGACGCCGAGTTCCCGGACGGCGTCGGCGCCGTAACGGACGGAGGCCGGGACGCCGGTGCTCAGCGCGGTGCGGGCCGCACCGCGGAACAGGCTCTCGTCGGTCGCGGTCATGCCCTCGGCGGTCGCGGTGGCGGCGACCAGGCCGGCGGCACCGCGCCGCTCCACCCGGGGGACCACCATGCCTTCGGTGATCTCCTTGGTGAACAGGTCGGCGAACTTCTCGGCCGGCCACGGCGTCGGAGGGTTGGTCTGCGGGGTCAGGAAGTAGCCGCCGAGAAGTTCCTCCGGGCCCTGACCCGTCGAGGCGACGATGTGCACGCCGGTCGTGCGGGCGAGGGTCTCGTACAGCCGGACGTCCCGGCCGTGGAACATGCCGGTGCTGTCCACGATCGTGCCGCCGCCGTGGGCGCGGAAGTCCGTCAGCTTCGCGGCGAGCGTCTCGAAGATCTCGGCGCGGTCGATGGTGATGTCGAAGGCGTGCTCCGCGCCCGGAGTCACGGACAGCAGCGCCTCGTGAACCAGGACGACGCCCAGCTCATCGGCCGGCACCGGGCCCAGGACGGTGTTCACGGTCTTGCTCTTGACGCTCATGCGCTGCCTCACGTGTCCGCGGTGGGGTGCCCAGCACCCTGGGGGTGGCAGTCACGTTAGCCATTCACTTTACATGCAGTCAATGAAATGAACACCTGGAAAAAACAATTTACGTAGGGTGGATTCGGGCGAATCGCTGCAATCCCCGCTGGCATCATGAACCCCGTGCATGTTGCATCATGCAAACCATTCACTTGATGAATGGAGGGTGAAACACTTCACTGACGGCATGACCACACCGCCCACTTCAGACGTCGACCTCTTCGCCGACGAGGTCGTGCTGGACCCCTATCCCGTCTACGCCGAACTGCGGGAGCTGGGATCCGTCGTCCACCTGCCCGGGAACGACGTCCACGTCCTGACCCGGTACGACGTCGTCCGTGACGCGCTCGCCGACTGGGAGTCGTTCTCCTCGACCTCGATCGCATTCAACCCGATGGCCAACGAGGCGCTCACCGGCACCTCGCTCGCGTCCGACCCGCCCGTGCACACCCAGTTGCGCGCCACCCTCACCGAGAACCTCTCGCCGCGCGCGCTGCGCGGCCTCAAGGGACGGATCGAGGCGAAGGCCGACGCCCTCGTCGCCGAGCTCGTGGAGAAGGGCTCCTTCGAGGCCATCGACGCCCTGGCCCGCGTCTTCCCGCTGGAGGTCGTCGCGGACCTGATCGGCTTCACCGGCCACGTCCGCGACAACATGCTGCGCTGGGGACAGGCCGCCATGCAGGTCCTCGGCCCGATGAACCAGCGCACGGCCGACAACTTCCCGATCGCCGGCGAACTCTACGAATGGTGCTCCCAGGTCCGGGCCGAGGACCTGGCGGAAGGGTCCGTCGGCCGTGGCATCTTCGAGGCCGAGGCGCGCGGCGCCGTCCCGCCGGACACGGCCGGCCACATCATCCACCAGTACCTCGGCGCCGGCGTCGACACCACCGTGGCGGCGATCGGCAACATCGTCTCCCTCTTCGCCGCGCACCCCGACCAGCTCGACCTGGTCCGCGAGGACCCCTCACTGGTGCCGGCGGCGTTCAACGAGGTACTGCGCTTCTGGCCTCCCGTCCACGCCTGGGGCCGTCTGACCACCAAGGACGTCGACATCGACGGAGCCGTCGTCCCGGCGGGCTCGCAGATCGCAATCCTGTTCGGCGCCGGGAACCGCGATCCCCGGCACTACGAGAACCCGGACGCCTTCCTCGTCGAGCGCAATCCGGTCGACCACCTCTCGTTCGGCTACGGCCCCCATGGCTGCGCCGGCCAGGGACTCGCCCGCCTGGAGGCCCACGCCGTGATCGAGGCACTGTCCCGGCGCGTCGGACGTCTCGTCGTCGGACCCGAGGTCCGTGTGCCCAGCAACATCACCCGGAGCATCGAGGAGCTCCCCGTCCTGGAGGTGACCCCCGCATGAAGATAGTTCTCGACCGCCCCCGCTGCGAGGGCCACGGCCTGTGCGAGGAAGCGGCCCCCCAGCTCATGCATCTCGACGACGAGGGCGAGCTGGTGCTCGACCGCGAGGAGGTCGGCGAGGCCGACGCCGCCCTGGCGAAGGCGGCGGCCCGGGTGTGCCCGGTCGCGGCGCTGAGGGTCGTATGAGCGGCGGCACGCCGGCCCGCGTCGTCGTCGTGGGCAACGGGATCGCCGGGCTCACCGCGGCCGACACGCTCCGGGAGGCCGGTTTCGAGGGCGAGCTGACCGTCGTCGGCGACGAACCGCACCCGGCCTACAGCCGCCCGGCCCTGTCGAAGGCGCTCCTGCTGGACGGCGGCGACATGTCCTCGCACGAGCTTCCGCCGGCCGGCCACGGGGCGACGGAGCTGCTGGGCGTGCGCGCGACCGGGCTCGACCCCGATCGCCGGCTCGTCACCCTCGACGACGGCTCGGCCCTGCCGTACGACCGCCTCGTCCTCGCCACCGGCTCCCGGGCGCGGCGGCTGTCCGAGCTGCCCGAGGAGTTCACCCTGCGCGGGCTCGACGACGCCCTCCGGCTGCGGGACCGGCTGGCGGACCGGCCGTCGGTCGTCGTGGTGGGCGGTGGCGCGCTCGGCATGGAGATCGCCTCCGGGTGCCTGGCCGCCGGCTGCCGGGTCACCCTGGTCTCCCAAGGGGTCCCCCTGATCGCCCAGCTCGGGCCGTACCTCGCCGACGTGTTCGTCAGGGCCGCGCTGGACCGTGGGCTCACCCTCGTCGAGACCGGTTCGGCACGCATCGAACGGCATGCGGGGGAGGCCCGGGTGGTGCTCGACGACGGCGCCGTCCTCGAGGCGGACATCCTCCTGAGCGCCGTCGGCGACGTGCCCAACACCGAGTGGCTCGCGGACACGGGACTCACGGCCGAGGGCGTCGTCCCGGTCGACTCACGAGGGCTGGTCCGCCCCGACATCGCGGCCGTGGGTGACCTCGCGGCCTTCCCGACTCCGCGCGGGCTGCGCCGCGTCCCCCTGTGGAGCAGCGCGATCGAGCAGGCGAAGGTCGCCGCGAGGGCACTCGTACGCGGTGACGAGGTAGCGCCGCTGCGCTTCCAGACGTACTTCTGGACTGAGCAGTTCGGGCTGAGCCTCAAGGTGGTGGGCGATCTGCCGCAGGACGGGGAACCGGCATACGTGGACGGTGGGCCCGGTGGCGGGCCGGCACTGATGCGCTGGTCACACGCCGACGGCACCGGTGTGGCCGCGGCCCTCGACTACCGCATCCCGATCCCCCGGCTGCGCCGCATGACCCGGGCCGCCCCGTAGGGTTGCCCCATGGACGACGACGGAAAGGGCACCACGGGATCGGGGCTCGACCGGCTGGCGTCGGTCAACCTCAACCTGCTGGTGCCCCTCCTCGCCCTCCTCGAGGAACGTTCGGTGACCAGGGCGGCGGAACGGATCGGCCTGTCCCAGCCGGCGATGAGCCACGCCCTCACCAGAATGCGGCGGCTGCTGGGCGACGACCTCGTCGTCCGCCAGGGCTCGGGCGTCACGCTGACCCCGCGGGCACTGGAGCTGCTCGCGCCGCTGCGCAACGCCCTGCAGCAGACCGCGCAGATCGTGAACTTCCCCGTCTTCGACCCCGCCAAGGACCACCGCGTCGTGACGGTCGCCATGACGAACAGCACGGCCTTCGTCGTAGGCCCACGGCTGATGCGGCTCGTCGCCGAGCGCGCCCCTCACATCACGCTGCGGGTGCGTACGATCACGGTCCCGACCGAGGCAACCTTCACCGACCAGGGCGTCGACGTCACGCTGATCTCCGAGGGGCACTTCTCGCCCTACCCGCGTGAGCGCCTGTACAACGACCGCTGCGTGGTGGTGGCGTCACCGGGCACGCCGCCGATGGCGAGCGCGCTGGATCTCCTGACCACGCAGCCGCACATCGTCGTCGACACCGACCGGCGCGTCTTTCCCTATCCGGTGCTGGAGGAGAAGGGCATCCCCTACCGGGTCGGCCTGTGGATCTCCGACTTTCTGCTGGTGCCGTTCCTGGTCGCGCGCGCGAACGGAGTCGCCCTCCTGCGCCACCGGGTCGCCGCCGCCATGAGGACACTCGCCGACCTGCGGATCGAGGAGTTCCCGTTCCCGCTTCCCGGACTCGGGATCGACATGGTCTGGAACCCCCGGCTGGCCGATCAGTACTTCATCGAGTGGCTCCGGGCGCTGCTCTTCGACGCCGCGACCCAACAGGACTGAAGCCGGCCGGCCCGTCCGCGACGGTCAGGTCAGGAGTGCCACCCAGCTCGCGCTGAGGTCGTCGAGCATCTGCTCGTAGGTGAGCTTCCAGTCGGCGCGGTGCCAGTTCTGGGCGACGAAGTCGAGCTGGGCCATCGCGAGAACGCCCCGGAAGTGACGCTGATGGGGCTCGAAGCGGCCCGCCGCCGTCAGCCCGTCCTCAATGTCGCTGATGGCTTCCTCCAGCCACCGCTCCACCAGGTCGGCGAGGGCCGGCTCGATCACCGCGGCGTCACGGCCCACGCGGATGATCGGCCGGATGGCCGGCCAGTTGTCGGCGGTCCGCCGCAGCCACGCCCTGATCGCCTGCGGCGTCCCGTCGACGACGGTGGCGACGAGGTCCTGGGCCGTCGAGCCGTGCTCGGAGGAGCGGACGCGCTGCAGCGCCTCGTTGAGCCGCTCGTCGATGAGCGCCTTCATCAGGTCGGCGCGGGAGGGGAAGTACGCGTAGAACGTGACGCGTGTGGTGCCCGCCGCGGTGGCGATGTCGTCGACCGTGGTGGCGGCGTACCCCTTCGTCTTGAACAGCTCGAGTCCCGACTCCAGCAGCAGACGGCGCGTCATCTGCTTCTGCGCCTCACGAAGGTTCGCCATGCCCGGATCCTAACGTGCCGCCTTTACTGACCGTAAAGCGACGGGCTCACGGGAGCAGGTCCACGGAGAGCCGTTCCCGCAGTTCCGCGACCGTGATGCCGTACGTCTCCAGGACCCGGACCCCGTCCGGGCCGGGAACGAAGACACCGTGGTCGGTGTAGACCATGCTCACGCAGGCGGCCCCGGTGAGCGGGTAGGTGCAGGCGGGGACGAGCTTGGCGGCGCCGTCCCGGGTGAACAGCCTCATCATCACCAGGACCCGTCGCGCTCCGACGGCGAGGTCCATCGCGCCGCCCACGGCGGGGATGGCCTCGGGGTCCCCGGTGTGCCAGTTGGCCAGGTCCCCGTGCGCGGAGACCTCGAACGCCCCGAGGACACACACGTCCAGGTGGCCGCCGCGCATCATCCCGAAGGAGTCGGCGTGGTGGAAGTAGGCCGCGCCCGGCAGCTCGGTGACCGGTACCTTCCCGGCGTTGGTGAGGTCGGGGTCCACCTCGTCGCCCACGGCGGCCGGCCCCATGCCGAGCATGCCGTTCTCGGTGTGCAGCACGATGCCCGCGTCCGGTGACAGGTGCTCGGCGATCCGGGTCGGCTGCCCGATGCCGAGGTTCACGTAGGAACCGGCCGGGATGTCGCGGGCGATGCGGGCCGCGAGTTCCTCGGTGGTGAGCGGGCCCCGGTCGGTGTGCTCCACCGGGACCGCGGCGGGTGTGATCGTCATCAGCGGGCTCCTTGCACGGTGAGCCGACGGGCCTCGGCCCGTACGAGGCGGTCGACGAAGATGCCCGGGGTGACCACGGACTCCGGATCGATCTCCCCGGCGGGCACGATGCCGGTGACCTGGGCGACGACCGTGGTGGCGGCGGTGGCCATGACGGGCCCGAAGTTCCGGGCCGTCTTGCGGTATACGAGGTTGCCCATGGTGTCCCCCCGGTGCGCCGAGATCAGGGCCACGTCCCCTTTGATCGGATACTCCAGCACGTGGGTACGCCCGTCGATCTCCCGCGCCTCCTTGCCCTCGGCCAGCGGGGTGCCGGCACCCACGGGACTGTAGAAGGCGCCGATGCCGGCTCCGGCGGCGCGCATCCGCTCGGCGAGCGTGCCCTGCGGCACGACCTCGAGCTCGACGCGGCCGGCCCGGTACAGGTCGTCGAAC
The DNA here is from genome assembly GCF_042896885.1 of Streptomyces sp. NPDC001231. Taxonomy (NCBI): domain Bacteria; kingdom Bacillati; phylum Actinomycetota; class Actinomycetes; order Kitasatosporales; family Streptomycetaceae; genus Streptomyces; species Streptomyces sp. NPDC001231. The sequence goes on from NZ_JBIAXS010000012.1 coordinate 70,439, forward strand.
ACATAGGAGTCGCTCTGCCGGGGGAAGGAGCAGATCACCTTCCGCACCCGGCCCGCCTTGAGCAGCGCGGCCAGGCCGACGTCCCCGTTCCCCGCGTTGTTGGACACCACCGTCAGGTCGCCCGCGCCCTGCCGGATCAGCGCGTCGATGAGGTCGAACGGCATGCCCGCCAGACCGAATCCGCCCACCAGGACCGTCGAGCCGTCCTTGATGCCCGCCACGGCCTCGTCGGCCGTCGCCGCGATGGTCACGCCCATCAGTCGCTCACCTCGTCGGTGACGTTCTCCAGGACCACCGCGAGCGCCTGACCCACGCCGATGCAGATGGCCGCGACGCCCCAGCGCGCGCGCCGCTTGCGCAGCACCTTCGCCAGGGTGCCCAGCAGCCGGCCGCCGGAGGCGCCCAGCGGATGCCCGAGGGCGATGGCGCCACCACGGGTGTTGACGATCTCCGGGTCGATGCCCCAGGCGTCCACGCAGGCGAGCGACTGCACCGCGAACGCCTCGTTCAGCTCGACCGCGCCGACGTCGGCCCAGCCGATGCCGGCCCGGCGCAGCGCCTGCTCGGCGGCCTCCACGGGCGCGTAACCGAACATCTGAGGCTCGACGGCGTGGGCTCCGCGGCCGGCGATCCGGGCTAGGGGTTCGAGGCCGATGCGGTCGGCGGCCGCCGCGGTGCCCAGCAGCACGGCCGATGCCCCGTCGCTCAGCGGTGAGGCGTTGCCGGCCGTGATCGTCCCGTCCGGGCGGAACGACGGCTTCAGAGCCGCCAGTTTCTCCGGGTCGGTGCCGGGGCGGATGCCCTCGTCGCGGGCCAGTTCCGGCATGGGCATGACCAGGTCGTCGTAGAAGCCATCGTCCCAGGCCCGGGCGGCGAGTCGGTGGGAGCGCACCGCGAACGCGTCCTGCCGCTCCCGGGAGATGGAGAACTTCTCCTGGAGGAGTTCGTTGCATTCGCCGAGCGAGAGCGTCCACTCCTTGGGCATGGCCGGGTTGACCAGCCGCCAGCCCAGGGTCGTGGAGGCGGCCGTGACGTTCCCGGCGGGGAAGGCGCGGTCCGGCTTGGGCAGCACCCAGGGCGCCCGGGTCATGGACTCCACACCGCCCGCCACGACGATGTCGGCGTCGCCGGACTCCAGGGCGCGCGAGGCGATGACGGCCGCGTCCAGGCTGGACCCGCACAGCCGGTTCACGGTGGTGGCGGGCACGCTCACCGGCAGCCCGGCCAGCAGCACCGCCATCCGGCCGACGTTGCGGTTGTCCTCGCCGGCGCCGTTCGCGTTGCCCCACACCACGTCGCCGATCGCGGCGCGGTCCAGGCCCGGTGCCTGGTCCAGCAGTCCGGACAGCGCGGTGGCGGCCAGATCGTCGGGCCGGACCCCGGCGAGAGCGCCGTTGAACCGGCCGAACGGGGTGCGGGTCGCCGCGTAGAGGTAAGCGCCGCTCACGATGCGCCGCTCCCCGTCACGGCCAGCGGCTCCTCGACGGCCGCCGAGGACAGCGGGACCGGCGAGAACATGGGCGGCTCCTGCTCCGGTGTCAGCGCGGTCGGACCGTACAGCCAGTCCACGAAGGAGTAGTCGTGGGTGTCACGGGCGCGGAGCAGGACGTTGCGCTGTTCGCGGGCGACACCGTCGAGGTGCCAGAGCTCGCCCCACTTGCGGGAGGTGGTCAGGACGCGGCGGCAGTGCTCGGGGCGGACGGCCTCGTAGGCGGCGAGGGTGGTGTCCCAGTCGACGGTGCCGTCCTCGGCACGGTTGCGGGCGACGTGCTCACCCAGCACCCAGCCGTCCTCGATGGCCATGATCGCGCCCTGTGCGATGTACTGCAGCGGCGGGTGCGCGGAGTCGCCGAGCAGTGCGATCCGGCCGTGCACCCAGTTCATGACCGGGTCGCGGTCGAACATCCGCCACCACTTGTCCCGCCACATGAACGGCAGGCCGTCCTGCACGAAGTCGCAGGTCCCGGCGAAGGCGGCGTCGAGCTCGTCCGGGGTGCCCCAGTCCTCCTGGCCGGCGAGGGCCTTGGGGGACTCGAAGACGGCGACCTGGTTGAGGAGTTCGCCGCCGCGCAGGCCGTAGTGGACGAAGTGGCAGCGCGGGCCGACGTGGACCACGACCTCGCTGAGGTCGGTGCCCTGGACGCGGGGCGACTCGGCGGGCACGGTGCCGCGGTAGGCGACGTACGCGGAGGAGACGGGCTGGTCGTCGACGAACAGCTTGCGCGCGACGGAGTGCAGACCGTCGGCGGCGATGACCAGGCCGGCCTCGTGGACCTCGCCCGGGGCGAGGGTGACGCGGGCGCCGCTGTCGGTGTTCTCGTACGAGGTCACGCGGGAGTCGGTGATCAGCTCGACGCCGGCCCGCTCGCAGGCGCGCAGCAGCAGGCCGTGCAGGTCGCTGCGGTGGATCACCATGTACGGGTAGCCGTACCGCCTCTCCAGGTCCCGCAGGTCGAGGCGGGTCAGCTCGTCGCCCTCCACCGCGTCGCGCATCACCATGGAGTCGGGAACGACACCGAGGCTCTTGGCCTCCTCCAGGAGGCCGTAGTCGTCCAGGATGCGGGTGCAGTTGGGGGCGAGCTGGATGCCCGCGCCGACCTCGCCGAAGGCGGGGGCGCTCTCCAGCAGGCGCACGCGCAGGCCCTGGCGAGTCAGCGAGAACGCCGCACCCAGCCCGCCGATGCCGCCGCCGACGACGATCACGTCAGGGTTCGTCATGGAACTTCCTCAACTCTCAGAGCCACGGGCCGAGCTCGGGAGCGTCGGCGAGCGTGTGGGGCCGACCGGCCAGCCAGGCGGCGACCTCGGGGAGAGGGCCTTCGGGCAGCTCGGTCAGTCCGCGTTTGGTGCTGATCTCGTCGACCAGGGCGGACAGGAAGCCCGCCGGGAGGTCGGCGAAGGTGACGCCGGTGCCGAAGTCGACCGCGTGGACGCAGGTCTCCCGGGACCGCATCCACGGCAGCTCGGTGGCGGGGACGGTACGGCCCTGGGCGGTGACGACCTTGTTCTGCCACTGCTCGTCGGTCAGTTCGTCCAGGTCCTCGCCGAGCCGGCGGGCCGAGTCGGCCAGCCAGGCGCGCAGTTCGCCCGGGGAGAGGGCCGGGCCCTTGGCGATGCCGGCGGCGCGCTCCCCGGGGGAGGCGTACATCGGCGTCTCCTCGCCGGTGGCCGCCCAGTGCGCGAGGTTGCACAGGGCGTCGGCGTTGGCGGCGACGTGCGCGGCGAGGTGCTTCCGGGTCCAGCCCGGCAGCACACTGGCGGCGGCGAAGCCGGCCTCGTCGAGGTCCGCGACGGCGGCCCGTACCAGCTCGGTGCCGGTACGGGCCCACTCACGCGCGTCGGCGAACGTCCGCGGGCCGTCGGTCACGGCGCGACCACCTTGTTGGTGCACGCGCCCAGGCCGGCGATCTCGGTGACCACGGTCTGGCCGGGGAGCAGGAAGACCTTCGGGTCGCGGGCGTTGCCCACGCCGGCCGGGGTGCCGGTGGCGATGATGTCGCCGGGGCGCAGGGTGATGACGGTGGAGATGTACTGCACCAGGAACACCGGGTCGAACAGCAGCGTGCCGGTGTCGTCCTGCTGCATGACCTGCCCGTCGACGACCGTCTTCACCTCGAGCGAGGGGCGGACGCCGCCGACCTCGTCGGGGGTGACGACGTAGGGGCCGACCGGGGTGGAGGCTTCCCAGATCTTGCCCTGGGTCCACTCGATGGTGCGGAACTGCCAGTCACGCACCGAGATGTCGTTCATGACGGTGAAGCCCGCGATGGCGTCCGCGGCCTGCTGCTCGTCGGCGCGGCGCACCTGCTTGCCGATCACGACGGCCAGCTCGACCTCCCAGTCGAACGCCTCGGTCTCGGCCGGCTTGACGATGTCGTCGCCCGCGCCGAGCAGGGTGTCGGCGAACTTCGGGAAGAGGGTCGGGTAGTCCGGCAGCTCCCGGCCCATCTCCTTGATGTGGTTGGTGTAGTTGTGGCCGACACAGACAACCTTGGACGGGTTGGGGACGACCGGCGCGAAGTCCGCGCCCTCGACCGGGTGGGTGGTGCCGGAGGCGGCGGCGGCCTTGGACTGCCAGTCGGCCTCGGCGAACAGCTCCCCCAGGTCGGCGTACCCGAGGTCGACCAGGAGGTCGCCGTCGCGGCGGACCGCCCTGGTGCCGTCGGTGGTGCGGATGGTGGCGAGCTTCATGGTCAGGCGTCCTTCTGGGTGCGGTTGAGCCGGAGCGCCTCGAAGACGGGCGCGTCGGAGAAGCGGAAGAGGTCGAGGGCTCCCTCGTCGGAGTCGGTCGTGCCGGCCTCGGACCGGGCGGCGAACGGCTCCCAGGACGGGACGACGAACAGGTCGCCGCGGGTCACCGTCCAGGACGTGTCGCCGACGGTCACCACACCGGAGCCGTCGAAGACCTGGTACACCGACGAACCGGTCTCGCGCACCGGCGCGGTCTCGGCGCCGCGGGCGATGCGGTGGAACTCGGCGCGGACGGTCGGCAGGACGTCGGAGCCGTCATGCGGGTTGGAGTAGCGCACCGCGGCGTGGCCGGGCTCGACGGTGCCGCCGAAGCCCTCCTTCTCCAGCAGGAGCTGGTCGCGCAGGGCGGCGTTGGTGTACTCCCACTTGTAGGACAGCAGCGGGCTGCCCGGCGTGGCCGGGGCGGCCGACAGCGGGCGCAGGCCGGGGTGGCCCCACAGACGCTCGGAGCGTGAACGCTCGGGGGTGATGCGCTCGGCGTCGCTGATCTCGTCGCGGCCGAACTCGAAGAACTGCGCCTCGGTGACGTACTGGAAGGGGATGTCCAGGCCGTCGATCCACGCCATTGGTTCGGAGGTGGCGTTGTGGTGGGCGTGCCAGTTCCAGCCCGCCTGCGGGAGGAAGTCGCCACGGTTCATGGGCACCGGATCGCCGCCGACGACCGTCCACACGCCCGAGCCCTCGACGACGAAGCGGAAGGCGTGCTGGGTGTGCCGGTGCTCGGGGGCGTCCTCGCCGGGCATGAGGTACTGGATGGCCGCCCACAGCGTCGGGGTGGCGAACGGCCTTCCTCCGAGGGAGGGGTTGGCCAGCGCGATGGCGCGGCGCTCGCCGCCGCGGCCGACGGGAACCAGGTCGCCGGCCTGGGCCGCCAGTTGCCGCAGCCGCTCCCAGCGCCACAGGTGCGGCACGGCGCGCGAGCGCGGGTGGGCCGGCATCAGGTCGCCGATCTCGGTCCACAGCGGGACGAGCAGTTCCTGTTCGAAGCCCCGGTAAAGCTCTTCGAGCGCCGGGGTGACCTCGGGCTGCCCCTCCGCGGAGACGGCCTGGAGCCGGACCGGGGAACCCGTGGCGGTGTCTTGGGCTATGGAGGTCTCAGTCACAGCACCAGCGTGCGCCGCGTCTGGTGAGAGAACATGGAGATTCTGGAGAGCAGAATCAGGGAGCGCGCCATGGACAAGCCGCTGAAGACACCGCCGCCCTACCCGATCGCCAGCGTGGACCACGCGCTGCGTGCGGCGACCATCCTGCAGATGGAGGGCGGCGCGACCGTCTCGCAGATCGCCGAGCGCCTCGGCGTCGCCCGGTCGACCGCCCACCGGATCCTGGCGATGCTGGTCTACCGGGACTTCGCCGTGCAGGACGAGGACCGCGTCTACCGCGCGGGACCGGTGCTGGAACTCGCCGCGCACTCCCAGTCCCTGGTCTCGCGGCTGCGCGCGGCGGCCCTGCCCCACCTGCACCGGGTCGTCGACCTGCTCGACGAGACCGCGAACCTGACGGTGCGCACCGGGGACACGGCCCGGTTCATCGCCAGCGTCGAGTGCCGGCAGGCCCTGCGGGTCGGCTCCCGGGAGGGCATGGTGTTCCCGGCGCACCGCACCACGGCGGGACTGCTCCTGCTCGCCGACCTCTCCGACGAGGAACTGGACGAGGTGTACGCCCCCGAGCGCTACCGCGACCGTCCGGCCGACCGCCCGGACCTCGCCCGCCTGCGCACGGAACTGAAACGGCTGCGGCGCAACGGGTTCGCCGTCAACAGGGAACGGTCCGAGCGGGGTCTGGTCGCCGTCGGCGTACCGGTGCGCGACCGGGACGGCACCGCGCTGGCCGGCCTGTCGGTGTCGATGCCCAGCGTGCGCTACGACCCGCACCGCCTTCAGTCCCTGGTCGCCGCCCTGGACGCCACGGCGCACGCGCTGGAGAAGGACCTGGCCGAGCAGCACTGAATCCCGATCACACAACAAAGCGAACGCTTACCTTACGAGAGCACCACTCATCTTAGTTTGCGAACAAATCATTGACGTGACGTAAAGCGAGTGTCATTCTCCACGGAACCGCGCCCGACTCGCGTCGTGCTTCGCTCTCCCCACCGCGTACGCAGAGCCGAGCCCTTCCACGCTCCCGAGGCTCCCGTTTCCGGGATGCCCTTCTTTCCCAGCCAGGGAGAACAGCAATGACGCTCAACAACGGGACGACGACGTCCCAGGGCCCAACCGCGGGGGCCGCCCGGACGCCGGGCTACGCGGGAACACTGGCTGCCGCCTGCGGCGCGGTCTTCGTGGCCCAGGTCGCGAACGCGCTGCCGGCCTCGCTCCTCGGACTCTTCCAGGAGGACCTGCACACGCGCGGATCACAGCTCACGTGGATCACCGCCGCGTTCATGATCGCCGTCGTCTGCTTCGAGTTCACCTTCGGTGTCCTCGGTGACCTCTTCGGACGGCGAAGACTCGTCGCGGCCGGCACGGCCCTGGTCGCCGCGGGCAGCACCGTGGCCGCGCTCGCGCCCACCGTCCAGGTGCTGTGGATCGGCGCCGCCCTGAACGGACTGGGCGCCGGCGCCATGTTCCCGGGCTCGCTCACCGCGATCACCGCCGTCACCCGCAGCATGCGGCAACGGGCGCACGCGGTGGCACTCTGGAGCGGCTTCCTGTCCGCCGGCGCCGCCGTCTCACCTCTGCTCGGCGGCATGTTCGCCAAGGTCGGGTCGTGGCGCGGTTCCTTCTGGGTGCTCGTCGGACTCGCCGTGGTCAGCATGGTGCTCACCCTGGTGCTGGCCACGGAGTCGAAGGCTCCCGAGGGCCGGAAGTTCGACGTACCCGGTCAGATCACCTTCGCCGTCGGCCTCATCCTCGTGCTCTACGGCGCCGTGGAGGGGCCCGAGTCGGGCTGGACCACCCTTCCCGTCATGCTCGCCCTCGCCCTCGGCGTCTGCTTCCTCGCCGGTTTCGTCGTGGTGGAGCTGGGGGCCGACTCCCCCATCTTCGACCTGAAGCTGTTCCGCAACCGCGCATTCAGCGTGTCCTCCGTCGTCGCGGTCATCGGCATGCTCGCCTTCCTCGGCGCGTGCTTCGCGATGAGCATGTGGATGGGCCCGGTGCAGCACCAGGACCCGATGCGCGTCGCCATCCTGTTCCTGTTCCTCCAGGGGCCCGCCTTCGTGCTCGTACCGGTGGTCTCGCGGCTGCTCCACCGGGTCTCGGCCTCCTGGCTGCTGACCTCGGGATTCGTCCTGATGGCGATCGGCTCCCTGCTGTTCACCCGCCTGGACGTCACTGATCCGGGACTCGCCCCGTTCGTCGCGCCCGCCCTGCTGATCGGCGTCGGTTTCGCCCTGACCGTCAGCTCGGTGACGGCGGTGGCGCTGAACAGCGTGCCTCCGCAGCTGGCCGGCATGGCGAGCGCCACCACCAATATGCTGCGCGACCTCGGCTTCGCCCTCGGCCCCGTCGTCGTCGGCGCGGTCGCCCTCAGCAACGCGGGGTCGGCGTTCACGCAGAACCTGTCCGGCGCGGACCTGCCGGCCGGCCAGCTCGCCGCGGCACGCGAGATCGCCGCGGCCGGAGGACCCATCGCCGTGAACAGCGTGCCGCCCGGCGCCCCGGGGTCCGCGGCGCACGGCCTGGCCCTGGATGCCCTGGGCAGTGGTTTCAGCACCGCGTTCCTGGTGTGCGGTGTGGCAGCCGCCGTCGCCGCGGCCCTGGCAGCCTTCGGCATGATCGGGGTCCACGCCCGCCGTTCCGCCGAGGACGCGGCGCCCGTACCGCCGGCTCCCGGAAGCGACGGCAGGGCGGAATCGGCCCCCACCGTCCTCCATCCCTGACCTCCGCCACTTCTGGACGTCACCGGGACTGGTCGACGTGCACGGCCCCGTCCGCCGCTCCCCGGTGTGCGGCGGACGGGGCCGTGCGCCCGGCCTGGGCGCACCTCTCCGCCCGACCCGCCTTCAGCCGTCGGCGGCGGGCGAGTTGGCGTCGCGGCGCAGGCCAACGGCGGCGAGCAGGGCACCCACGACGCACAGGACGGCTGTGACGACAACGGCGGCGTGCACACCGTTCATGAAGGCGTGGCCGCTGCCCTCGACGACGGCGGCCCTCAGCTGCGCGGGCATGCCGTCCGCGACGGGCGCCACGCCCATCGCCACGGCGTCCTTCGCCTCCTCGAAGCCATGTGCCGCGTTGGCCTGCACCCCGGCGCCGGTCAGCTCGCCGACAAGCGTCGAGCCCACGCGGCTGCTGATCAGCGAGATCAGTACGGACGTGCCGAGGGCGCCGCCGATCTGCAGTGCGGTGGACTGCAGGCCGCTCGCCACACCGCCGTCCCTGACGGGTGCGTTGCCGACGATCGCGTCCGAGGACGCCGACATGACCATGCCCACACCCAGACCGAGCAGCACGAACGGCGGCCACATGGCCGCGTACGAGGAGTGCGCGTCCCAGGTCAGCATCCACAGGGACGCCACCGCCTCCAGCAGCATGCCCAGCGGCATGGACAGACGCGCACCGAACCTCTCGGTCAGCGCCGCGCCCAGCGGTGCCGCGATCACGGAGGCGAGACTCAGCGGCAGGGTGCGCACGCCCACCTCGACCGGGGACAGGCCCTGGACGTTCTGCAGGTACAGCATCAGGAAGAAGATGACACCGAGCAGCACGAAGAAGTTGATCGCGGTGACGAGGGTGCCGATGGTCAGCGCCGGGCTGCGGAACAGCCGCATGGGCAGCAGCGGGTGCCGGACACGGGTCTCGTACCAGCCGAAGACCACCAGCAGGACGAGTCCGGCGGCGAGGGATCCCAGCGTTCCTCCCGAGGTCCAGCCCCAGGTCTCGCCCTTGATCACGCCGAAGACCACCGCCACCAGACCGAGCGCCAGCGTGATCACGCCGGGGATGTCGAAGCGGTGGCGGCCGGTGGAGTCCTTGCTCTCCGGCAGCACGAACGCGCTGAAGACCAGGGTCGCGACACCGATGGGCGCGTTGATGTAGAACACGGACTCCCAGTTGACGTGCTCGACCAGCAGGCCGCCGACGATCGGTCCGAGCGCGGTCGAGCAGGAGGCCACCATGGCCCACAGGCCCACCGCCGTCCCGAACTTCTGCGGCGGGAAAACCGCACGCAGCAGGCCGAGCGTGTTGGGGATCAGCAGCGCGGCGCAGAGTCCCTGCAGCGCGCGGAAGGCGATCACGCCCTCGACGGAGCCGATCAGGCCGATCATGACGGAGGTCACGACGAAGCCCGCGACTCCGGCCATGTAGTACGTGCGCCGCCCGAACCGGTCACCCAGCTTGCCGCCCAGGATCAGGGCGGCGGCCATGGCGATGAGGTACGAGTTCGTGACCCACTGGAGGTCGGCGGTGGACGCGTGCAGGTCCCGGCCGATCTCCGGGTTCGCGATCGAGACCACGGATCCGTCGAGGTTGACCATGAAGAGTCCGATCGCGACGGCGATCAGCGTCAGCCACGGATTGGAGCGCGGGCCCCGCTCGGTGCCCAGAGGCGACGGAGCGTGCAGGGTTGAGTGGTCCACGGATGTGGAGGGCATGCAGGTGCCTTGTCTGTGATGAGAATGTCGACAAGTCGATGAAATGGATCAGAGTCATCGGCACAGGCGGGAGTACGGCGGCGTTCGGCCACCGAGGTGGGAATCGCGACGGGAGAACGGCGAGGTCGGGGTGCGGACTGCGCACGCGACTGGGCGTTCTCGCCCGTGAACCGGTGCCGGAAGGTCAGTCGGCGGAGCAGGAGCGCCGGGTCAGCGCCAGCAGCGCGCCGCAGGCCGAGCCGAGGGCGTCCTGCTCCCCGTCGGTGAGGGTCTCCAGCAGGCGCGCCACGTGGGCTTCCTTCAGCACCCGCGCTTCGGCGAGCCGCTCCGCGGCCAGGGCCGTGGGATGCAGATGAGCGACCCGCTTGTCGACGGCGTCCCGCCTGCGCTCCATCAGCCCCAGTTCGGTGAGCTGGGAGACGAGGGCGCTGACGTTGTTCGGCTTCATCAGCAGGGCGTCCGCCGCGTCACGGACCGTGATGCCCGCACGCTCCTCGACAAGCCGCAGCAGGATGAGCTGCCCCTCCGGCAACGTCGGATGCGGGAAGTCCTGGACCACCCGCCGCTCGAGCACCCTGTTCAGCGTAGGCAGAACCGCCACGAGCACGGAGGCCACGTGGTCGTTCTGCGGGCCGGAGGGGCTGGAGTCGGGCACCAGTCGACTATAGGTATACCGAGATACCTATGTCAACATACAGAACCCGTCCCATGCGGTTCACGTCGTGCACTGCCGGCAACAGGTCGACTCGACTGCCGTCAACCGCCCTCACCCCGGAAAGCAGCAGGTCAGGAGCCCTTAGCCGCCGGCTCCAGAATCGCCACGCACTCCACATGATGCGTCATCGGAAACAGGTCGAACGCCCGCAGTGTCCGCACCCGGTAGCCGCCCTCGCGGAAGTACGCCAGGTCTCGGGCCAGGGCGGCCGGGTCGCAGGCCACGTAGGCGATGCGGCGCGCGGCGAGGGAGGTGAGGTGGGCGACCGTGGTGCGGCCGGCGCCCGCGCGGGGCGGGTCGAGGACGATCAGGTCGACCTCGGTGATGCCGGTGCGCGGGAGGACGGACTCGACCTTGCCCTGTTCGACGCGGACACGGGGGAAGTCGGCGAGGTTGTGCCGGGCGTCCTCCACCGCGCGCTTGCCGGACTCGATGCCGAGCACCGCTCCCTTGTCGCCGACGCGGTCGGCCAGGGCGCCGGCGAAGAGGCCGACGCCGCAGTACAGGTCGAGGGCCATGTCGCCCCTGCGGGGCAGGAGGCCCTGCATGACCGCCGTGACCAGGGTGTCCGCCGCCTTCGGGTGCACCTGCCAGAAGCCGCCCCCGCCCACGCGGTGGGTGCGGCCGTCGGCGCGTTCGCGGACGAACGGGCGGCCGTGCACGCGGTGGACGCCGCCGGTCTTCTCGTCGACCCGGAGGACGGAGACCGGCTTGTCCAGTTCCACCAGCGGCAGGCGGCCGCCCGGGCGGGGGGTCAGGATCACCTGGCGGTCCTGGGAGCCCGTGGCCGCGATGGCCTCGACGGACTCCATGCCGGTCCAGTCGCGCCGCTCGACGCCCAGTTCGCTCACTCCGGGAGCCGCGATCATGCAGTGGTCGATCGGCTCGACCTCGTGGGAGCGGTGGCGGCGCAGGCCGGCCTTCCCCGTGGCGGGGTCGACCGCGTACTGCACGCGGGTGCGCCACTGCGGGACCTCGCCCGCGGGCAGCTTGTCGCCCTCGGCGGGCATGACCGTGCCGTCCCAGCCGGCCTCCTCGGGCGTGAGGCCCGCGAGCCGCTTCAGCTGCTCGGCGATCACCTCGCCCTTGAGCCGGCGCTGGGCTCCCGGCTTGGCGTGCTGCCAGTCGCAGCCGCCGCAACGGCCGGGTCCGGCGTAGGGGCAGGGGGCCTCGACGCGGTCCTTGGAGGCGTCGATGATCCGTACCGCGTCCGCGCGCAGGAAGCGTGCGCCCTCCTCGCCCTCGGTCACCCGGGCCACGACCCGTTCGCCGGGCAGCGCGTGCCGTACGAACAGCACCTGACCCTCGGCGGTACGGGCGATGCAGTGGCCGCCGTGGGCGACGGGGCCGATCTCGACCTCGTACTCATGCCCCACCAGCGAGCCGCCAGGCTCCCGGTCCGCCCCCGAGCCGCCCGGCTCCGGTCCCACCTGCGAGTTCTTCGGTTCTGCCTGCATGGTGGGGTGACTCCAGATCGGGAAAGGCGTACGGCCGGACAACAGCCCACCAGTCTACGTGGGTGCCGTCCGGCCGTTCACCATCAGGTGCGGGGCCGAGCAGAAGCCGGTCAGCCCTTCGCGGCCGGCGACTCCTTCGGCTCCTTCGGGCGCTCCTGGGCCGGGCCACGCCGCACCGCGCCGGGCGCGTTCCAGTCCTGGCGCCTGCGGGCCCGCTGCTTGGCCGCCTCGGAGGAGGCCAGCTGGTAGGGCACCGAGGTGACCATCACGCCCGGCGTGAACAGCAGCCGGCCCTTCAGGCGCAGCGCGCTCTGGTTGTGCAGCAGGTGCTCGTACCAGTGACCGACGACGTACTCGGGGATGATCACCGAGACGGCGTCGCGCGGGGACTCCTTGCGCAGGCTCTTCACGTACTCGATGACCGGGCGGGTGACCTCGCGGTAGGGCGAGTCGAGCACCTTCAGGGGTACGTCGATGCCGCGCCGCTCCCACTCCTCGCGCAGCGCCCGGGTCTCGGCCGGGTCCACGTTGACGGTGAGCCCCTCCAGGGTGTCCGAGCGCATCAGCTTGGCGTAGGCCAGGGCGCGCAGGGTGGGACGGTGGATCTTGGAGATGAGGACCACGGAGTGGACGCGGGAGGGCCGGACGGTGTCGTCGCCCGGGCCCTCGGGGGCCGTGAGTTCCTCGGCGACCCGGTCGTAGTGCTTGCGGATCGCGGTCATCGTCGCGAAGAAGATGCACATGCCGAGCAGGGCCACCCAGGCGCCGTGGGTGAACTTGGTGACGAGGACGACGACCAGCACCGTGCTGGTGAGGAAGGCCCCGAAGGTGTTGATGGCGCGGGAGCGGATCATGTGGCGGCGCTTGGCCGGGTCCCGCTCGGTGGCCAGGTGGCGGTTCCAGTGCTTGACCATGCCGACCTGGCTGAGGGTGAAGGACACGAACACGCCGACGATGTAGAGCTGGATCAGCCGGGTGGAGTCGGCGCCGTAGACGACGGTCAGCAGGGCGGCGGCGCCCGCGAGCAGCACGATGCCGTTGGAGAAGGCGAGCCGGTCGCCGCGGGTGTGCAGCTGGCGGGGCAGGAAGCGGTCCTGGGCGAGGATCGAGCCGAGCACCGGGAAGCCGTTGTAGGCGGTGTTGGCGGCCAGGAAGAGGACCAGCGCCGTCGCCGCGGCCAGGACGAGGAACAGGAAGCTGCCCTTGCCGAAGACGGCCTCGGCGACCTGGGAGATCACCGGGTTCTGCACATAGTCCGGGCCGACCGGGACGCCGCCCCGCAGGAGGTTGGCGGCCGGGTTGTCGGACATGCGGACGCCGGTCGTCATGGCCAGCGTGATGATGCCGCAGAACATCGTCACGGCCAGCAGGCCGATCATCGCCAGCGTGCTCGCCGCGTTCCTGGACTTCGGCTTGCGGAAGGCGGGGACGCCGTTGGAGATCGCCTCGACGCCGGTGAGCGCGGCGCAGCCGGAGGAGAAGGCCCGCAGCAGCAGGAAGACGAGGGCGAATCCGGCCAGTCCCTGGTGCTCGGCCTTGATCTGGAAGTCGGCGGTCGGCGCCCGCATGGTGTCACCGAGGACGAGCCCGCGGACGGCGCCCCACACGATCATGATGAAGACGCCGGAGACGAACACGTACGTGGGGATGGCGAAGAGCGTGCCCGACTCCTTCACCCCGCGCAGGTTCATCAGCGTCAGCAGCACGATCACGGCGACCGCGCACAGCACCTTGTGCTGCACGACGAAGGGGACGGCGGAGCCGAGGTTCTCGATGCCGGAGGAGATGGAGACGGCGACGGTCAGGACGTAGTCGACCAGCAGCGCGCTGGCGACGGTCAGGCCCGCCTTGGAGCCGAGGTTGGTGGTCGCCACCTCGTAGTCGCCGCCGCCGCTCGGGTAGGCGTGCACGTTCTGCCGGTAGGAGGCGACCACGGTCAGCATCAGCACGGCCACCGCGACCGCTATCCAGGGGCTGAAGTGGTACGCCGACACGCCCGCGACGGACAGGACCAGCAGGACCTCGCCGGGCGCGTACGCCACGGAGGACAGCGAGTCGGAGGCGAAGACGGGTAGGGCGATGCGCTTCGGCAGGAGCGTTTCGCTCAGCCGGTCACTGCGCAGTGCGCGCCCGATCAGAATACGTTTGGGCACGTCGGTCAGTTTGGACACAACAGAGGATCGTAGGCCTTTGCCCCCCGGGTCGTGCACCTGCCGTCCCGGATCTGCCTCACGAGTGAATTCCGGTCACGAAGGTCCTGCGGATTCCGCAGGCGGGGCGAGCGCCGTGCCTAGATGTCTGGACCCCGCTCCCCGCCGACCCCCCGGAGGCCCCATGTCCTCGACCGCGGAGCTGATCGGTGCCGCCGCCGCGTTGCTCGGCCTCGGATTCCTGACCCTGCGCAGCGTGCGCAGCATCACTCGGCGCCGGCCCTTCGAGGCCGAGTGAGACGCCGCCCACGACGGAGGCGTTAAGGATGCGGTAGGGGGGTGCCCGCCCCGAACCGGGCATGTGTAGCTTGTCCCTCTGTCTGAGACCCTGATGGGACTGAGCAGTCGCTATTGACATCGGAAGGACGGTCGTGCACATCGTCATCATGGGCTGCGGGAGAGTGGGCTCCGCTCTCGCCCAGGCCCTGGAGCAACAGGGGCACACGGTCGCCGTGATCGACCAGGACCCCACCGCCTTCCGCCGGCTGGGCCCCGGGTTCGGTGGCCGCCGGGTCACCGGGATCGGCTTCGACCAGGACACCCTGCGCGAGGCGGGCATCGAGGAGGCCGGTGCCTTCGCGGCCGTCTCCAGCGGCGACAACTCGAACATCATCTCCGCGCGGGTGGCCCGCGAGATGTTCGGCGTGCAGAACGTCGCGGCCCGTATCTACGACCCCCGCCGCGCCGAGGTGTACCAGCGCCTGGGCATCCCGACCGTGGCCACGGTCCGCTGGACGGCCGACCAGATGCTCCGCCGGCTGCTGCCCTCGGGCGCCGAGCCGCTGTGGCGCGACCCCACCGGCGGCGTCCAGCTCGCCGAGGTGCACGCCTCCCCGAAGTGGGTGGGCCACAAGATCAGCAGACTCCAGGAGGAGACGGGCGTCCGGGTGGCGTTCCTGACCCGCCTCGGCGAGGCGATCCTGCCGAGCTCGCAGACGGTGCTCCAGGAGGGCGACCTGGTGCACGTGATGATGCGGACGGACGACGTGGAGAAGGTCGAGGCGGCGTTCGCCGAGGGCCCGGAAGAGGAGAGCGGTCACTGATGAGGGTCGCCATTGCCGGTGCCGGCGCGGTCGGTCGCTCGATCGCGGGCGAGCTGCTGGAGAACGGCCACGAGGTCCTTCTCATCGACAAGGCGCCGACCGCCATCTCGGTCGAGCGCGTGCCGCAGGCCGAGTGGCTGCTGGCCGACGCCTGCGAGATCACCTCACTGGACGAGGCGGCGCTTCAGCGCTGCAACGTGGTGATCGCCGCGACGGGCGACGACAAGGTGAACCTGGTCGTCTCCCTGCTGGCGAGGACGGAGTACGGCGTGCCGCGGGTGGTGGCCCGCGTGAACAACCCGAAGAACGAGTGGCTGTTCAACGAGTCCTGGGGCGTGGACGTGGCGGTGTCCACCCCGCGTCTGATGTCCGCGCTGGTCGAGGAGGCGGTGAGCGTCGGCGACCTGGTCCGGCTGCTGCGCTTCAGCCACGGCGACGCCAACCTCGTGGAGCTGACCCTGCCGGAGGAGTCGGCGCTGGCCGGCACCCAGGTCGGGGACGTCGAGTGGCCCGAGGACACCTCGCTGGTCACCATCATCCGCGGCACCCGGGTGCTCACGCCGTCCCGGGAGGACTCCCTGGAGCCGGGTGACGAGCTGCTGTTCGTGGCCGCTCAGGCCCGTGAGGAGCAGCTGGAGGACCTGCTGTCGGTCCGCCGGGAACGCTGACACCCGGTACGAACGGCGAGGGGCGCCCGGTACGAACACCGACGCCCGCATACGGCGAGGGGCGCCCGGAGATCCGGGCGCCCCTCGCCGTTCGTACGGGCGATGCTCAGCTCTGGCGGCGGTGACGGCCGGCGGCCGGTGCCTCGCCGGGCTCCTCCTGCGCCAGGGCCGCCTTGCGCTCCTCCTCGGCCTTCTCCTCCGCCTCCATCTCCGCGAACACGTCGATGGGCGCGGGCGCCTTCGCGAGGAAGACCCAGGTCAGCCAGACCGCCAGCAGGAACGGCGGGATCTTGAGCGTGATCAGGACCCAGCCGAACTTCGTGGTGTCGGCCCACCAGTACAGCGGGAAGAGGATCGCGCACTTGGCGAGCAGGATCAGGCCCCAGGCCCAGCTCGCCTTGGCGTAGGCCTTCTTGCGGCCCGGGTTGCGGGTGCGCCAGGAGAGGTTCTCCTTGAAGACCGGTCCGAGCATCAGGCCGATCAGCGGGACCCCGGCCAGCGTGGTCACGATGTACGCCACGGCCAGGCCCAGCGTGTAGAGCATGCCGGGCAGGTAGAAGTCCTTGGCGTTGCCGGTCATCATCGCGAAGACGACACCGAAGGCGACGCCGAAGACTCCGCTGAAGGCGTGCTTGACGGTGTCCCGCATCGCCAGCCGGACCACGACCAGCAGCAGCGACACGGCCAGCGCGGCGATCGCCGACCAGTGCAGGTCCTTGTTGATCGTGAAGATGGTGACGAAGAGCAGGCCGGGCAGCACCGTCTCGACCATGCCCCGCACCCCGCCGAACGCCTCGAACAGCGCGGCCTCCGTCACCGCCCGGGCATCGTCTTCGGCAGTCGTGTCCTGGGTCGGCTTGTCGAATGACGTCACCGGCTACTCCCGTCCGAGGGGTCGCAGTTCGTACTTGGGGTTGAACAGCACCCGGCGGCCCCGGCTCATCGAGATCCGGCCCGATGCGATCAGCCTGCGCCCCGGTTCTATACCGACGATGGAGCGCCTGCCGAGCCACACCACGTCCAGGGCGGCCGTACCGTCGAACAACTCGGCCTCCAGGGCCGGGACTCCGGCACGTGGACGCAGGGTGACCGTGCGCAAGGTACCAGTAACCGTGACGATCTGCCGGTCGGTGCAGTCGCCGATCCGCGTACAGCCCGCGGTCTCGGCGTCCTCTCGCAGTTCCTCGGACTCCAGGTCCTCCTGCGACGAGGAGAGCCGGTCGAGCATGCGCCGGAACCGGCCCGCCGGCTTTTCGGAACGAGGAACAGCACTCATGTCTGAAGCGTACCGGGGCGCCCCGAGGGCGACGTAACCGCTCACTTCTCGAAGCGGTAGCCCATCCCCGGCTCCGTGACGAAGTGCTTGGGGTGCGAGGGGTCGGCCTCCAGTTTCCTGCGCAGCTGTGCCATGTACACGCGCAGATAGTTCGTCTCCGTGCCGTACGACGGCCCCCACACCTCCTGGAGGAGCTGCTTCTGGCTGACGAGCCGGCCGGTGTTGCGCACCAGCACCTCCAGCAGATGCCATTCGGTCGGGGTGAGCCGTACGTCCTTGCCGGCCCGGTTGACCTTCTTCGCGGCCAGGTCGACGGTGAAGTCCTCGGTCTCCACCAGCACGCCGTCCTCGCCGTTCCCGACGGGCTCGGCGCGGCGGACGGCGGCGCGCAGCCGGGCCAGCAGCTCGTCCATGCCGAAGGGCTTGGTGACGTAGTCGTCGGCGCCCGCGTCCAGCGCCTGGACCTTCTCGTCGGAGGAGTGGCGGGCGGACAGCACCAGGATCGGCACCCGGGTCCAGCCGCGCAGGCCCCTGATCACCTCGACGCCGTCCATGTCGGGCAGGCCGAGGTCGAGGACGACCACGTCGGGGTGGCGGGAGGCGGCGAGGTCGAGGGCGGTCCGGCCGTCGGAGGCGGCGTCGACCTCGTACTTGCGTGCCTTGAGGTTGATCACGAGGGCGCGCACGATCTGCGGCTCGTCGTCGACCACCAGCACCCGCGTCATGTGGTTTGCCTTTCTGGTTCGGCGAGTCGTGCGGGGACGCGAAGGCTCTTCGCGGCCCGCAGGGTGAGGACCATCGTCAGACCGCCGCCGGGCGTGTCCTCGGCGTTGAGCGTGCCGTTCATGGCCTCGGCGAAGCCGCGCGCCACGGCGAGGCCGAGGCCGACGCCGGCTCCGCGCGGGGCGTCGCCGTGCCGCTGGAACGGCTCGAAGATACGGTCCTTGGCCTCGTCCGGGACGCCCGGTCCGCGGTCGACGACCCGGACCTCGACCCGTTCGGCCATGGCACTGGCGGAGACCAGCACCGGCTCGTCCGGCGGACTGTACTTCACGGCGTTCTCCACCAGGTTGGCGACCGCGCGCTCCAGCAGCCCGGGGTCGACGGCGACCATCGGCAGGGACTCCGGGATGTCCAGGTGCACGCTGTCCTCGGGCACCCCGCCCAGCGCCATCGGCACCACCTCGTCGAGGTCGATCTCGCGGATCAGCGGGGTGACCGTGCCGGTCTGGAGGCGGGACATGTCCAGCAGGTTGCCCACGAGGTGGTCGAGCCGGTCGGCGCCCTCCTCGATGCCCTGGAGCAGTTCCGCGCGGTCCTCCTCGGACCACTCGACGTCCTCGGACCTGAGCGAGGAGACGGCCGCCTTGATCCCGGCGAGCGGCGTGCGCAGATCATGGCTGACGGCGGCGAGCAGCGCGGTGCGGATGCGGTTGCCCTCCGCGAGGGCACGGGCCTGGTCGGCCTCCTCCTGGAGGCGCCGGCGCTCCAGGACGACGGCGGCCTGGGCTGCGAAGGCGGCCAGCACCCGGCGGTCGGAGGCGGGCAGCACCCGTCCGGTCAGCGCGAGCGCCATGTGGTCGCCGACGGGCATGTCCACGTCGGCGTCCTCCGGGCGCTGGAGCGGTCCGCCCGTGCCCACGCGGCCGGCGCAGGTCCAGGGGTCCACGTCGCTCTGCCGTTCGAGCAGCGCCACCGACTCCATGCCGAAGGTCTCGCGGACCCGCTCCAGGAGCGCTTCCAGGCTGGTCTCGCCGCGCAGCACGCTGCCCGCGAGGAACGACAGTATCTCCGCCTCGGCGCGCAGCCGGGCGGCCTGGTGGGTGCGGCGGGCCGCGAGGTCCACCACGGAGGCCACGGACACGGCGACCCCGACGAAGATCGCTATGGCGACGATGTTCTTGGGGTCGGCGATGGTCAGCCGGTGCAGGGGCGGGGTGTAGTAGTAGTTCAGCAGAAACGATCCGACGGCTGCCGAGGCGAGCGCCGGCAGCAGCCCGCCCAGCAGGGCCGCGGCCACCGTCAGGGCGAGGAACAGCAGCATGTCGTTGGCCAGGCCGATGTCCCCGGTGTTCAGCAGCAGCGCGAGGGCCACCGGTCCGGCGACCGCGACCGTCCAGCCCCAGACGATCCGGGCGCGGCCGAGCCGGGCGCCGCGGGCCACCGGCAGCCCCCGCCCCTTGGCGACCTGTCCGTGGGTGACGATGTGCACGTCGAGGTCGGGGCCCGACTCGCGGGCCACCGTGGCGCCCACGCCCGGTCCGAAGACGTACTGCCAGGTCTTGCGGCGCGAGGAGCCCAGCACGATCTGGGTGGCGTTGACCCCGCGGGCGAAGTCGAGCAGCGCGGCCGGTATGTCGTCGCCGACGACGTGGTGGAAGGTGCCGCCCAGGTCCTCCACGAGGGTGCGCTGGACGGTCAGTTCCTTCGGGGAGGCGGAGGTCAGTCCGTCGCTGCGGGCGATGTAGACGGCCATGACCTCCCCTCCGGCGCCCTTCTCGGCCAGCCGGGCCGCCCGGCGGATCAGCGTGCGCCCCTCGGGGCCGCCGGTCAGGCCGACCACGATCCGCTCGCGCGAGCCCCAGATCTTGGAGACCTGGTGCTCGCTGCGGTAGCGCTGGAGGTATTCGTCGACCCGGTCGGCCACCCACAGCAGGGCCAGTTCGCGCAGCGCGGTGAGGTTGCCGGGCCGGAAGTAGTTGGACAGGGCGGCGTCGACCTTGTCCGATTTGTAGATGTTGCCGTGCGCCATCCGGCGGCGCAGGGCCTCCGGCGACATGTCGACCAGCTCGATCTGGTCGGCCCGCCGCACCACCTCGTCCGGGACGGTCTCGCGCTGCCGGACGCCCGTGATCGACTCGACGACGTCGCCGAGGGACTCCAGGTGCTGGATGTTGACCGTGGAGATGACGTCGACACCGGCCGCGAGCAGTTCCTCCACGTCCTGCCAGCGCTTGGCGTTGCGGGAGCCGGGGATGTTGGTGTGGGCGAGTTCGTCCACCAGGGCGACGGCAGGGGCGCGGTGCAGCGCGGCGTCGACGTCCATCTCGGTGAAGGTGGTCCCGCGGTACTCCAGTTCCTTGCGGGGGACCTGTTCCAGGCCGTGCAGCATCACCTCGGTGCGCAGCCGGTCGTGGTGCTCGACGAACGCCACGACGCAGTCGGTGCCCCTCTCCACCCGGCGGTGTGCCTCGGACAGCATGGCGTACGTCTTGCCGACGCCCGGTGCCGCACCGAGGTAGATCCGTAGCTTGCCGCGTCCCATGGCCCCATTGTCTTCCCGTCACGGCTGTGCCTGCCGTGTGTGTGCCGCGTCGACCTTACGGCCGATATTCACGACATAAGGGGTCGCGCGGGGGCGGATGGCCGTCTTTGACGCAACCCTGACGTGCACGCCGTCACGGCTCACGACGTGACGGCGCCACAGCGTCACGGCGCCTCAGCGTCACGGCATCACGGCATCACGACGTCACGGCATCACGACGCCACGGCATCACAGCGTCACGACGCGACCGCGATGCGGCGCCAGGGCGTCACGATTCGACGATCTTGCCGTCGCGCAGCTCCAGAACCCGGTCGGCGAGGTCGAGGAGGGTCGCGTCGTGGGTCGCGACCAGTGCGGTGACCCGCTCGCTGCGGACGACCGCGCGCAGCAGCTCCATCACGGCGTGGCCGGTCTCCGCGTCGAGCTGGCCGGTCGGCTCGTCGGCTATCAGGAGCGCCGGCTCGTTGGCGAGGGCGCGGGCGATGGCCACGCGCTGCTGCTGGCCGCCGGAGAGCTCACCGGGCCGCTGCCGGGCGTGGTCGGCGAGGCCGACCAGGGACAGCAGCAGCTCGACGCGCTCCTCCCGGGCGCGCGGATCGGCGCGGCGCAGCCGCATCGGCACGCCGACGTTCTCCGCGGCGGTGAGGATCGGGATGAGCCCGAAGGACTGGAAGACGAACCCGATGTGGTCCCGGCGCAGGGCGAGGAGGCCGTCCTCGCCGAGTTCGGACAGATCGCGGCCGTCGACGTGGACGCGTCCCCGGTCCGGCTCGTCGAGCCCGCCGACAATGTTGAGCAGCGTGGTCTTGCCGGAGCCGGAGCGGCCCTTGAGGGCGACCAGTTCGCCCCGCGGCACCTCGAAGGAGACTCCGCGCAGGGCGTGCACGGCGGCCGCCCCCTGTCCGTAGGACTTGTGGACGTCCTCGACGCGCACCATGGTCTCGGTGATCACCTGGCTCATGCGCCCTCCCCGTTCCCGTCCCCCGTGGACCGGGCGCCAGTATCACCAGCCGCGCCCGTGACTTCAACATCCGATCACCATCCAAACGGACGGATGTTCGCGAAGGTTTCCGGTCTGGACCGCGGAGAAGGCCGCGCACAACGGAGGGCCGCACCCCGGAAGGTACGGCCCTGAGCCCTGTCGATGACCGTTCTCAGCGGACCTCGGTGATCTCCGGTCCGCGCTGGAGCTGGCCCATCCCGCCGGAGAAGCGGGACTGGCCCTCGTCCTGCTGGACACCCTCGGGCACCATCTGCGCGTCGTTCGGCAGCTTCAGGACGATCGGGTCGCGGGGCGCCATCGGGCCCTCGCCGCGGACCACGACCGTGTCCCGGAAGATCTGCTCGAGCAGTCCGGCCGCCTGCGGCTGCACCGCGCCCTGCCCGGAGATCACCCCGCGCAGGAACCAACGGGGACCGTCCACGCCGACGAACCGCACGACCTGGTAACCGCCCGTGCCGTCCGGCAGCTGCACGGGCACCTGCGCGCGCAGCTCCCAGCCCAGCGGTCCCTCGACCTCGTCGACGATGCCGCCCTGCTGGGTGATGCCGCTGCCGATCTCCTCGCGCACCTCGCCCCAGATGCCCTCGCGCTTGGGCGCGGCGAAGGCCTGCAACTGGATGGCGCTGTCGTGCAGGACGACGGTCGCCGCGACGATCGCGTCGCCCGCGACCTCGACCCGCAGCTCCATGCCCTCGACGCCGGGCACGAACATGCCGCCGAGGTCCACACGGCCCTCGGCCGGCTCGCGCACCTCGGAGCCGTCCCAGGGCCCGTCGGGCCGCGGTCCGGGCTCGAGCCTCACACGCTCGCGCTCGCCCTCCACGTCTACGTCCGCCTCGGTGTCGACGCTGTCGACGACCTGCTCGGCCTCGCCGGCCGCGTCCTCGGCGGCACCCTTCTTCTTGCGACGTCCGAACACGTCACTGTCCTTCCCGGTCGGATACGACCGAAGCGTATCGATTCCCACCCGCCGGTCCGCCCAAGGCGGCCCGGCCGTTCGTGCCGCTCGCGCCGTCCACGGCGGCGTGGCCGCCGGTGGACCCGAAGCCCCCCTCGGCCCGCGCCGAGCCGGGAAGCTCCGCCACCTCCTGGAAGCGGACCCTCTCGACCTGCTGGACGACCAGTTGGGCAATCCGGTCGAAGCGCTCGAACCGCACGGACTCGCGCGGGTCGAGATTCACCACGATCACCTTGATCTCCCCACGGTACCCGGCATCAACCGTCCCCGGGGCATTCACGAGGGCGACACCACAGCGGGCGGCGAGTCCGGATCGCGGGTGCACGAAGGCCGCGTACCCCTCCGGGAGCGCGACAGACACACCCGTGGGCAGTACGGCCCGCTCCCCCGGCGCCAGTTCGCACGCCACGGTGGTGCGCAGATCGGCACCCGCGTCACCGGGGTGCGCGTACGCCGGAAGCGGTACGTCGGCGTCGACACGCCGGATCAGGACGTTCAGGGGCTCACGGCTCACGGGTTCACCTCGAAGGCGCGGACGCGACGGACCTGGTCCGGGTCGTTCATGGCGGCCTGGATCTCCCGTTCGCGGCCGTGATCGACGAAGTGGTCGACCTTGACCTCGACGAAAAGGGCCTCGGCGCGGACGGCGACCGGCCCGTCGGGGCCGCCGACGCGTCCGGTGGCCCTGGAGTAGATCTTCCGTCCGGCCACCGCGGTGACCTCGGCCTCCAGGTGCAGGGTGGTGCCGACCGGCACCGGGCGCACGTAGTCCGTCTCCAGCCGCCCGGTCACGGCGATCGTCCGCAGCAGCCAGTTCAGCGAGCCGAGGGCCTCGTCGAGGGCGGTCGCGAGGACCCCGCCGTGGGCGAGACCGGGCGCGCCCTGGTGGGCGGGCTGCACGGTGAACTCGGCGGTGATGCGGACACCCTCGCCGGCCCGTGCCTGGAGGTGCAGCCCGTGCGGCTGCTCCCCGCCGCAGCCGAAACACGCCGCGTAGTGCGAGCCGAGGAGTTCGCCGGGCGCGGGGGCGTCGGGGTGCCGGACCGGATCAACGGCGTCGGGCGGGGGCTGAAGAGCTGCGGAACTACCATTCACAGGCGCAGACCTTACCCGCGCGTCGGCGTGCGCCCGACACCGTGCCAAGCTGGGTTCATGCAGCTTTCCGCCCTGCCGTACGAAGAACGCCTCACCGCGCCCCGTTCCTGGTGGCTGATCAGCCTTCTGATGGGCATCTCCTGCGCCCTGATCCTGCTTCCCTTCGGCACCCTGCCGATGCTGGGCGGCCTGGTCGGCGGCACCGCGGCGGCGGCGGTCGTGGTGAGCTCCTACGGCTCGCCGCGCATCCGGGTCGTGGGCGGTCTGCTGATCGCGGGCGAGGCGAAGATCCCGGTCACGGCGCTCGGCGAGGCGGAGGTGCTGGACGCGGAGGAGGCGCGCGCCTGGCGCACCCACAAGGCCGACACCCGCGCCTTCCTGCTGCTGCGCGCCTACGTTCCCGGGGCGCTGCGGGTCATGGTCACCGACCCGGAGGACCCCACGCCCTACCTGTACCTGTCGACGAGGGAGCCGGAGCGGCTGGCCCAGGCGCTGAGCGCGGCGCGGGCGGCCGCGGAGACCGAGGCCGCGTAGCCCGGGGCCGCAGCTCCGTACGGGTGTTCCTGGGCGGGGCTCGTCAGCTCCCGAGTTCCCCGGAGCCTCCGGTGGTGTCCGGGCCTTCAACGCCGCCGAGGCCGTGGTCGGTGTCCTGGAGCGGCAGCGGACGCCCGGGCTTCTCCAGGGGCGGCAGCGGGGGCAGTTCGTCCCAGGGGACCTGGATCTTGCGCAGGTCGGCGCGGATGCGGGCGGCGACCCTCCTGGTCTCGCGCCGGTTCATGACGGCACCGGCCGCGGCGCCCACCATGAAGGGCGTCAGCTTGGGCAGGCCCCGCGCCGTCCGCTTCATGATCTGCCGGCGCAGCTGGTGCCTCATCCTGCCCCCGAGGGCGATGTCGATCGTCGACGGATTCCGCACGTCGATCCGGCGCTCGTGCGACCAGACGGTCAGATACGCGGTACTGCGGGCCTTCAGATTTCCGGGGGGCCGTACCCCGTACACCTCGTGGAGTTCCGCGATCAGCTTGAGCTCGATCGCCGCGACTCCGGTGACCTCCGCGGCCAGCTGGGTCGGCATCGCGGGCGGTACCGGCAGCATCGCCGCAGCCCCGACGCCCGCTCCGACCGTGGATGAGGCGCCCGCCGCACCCGCCACCAGCTTGTCCGCGAGCTGTTCGGGCCCGAGGCCCGGGAACTGCCGGCGCAGCGCGGTGAGGTCCCGTACGGGGATCCGAGGGGCCATGTCGATGACGCGGTCGGTGACGTACGAGAGGGCCGCCCTGGCGTGGCCGCCGCTTACGCGGGCGCCGTCTCCGGCCGCCTTCCCGGCCTTCCGGGCCCGGTGCCCGATCGCCGCGGCCTGCCGCCGGGCCACGGGCGCGGGTCCACCCGCCGGGACGGCGGGGTCACCGCGCCCGGAGACCGATGCGAGCACGGGCGATCCCGCCGATCCGTTCGGGTCGGATGTACGGGATGGCCCTCGCTCGTCGTCACGCGCGCCGTGGGAGCCGTCGGACGGCCCCGAGTCCGCTCCCCCGCTGGGGGTGCGGCGCTTCCAAGGAGGGGTCGAGCCAGTCACGGCCGACCCTGCCTCAGTCGCAGTCGCGGCAGATCGGCTGACCGTTCTTCTCCCGGGCCAGCTGGCTGCGGTGGTGCACCAGGAAGCAGCTCATGCAGGTGAACTCGTCCTGCTGCTTGGGCAGCACCCGGACGGCCAGTTCCTCGTTCGAGAGGTCCGCGCCGGGCAGTTCCAGGCCTTCGGCGGCCTCGAACTCGTCGACGTCCACGGCGGAGGTCGACTTGTCGTTCCGCCTGGCCTTCAGCTCTTCCAAGCTGTCCGAGTCGACGTCGTCGTCGGTCTTGCGTGGGGTGTCGTAATCGGTTGCCATGTCGCTCTCCCCCTCTGGGTGTATGCGGTGTCTCCAGCGCACGTAACGCGTGAGAGGCCGGACTTGTGCCCGACCTGAGGCGGAGATTTTGCCTCACATCAAGGTCTGTTACTCAATCGACACCCAACCGCACTCCTCAAGAGTGATCGGCTTGGATGGCGATCGGGACCGTACACGGTCCGGATGCCCCGCTCCAAAGCGGTCCCACCGTGTACTTCCCGTGATCATGCCCCCTGAAAACCGGGATTTTTCCGGCATTTCCAAGGCTCGCGTGGCCACGGAGAGTAGATGGCTGGAAAACCGCCCATGTGATCGATCACACACGGTGAAGCCGGGAACGGCCCCGGGAATTTCCGCGCAAAGCGAACATCCCCGTGTGTCGGCGCAATGATCTCAGATCGGCAGGGCCACCCGCATCACGAGCCCACCCCCCTCACGCGGCTGGGCCGAAATGTGTCCGCCGTGCGCCCTCGCCACGGAGCGGGCGATGGACAGGCCCAGGCCGACGCCCTTGTCGCTGCCGGTGCGCTCGGTACGCAGCCGCCTGAAGGGCTCGAAGAGGTTGTCGATCTCGTACGCCGGGACGACCGGTCCGGTGTTCGTGACGACGAGGATCGCCTGACCGTGCTGGACGCCCGTGACGACCTCCACCCACCCCTCTTCGGCCACGTTGTACCGCACCGCGTTCTGCACCAGGTTCAGGGCGATCCGCTCCAGCAGCACGCCGTTGCCCTGGACGACCGCCGGCTTGCGCTCGCCGCGGATCTCGACCCCCTTGGCCTCCGCCTCCCCGTGCACCTGGTCGATGGCCTGCGAGGCGACCTCGGCGAGGTCCACCGGCTTGCGCTCGACGATCTGGTTGTCGCTGCGGGCGAGGAGCAGCAGGCCCTCGACGAGCTGTTCGCTGCGCTCGTTGGTGGCCAGCAGGGTCTTGCCGAGCTGCTGGAGCTCCATCGGCGCGTGCGGGTCGGAGAGCTGCACCTCCAGGAGCGTGCGGTTGATCGCGAGCGGTGTGCGCAGCTCGTGCGAGGCGTTGCCGACGAAGCGCTGCTGGGCGGTGAAGGC
The DNA here is from genome assembly GCF_042896885.1 of Streptomyces sp. NPDC001231. Classification (NCBI taxonomy): domain Bacteria; kingdom Bacillati; phylum Actinomycetota; class Actinomycetes; order Kitasatosporales; family Streptomycetaceae; genus Streptomyces; species Streptomyces sp. NPDC001231. Next base: position 96,870 of record NZ_JBIAXS010000012.1, read on the forward strand.
CCGCTGCAGCCGCTCCAGCATGTCGTCGAAGGTGTCCGCGAGCTCCTTCAGCTCGTCGTCCGGGCCGTCCAGCTCGATCCGCCGGGACAGGTCGGAGCCGGCCACGGCGCGGGCGGTGCGGGTGATCCGGCCGAGCGGGGACAGCACGCGGCCGGCCATCGCGTAGCCGAACGCGAAGGCGATCACGGCGAGGCCGAGCAGGGCGAGGAGCGAGCGGCTGAGCAGACTGTCCAGGGCGACCTGGCGCTGGTGGTCGATGCAGGCGCTGATCGCGGCGTTGAACTCCGACAGCGACAGGTTGCCGTTGTCGACGCCCGGACAGTCGGTGCTGGTGACCCTCAGGGCGTTGAAGTCGACGATCTTGAACAGCGGTTGGTTGCCGTTGCGCAGGGCCTGCGCGGCGAGCAGGTAGATGATCGACAGCAGCAGGATGCCGGCGATCAGGAACATGCCGCCGTACAGCAGCGTCAGCCGTATCCGGATGGTCGGGCGCAGCCACGGGAAGGCCGGCTCCGGCCTTCTGGGGTCCCAGGTGGGTTTCGGGGGCGCCTGGGGCGGCGCCGGGGTCGCGGCCACGGCGGATCAGATCCGGTAGCCGGAGCCGGGCACGGTGACGATCACCGGGGGCTCGCCGAGCTTGCGCCGCAGCGTCATCACCGTGACGCGCACGACGTTGGTGAACGGGTCGGTGTTCTCGTCCCAGGCCTTCTCCAGCAGCTGCTCCGCGGAGACCACGGCGCCCTCGCTGCGCATGAGGACCTCCAGGACCGCGAACTCCTTCGGTGCCAGCTGGACCTCCCTGCCGTCGCGGAAGACCTCGCGGCGGTTGGGGTCGAGCTTGATCCCGGCGCGCTCCAGGACGGGCGGCAGGGGCACGCTGGTACGCCGGCCCAGGGCCCGCACGCGTGCCGTCAGCTCGCTGAACGCGAAGGGCTTGGGCAGGTAGTCGTCGGCGCCGATCTCCAGGCCCTCGACACGGTCGCTGACGTCGCCTGAGGCGGTGAGCATCAGCACGCGCGTGGGCATGCCCAGCTCGACGATCTTGCGGCAGACGTCGTCGCCGTGCACCAGCGGGAGGTCCCGGTCGAGGACGACCACGTCGTAGTCGTTGACGCCGATGCGCTCCAGGGCGGCCGCACCGTCGTACACGACGTCGACGGCCATGGCCTCCCGGCGCAGTCCGGTGGCCACCGCATCGGCGAGCAGCTGCTCGTCCTCGACGACGAGTACGCGCACGTCTTGTCCTTCCTGTGTCCACCCGCGTAGCGCCGCTCGGGGCGCACGCCGGCAGGGGTCTTCGTGAGTGTGTGCTTCCATCCTGCCCTTTTCGGCCGTAAGTCGGCGGTAAGCCGTGGAAGCGGCCGGTGGACAAGAGGCGAGCGGCGGGCGAAGAGGCCGCGAATCCCGAATTTTCTCGTCCGGTCGAGGTTTCCGCCGCGAGGAGTCGGGGGAGGACGGGTTTACACCCCGCGATCACGCTCTGCATGTGCCGCAGCACCATGCGGTACTCCGCGATCCGCTTCCGCAGAGTGGGTGTGGGTGTCCAGCGCCGTCGCCGCCCGGTCGGGCAGCGCCGGGCACCTGCTGAGACGTGATCGCCCCTTCCGAACGGCACACCCCCGTGCCACCGACCCACCGACCCAGGACGAGGGGGCGCAAGCATGGACGCATTCACCGCAGGACTTCTGCAGCGCATAAAGGCGACCGAGTCCGATCTGACGCGGGCTCGTGACGAGGGCGACGACTTCCTCGTCGAGGTCGAGCTGGCCGAACTCGACGACCTGCGCCGCCTCGCCGCCGAACACGGTGTGGAGGTCGGCGTGTCCGGCGTCTGACGAGCCTGCACGCGCACAGCGGGACCCCGGCGAATCCAGCGCCGGGGTCCCGCTGTGCGTTGTGCTCCTGCCGTGCCCTCAGTCGTGCCAGGCGCCGTACTCCTCCAGGAGGCTCTGGAGGGGCTCGAAGACGCCCGGGGTGGCCGCGACCGTCAGCTCGCGGGACGGACGCTCTCCCGGGCGGCCACCCGTCACGACGCCCGACTCCCTGGCGATCAGGTCGCCCGCGGCGAAGTCCCACGCGTTCAGACCGCGCTCGTAGTAGCCGTCCAGACGGCCCATCGCCACGTCGCACAGGTCCACCGCGGCCGAGCCGCTGCGGCGTATGTCGCGCAGCAGCGGGATCAGCCGGCGGGCCACGTCGGCCTGGTGGGCGCGGACCTCGGCGACGTAGTTGAAGCCGGTGGCGACCAGGGCCTGGTCCAGGGGCGGCGCGACGCGGCAGGCCAGCTTGCGCTCGCCGGCCCAGGCTCCGGTGGCCCAGGCCCCGCGGCCGCGCACGGCGTGGAACGCCTCGCCGCGCATCGGGACGGCCACGACCCCGACGACGGCCTCGCCGTCCACCTCGGCCGCGATGGAGACGGCCCAGGTCGGCAGTCCGTACAGGTAGTTCACGGTGCCGTCGAGCGGGTCGATCACCCACCGGACGCCGCTCGTGCCCTCGACGGAGGCGCCCTCCTCGCCGAGGAAGCCGTCGTCGGGACGCCGGTCGGCGATCAGGCCGGTGATCAGCTTCTCGGCGGCGATGTCCATCTCGGTGACGACGTCGATCGGGCTGGATTTGGTGGCGGCCACCACCAGGTCCGCCGGGCGGCCGTCCCGCAGCAGCTCTCCGGCGCGTGCGGCCGCCTGGCGGGCGAGTTGCAGCAGTTCCGCGGGCAGGGTGTCGGTCACGGGGTTCCTCACGCGTAGGGGCTGTCGGCGCCCGCGGCGGCGGGCCGGGGCGTGCGGGCCGGGCAGCAGCCCACCGGGCAGAGGTTGTGGTCCGCGCCGAGCGAGCCCAGGGCGCACGGCGTGACCTGCTGTCCGCGCTCGGTGGCGGCACGCTCCACGATCAGGTCGCGGACGGCGGCGGTGAACCGCGGGTCGGCGCCGACGGTGGCGGAGCGGCGTACCGGAAGGCCCAGTTCCGCGGCCTTGGCCGTGGCCTCGGTGTCGAGGTCGTACAGGACCTCCATGTGGTCGGAGACGAAGCCGATGGGCGCCATGACGACGGCCGGGGCCCCGGCGGCGTGCCGCTCCTCGAGGTGGTCGCAGATGTCGGGCTCCAGCCACGGGATGTGCGGGGCACCGGAGCGCGACTGGTAGACGAGCTGCCAGGGGTGGTCGACTCCGGTGCGCTCGCGGACCGCGTCGGCGATCAGCCGCGCCACGTCCAGGTGCTGGCGGACGTACGCCCCGCCGTCCCCGTGGCCGGGGACCGGGCCGGAGGTGTCCGCGGCGGAGATCGGGATCGAGTGGGTGCAGAAGGCGATGTGCGCGCCGTCGCGGACGTCCTCGGGGAGGTCGGCGAGCGACTCCAGCACTCCGTCGATCACGGGCTGGAGGAAGCCGGGGTGGTTGAAGTAGTGCCGCAGCTTGTCGACCTTCGGCAGGTCCAGGCCCTCGGCCTCGAGGGCGGCGAGCGAGTCCGCGAGGTTCTCGCGGTACTGGCGGCAGCCGGAGTAGGAGGCGTAGGCGCTGGTGGCCAGGACCAGGATGCGGCGGCGGCCGTCGCGGACCATGTCCCGCAGCGTGTCCGTCAGGTACGGGGCCCAGTTGCGGTTGCCCCAGTAGACCGGCAGGTCGAGGCCGTGGTCGGCGAAGTCCTTGCGCAGGGCGTCGAGCAGGGCGCGGTTCTGGTCGTTGATCGGGCTGACCCCGCCGAACCGGAAGTAGTGTTCGCCCACTTCCTTCAGGCGCTCGGTGGGGATGCCGCGCCCGCGCGTCACGTTCTCCAGGAACGGGATCACGTCGTCCGGGCCCTCGGGGCCGCCGAACGAGAGCAGGAGCAGGGCGTCGTACGGGGTGGCGTCGAGCACGTCAGGCATGCCTCGATCCTGCCACCCCGCACCCACGGGCGGGATCCCGGCCCGTTGGGGGGAAGGTCGCGGCAGCCGGTAGGGGGTGGTGCGCCGGAGTCGTCCGGTCCGTAAGCTGTATCAGCTTCCTTCACGCCTTACCGGATCCGCGGAGTCCCTGTGCCCAGCCCGTACCGTGCCCTGTTCGCCGCTCCCGGCTCCAAGGGTTTCTCCGCCGCGGGGTTCCTCGGCCGGATGCCGCTGTCGATGATGGGCATCGGCGTGGTCACGATGATCTCCCAGCTGACCGGGCGCTACGGGCTGGCGGGCGCACTGTCGGCCACCATCGCGCTGGCCGCCGCGCTCCTGGGCCCGCAGATCTCCCGGCTGGTCGACCGGCACGGGCAGCGCCGGGTGCTGCGCCCCGCGACGCTCGTCGCGCTGACCGCCTCGGCGGTCCTGCTGTTCGCGGCGCACTTCCGGTGGCCGGACTGGGTGCTGTTCGTCTGCGCGGCCGGGATCGGCTCCGTGCCCAGTCTGGGCGCGATGGTCCGCGCGCGCTGGGCGGCCCTGTACCGGGGGACGCCGCAGCTGCACACCGCCTACTCGTTCGAGTCGGTGATGGACGAGGCCTGCTTCATCTTCGGGCCGATCGTCTCCATCGGGCTGTCCACGGCCTGGTTCCCGGAGGCGGGGCCGCTGCTGGCCGCCTGCTTCCTGGCGGTGGGCGTGTTCTGGCTGACCGCGCAGCGCGCCACCGAGCCCGCGCCGCACCCGCGCGAGCACCACGGCGGCGGTTCGGCCCTGCGTGCGCGCGGGCTCCAGGTGCTGGTGTCGACCTTCGTGGCGACCGGGACGATCTTCGGGGCGGTCGACGTGGTCACCGTCGCCTTCGCCGACCAGCAGGGACACAAGGGCGCCGCGAGCGTCGTGCTCGCCGTGTACGCGGCGGGTTCCTGCACGGCGGGCGTCGTGTTCGGCCTGCTGCGCTTCGCGGGACCGCCCGCCCGGCGCTGGCTGCTGGGCATCTGTGCGATGGCCGTGAGTATGATCCCCCTCCTACTGGTCGGAAACTTGCCGTTCCTGGCCGTGGCGCTGTTCGTTGCGGGCCTGTCCGTCGCTCCCACGATGATCACGACGATGGCCCTCGTCGAAGAGCACGTACCACGCTCGCACCTGACCGAGGGCATGACCTGGGTGAGCACCGGGCTCGCGGTCGGGGTGGCACTGGGCTCCTCCGTGGCCGGCTGGGTGATCGACGCGGCCGGGGCGCGGGCCGGGTACGGGGTTCCGGCGGTGTCCGGGGCCGTCGCGGTCGCGGTCGGTTTCCTCGGGTACCGCCGGCTCAGCAGGCCGGCTCCGCGGCGGGGAGGCTTCGTTGAGCAGCACGACGAGCGCGAAGAACGGCACGTGGCGTAACTGGGGCGGCAATGTCGGCGCGCGCCCCGGGCGGGAGGTCACGCCGGCGACGGTGGAGGACGTCGCCGCCGCCGTGCGGAGGGCCGCCGAGGACGGGCTGAGGGTGAAGGCCGTCGGCAGCGGTCACTCCTTCACGAGCATCGCCGCGACGGACGGCGTCATGATCCGCCCCCAACTGCTGACCGGCATACGCGAGATCGACCGCGAGGCCATGACGGTCACCGTCGAGGCCGGCACCCCGCTCAAGCGGCTCAACGCCGCTCTCGCGCGCGAGGGCCTCTCGCTCACCAACATGGGCGACATCATGGAGCAGACGGTGTCCGGGGCGACCAGCACCGGCACCCACGGCACGGGCCGCGAGTCGGCCTCGATCGCCGCCCAGATCAGGGGGCTGGAGCTGGTCACGGCGGACGGCTCGGTACTCATCTGCTCCGCGAAGGAGAACCCGGACGTCTTCGCGGCCGCCCGCGTCGGTCTGGGCGCGCTGGGGATCGTCACGGCCATCACCTTCGCGGTGGAGCCGATCTTCCTGCTCACCGCCCGCGAGGAACCGATGAGCCTGGACCGGGTGCTCGCGGAGTTCGACCGGCTCTGGGCGGAGAACGAGCACTTCGAGTTCTACTGGTTCCCGCACACCGGCAGCACCAACACCAAGCGCAACAACCGTAGCGCCGGACCGGAGCAGCCCGTGGGGCGGCTGGCCGGCTGGTTCGAGGACGAGTTCCTCTCCAACGGCGTCTTCCAGGTGGCCAACTGGGTCGGCCGCGCGGTGCCCGCCACCATCCCGTCGATCGCCAAGATCTCCAGCCGCGCGCTGTCCGCACGGACGTACACCGACATCCCCTACAAGGTCTTCACCTCGCCGCGCCGGGTGCGCTTCGTGGAGATGGAGTACGCGGTGCCGCGCGAGGCCCTGGCCGACGCCCTGCGCGAGCTGAAGGCGATGGTCGACCGCTCCGGACTGCGGGTCAGCTTCCCGGTGGAGGTGCGCACCGCGCCCGCCGACGACATCACGCTGTCCACCGCCTCGGGCAGGGACAGCGCGTACATCGCGGTCCACATGTTCCGGGGCACCCCCTACCAGCGGTACTTCACGGCCGCGGAGAACATCTTCACCGCGTACGAGGGCCGGCCGCACTGGGGCAAGATCCACACCAGGGACGCCGACCGGCTCGCCGCGGTCTACCCGCGCTTCGGGGAGTTCACGGCGCTGCGGGACCGGCTGGATCCCCAGCGGCTGTTCCAGAACGACTACTTGCGGAGGGTGCTGGGGCCGTAGCGCTCGCGCCGGGCGCCGGGGCGGTGGTGCCGGCGTCGGACGGCCTGCCCGACCCGGTGCCGTCGGTGCCCGCGCTCCCGGTGTCCCCCGTGCCGCCGCCGTTCCCGCTGTCCCCCGTGACCTCGGGTGTGGGCGCCGGGCTCACCCCTGTACCTCGGTCGGGGCTGCCGGAGGCGGCATCGCCCGGCATTGCCCCGTCCCCGGTCCCGGCTCCCGGCGTCCGCGTGGGCGAGGAGGTGGGAGCCGGCCCGTCGGGCGTCACGGACGGGGTGCGGTGGCCGGTCACGGCGTAGCCGACCGTCGTCCCCCTGCCGCCGCTGAAACTGTCGCCCGACACCAGTTCGTAGGCGGTGATTCCGGCCATGGTGACCCCGAAGACCAGGGCGGCGGCGAGCACGGGCCGCTTCCAGCTCTTGATCCGGGCCCGGTAGACCGTCCCTTCGGTGAACTCGCCCACCGGCGGCGGGGTCCGCCCGGCGGGGGCGCTCGCCGGGGCGGGTACCGGTCCCGGGGAGGCGGCCACTCCGCGCAGTTGCTCGCCGGTACGCCGGAAGAAGTGCTGGAAGACCGAGCCGCCGCAGGTGGCCAGGACGCTGACGACACCGGCCCCGAGGATCGTGCCGTAGACGCCGAAGTACGAGGCGAGCTTCGCGGCCACCACCGCCGCCACGGCGCTGCCCGCGACCTGGGCGACGCTCAGCTCGATCCGCCTCCTCCTCACCTCCTCCCCGGCACTCGGCTCACTCGGCTCACCACCGTCATCGAACCTTCCACGCATTACCGGACCTTGCCTGCCTCTGTCGGACACAGCCGCATCTTTCGCATGTGATCGGCCGACTGCACGAGAAAGGGACGTACGGACGAAACCGTTAGTTCCGTTTGCGGTGAATAAGTGAAGTTCGCCACGGGCATGATCGAAGAACCGGTCGAGGGCGGCCGAGTACCGCCTCTGGCGAGAAGTTGGGCGGCGCGCCAATCCACGCACGTGGCCCGAATGGAGTACCGTAATGAGCCCTGGGCCCGGCCTCCCTTCGGGGTGTCCGGGACCTTGCTGGACCGCCGGGAGGGGGCTGGTTGCACAGGGTGACGGAGCTGGTCACTTAGCGTTGTAAACAGGTAACCGTGCCATAACGGCGTTCCAGGGCCCGTGCCCGACACGCCGGGCAACTCGGCAAGGTTGTGGCAGGCTGCACCCGGGCAGGCCACACTCGACTAGCGGAAGCAGCGACGCACGTGACGTCGGCAGGCACCACCCGGGAGGTTCCCATGCCCGAACTGCGTGTCGTGGCCGTCTCCAATGACGGCACACGGCTGGTGCTCAAGGCTGCGGACAGCACGGAGTACACGCTTCCGATCGACGAACGGCTCCGCGCCGCCGTGCGCGGCGACCGTCCCCGCCTCGGCCAGATCGAGATCGAGGTGGAGAGCCATCTCCGCCCCCGCGACATCCAGGCCCGGATACGAGCCGGAGCGACCGCGGAAGAGGTGGCCCAGCTCGCCGGCATCCCCGTCGACCGGGTACGGCGCTTCGAGGGCCCCGTGCTCGCAGAGCGCGCCTTCATGGCCGAGCGCGCCCGCAAGACTCCCGTCCGCCGCCCCGGTGAGAACTCCGGTCCGCTGCTCGGCGAGACCGTCCAGGAGCGGCTGCTGCTGCGCGGCGCCGAGAAGGAGACCGCCCAGTGGGACTCCTGGCGCCGTGACGACGGCACCTGGGAGGTCCTGCTCGTCTACCGGGTCGCGGGCGAACCGCACTCGGCGAGCTGGACGTACGACCCGCCGCGGCGCCTGGTGCAGGCCGTCGACGACGAGGCCCGCGCCCTGATCGGGGAGTCCGACGACCTCGGCTCCCCGGAACCCAGCTTCCCGTTCGTGCCGCGCATCGCGCGTCTGCCGCGCGAGCGTTCCTTCGACCGGGACCGCGACCGTCCCGCGCTGCCGGGACAGGCGCCCGAGCCCGCCGAGGAGAGCGTGGGCGAGCGCGACACGCTGACCAGCCTGCTGGAGGCGGTGCCGAGTTTCCGCGGCGACCTGGTGGTGCCCGAGCGCGCGCCGGAACCCGTGGAGGAGCCCGAGGAGGACCTGGTGGCCGAGGAGCCCCCGGCCCCCGCGGCCTCGGCCGGGTCCGCCTACGCGGACGTCCTCATGCCGCGCTCCGTCACCAGCCACCGCGACCGCCTCACCGGCGCCACCGACCGCCAGGCCGAGGCGGACGGGGTCCGGCCCGGCCGCCGGGCCGCCGTACCGAGCTGGGACGAGATCGTGTTCGGCACGCGCCGCAAGAAGCAGGACTAGTGCCCCGACAGGCAACGTCTGCCCCGTCGCGACGCCCGGCACGCCCTCTCGCCGCACCGGCCGAAAGCCCAAGTACGTCCAGTACGAGGACTTCCGGCCGGCACTCCCCCAAGCTCTTCGAGCAGGGGGGACCCCCAGAGCACGCACCGGACGCCGCTCCTTTACGGGCAAACGTTGCCTGCCGCGGCACTGGCAAGGCCGTACGAGGCTGGAGGGCCGCGCCCGTCGGGTGCGGCCCTTCCTCGTGCGCGTTCCTCGTGGTCGTACCGGCTGACCGGCCGTCACCCCCTAAGGGTGGCCGGCCGGCCGACGTCCGGTCACTGCGGGTCCGGCCCCACCGCGACCGGCCGGGACGGGTCCGAGGACCACTCCGACCACGAGCCGACGTACAGGGCCGCAGGGATCCCGGCGACGGCCAGCGCCAGCACCTCGTGCGCGGCGGAGACGCCGGAGCCGCAGTAGACGCCGACGTCTCGTCCGTCCGCCGCGCCCAACGCCGTGAACCGTCCCCTGAGTTGCGCGGCCGGCAGGAACCTGCCGTCCGGGCCCGCGTTCTCGGTGGTCGGCGCGGACACCGCGCCCGGGATGTGACCGCCCACCGGGTCGATCGGCTCCACCTCGCCCCGGTACCGCTCCCCCGCGCGCGCGTCGAACAGCACTCCGGACCGCGCCAGCGCCGCGGCCCCGTCGGCGTCGAGCAACGGCAGCGCGCCGGGCTTCGGCGAGAAGTCGCCCTCGGCCGGCTCAGGCACGTCGGTCTCCAGGGGGCCCTCCCAGGCCGCGAGGCCGCCGTCCAGGACCCGCACGTCGGGATGCCCGGTCCAGCGCAGCAGCCACCACGCGCGGGCCGCCGCCCAGCCCTGGCCGCCGTCGTAGACGACGACCGGCCGGTCCGCGGACACCCCGGCACGGCGCATCGCGGCGCCGAACACCTCCATGTCCGGCAGGGGATGACGGCCGTTTCCGCCCGGCGCCGAGGCCAGTTCGCGGTCCAGGTCGACGAAGGCGGCACCGGGGATGTGCCCGGCCGCGTGGGCGGCGCGCCCGTCGAAGGGCGCCGCGCCCGCCGCCGTGGCCAGGCTGAGCTGCCAGCGGACGTCGAGCAGCACCGGCGGCCGGGGCTCCGCGAGGGCGCTCGCGAGATCGGATGCGGAGATGATGGCGTTCATGGCCACCATCCTTGCGCACGGGGTGGCCACGGCGTCCAGGTCCGGCTACTCTGCTCGGCCGGACAGGTCCGATCACGATGCGTACGGGATCGGCCACATGCTGTACAGCCGATCGGCATCCTTCGGTAAGCGCGGCGAAACGGGCGGGACACCGCACACCGGGCACCCTCCGGACGGGCCCCTGCCCCACGGGCGCTTCGGGATGCGCCCGAGCGCGCCCGGCACGGGTGGCGGAGCGTCGGCTCGGGGTCCGGAGAACGGAATCGAGGCGGCCGTCGCAGGGGCCGAGGGGAAGGTGACGATGACCGAGGCACCGGAGCCTGGCGTCCCGAACGGCCGGGCACAGGCACGCCACAGGCCCGGCACACCGTGCCGGGTGAGCCTGATGGCGCACGGGTTGGCCGCCGCCCAGGCCTTCTACGCGGAGTTCTTCGGCTGGGAGTTCCAGCCCGGGCCGAGCCGGCTCGGCCCCTGTGTGCGGGTCCTGCTGAACGGCCACGAGGTGGGCGGCATCGGGCAACTGCCGCCCGGCCGACGCCTGCCCGTGGCGTGGACGCCCTATCTCGCCTCGGACGACGTGGATCTGACGGCCGAAACGGTACGGCTGTGCGGCGGCACCATCGGGGTGGGTCCGCTGGATGCGGGCGGCATCGGACGGCTGACCATCGGTTCGGACCCGTGGGGTGCGGTTTTCGGCCTGTTGCGGGCCCGGTCACACCCGGGCTCGGAGACCACCGGGCCGCCCGGCACGCCCGTGTGGCACGAGCTGCTGACCTACGAGACCGCGGGCGCCGCCACGTTCTACAGCAGGCTGTTCGGCTACGAACGGAAGCCGGACGGCTCCGCCGACGTCGACCGCGTCACCCTGCACCTCGACGGCCGTCCGGTCGCCGGAGTGCACGGGGTGGGCCGGGCCCTGCCCCGCGACCGGGGTCCGCACTGGACGACGTACTTCGAGGTCGCCGACACCGACGAGGCGACCGAACGCCTCGTCGCCCTGGGCGGCCAAGTCCTCACTCCCGCGCGGGACACCGCCCTGGGCCGCGTGGCCACCGTGGCTGATCCCGAGGGGGCACGGTTCGCCCTGATCCAGGGATCGCGTTGACTCCGGCAAGCCGTGTTGACGGCAGGTGTCGCTCAGAAGAGTGATACCGGCAGGACATCCAGTGACAGCGCCGCGGCGCGGGCCTGGGCAGCCGTCGTACGGCGGCGGTGCCGCGACGAGGGTGACTCCCGGCTTCGGCCGCAGGTTCAGACGCGCGGCGATCCGGAAGCGCGGCTCATCACTGGGATCATCCGATCACAAGCTCTCACTCCGCGAGAGCCGGCGGTGTTCATCGAAGGGTTGCTGGGATCACTACGAATAGCACTGAGTCCTCGGCCGTCGCTTCCGGCCTCCTCTGGTTCAAGAGCAGCTACAGCGGAGCCGAAGGCGGGCAGTGCCTAGAGGTCGCGGCTGCTAGGGCAGTTGTGCGCGTCAGGGACTCCAAGGCCGTCGCCGGGCCCATCGTCACGGTCTCGCGGGAGGCGTGGGCGGGGCTTGTCGGGCTGGCCTCGTCGGAGCGGTGCGTCTGACGCAGCTCTGGGCGCTCGGTCAGTCGGCGGTCACGGGCAGTACGTCCGGCGACAGCGCCGCCGCGCGGGCCGAGGCGGCCGTCATGCGGCGGCGGTGGTGGCGGCGGCACAGCACCTCGTAGCCGATCTCGTCCGTGGAGCGGGTCACGTCGCCGACGAAGACCTGGGCGCCCTCGAGCACCATGACGCCGCCCACGGTACGGGCGTTGTGGGTGGCGCGGGCGCCGCACCAGCACAGGGCCTCGACCTGGAGGACCTCGACGCGGTCGGCCAGTTCGACCAGGCGTTGCGAGCCGGGGAACAGCTTGGAGCGGAAGTCCGTCGTGATGCCGAAGGCGTAGACGTCCATCTCCAGGTCGTCGACCACGCGCGCGAGCTGGTCGATCTGCTCGGGCGCGAGGAACTGCGCCTCGTCCGCGATCACGTAGTCCGCGCGCCGGCCCTGCGAGAGGTGGTCGACGATGTAGGCGTACAGGTCCACGCCGTCCTCGACCTCCACCGCGTCGGTCACCAGGCCGAGGCGTGAGGACAGCTTGCCCTCGCCGGCCCGGTCGTCACGGGTGAAGATCATGCCCGTCAGTCCGCGCGCGGAGCGGTTGTGCTCGATCTGGAGAGCCAGTGTCGACTTCCCGCAGTCCATGGTTCCGGAGAAGAACACCAGCTCGGGCATGGGCAGTTGGGCACCTTTCGGTGAGTGTGGAGGACGGTGGTGTACAGCGAAAGGGGAAGGGCTCAGGAGCGTACTTCCAGCAGCGGGACCAGCTGCTCGGCAGGGGTCATCGAACCGTGGTTGCCGACCATCAGCGACTCCTTCGGCTCCTGCTCGGAGGCGATGAGCAGGACGTCGTCGCGGGCGGCGGCGACCACGTCGCCGATCCGCGCGTACACCCGCTCGTCGACGCGCGGCCCGAACCAGCCCGCCGCGAGGGCCTCGTCCCGGGAGGCGACCCAGAACTGCTCGCCGAGCACCTCGCGCCAGCAGGTGAGCACGTCGTCCTCGGCGCCCGGCACCGCGTACACGTGCCGCGCGCGTCCCTCGCCGCCGAGCAGGGCGACGCCCGCGCGCAGCTCCCAGTCCTCGTCGAAGTCGATGCGGTGCTGCTCGTCGAACGGGATGTCGACCATGCCGTGATCGGCGGTGACGTAGAGCGCGCTGTGCGGCGGCAGCTGCTCGGCCAGGCGCTGGACGAGCCGGTCGACGTGCATCAGCTGTCCGCGCCAGGTGTCGGAGTCGACGCCGTAGCGGTGGCCGGCGCCGTCGAGTTCGGAGTAGTACGTGTAGACGAGCGCCCGGTCGGCGGCGGCGAGCTGCTCGGCCGCGACGTCCATGCGCTCCTCGCCGGTCAGCCGCCCCAGGAACGTGCCGCCGCTGAGCGCGACCTTGGTCAGCGGGGTGTTCTGGAAGGCCGGGGAGGACACCTGGGCGGCGTGCACGCCCGCCTGCTGGGCGAGCTGGAAGACCGTGGGGTGGGGCTGCCAGGCGCGCGGATCGCTGTACGGCTGCCAGCGCAGCTGGTTCATCAGCTCGCCGGTGGCCGGGTTGCGCACGGTGTAGCCGGGCAGTCCGTGCGCGCCCGGGGGCAGGCCGGTGCCGACGGAGGCGAGCGAGGTCGCCGTGGTCGCCGGGTACCCGGCGGTGATCGGGCGGCCGGTGCCGCCGCGCGAGCTGCCGAGCAGGGAGGTCAGGTAGGGCGCGTCCCCGGGGTGCGCCTTCAGCTGCTCCCAGCCGAGGCCGTCGATCAGGAAGACGCAGGCGCGGTCGGCGGGGGCCAGCTCGCCGAGCGCTGCCGTCATCCGCGGTACGCCCATGCCGGCGGCCAGCGTGGGCAGCAGGTCGGCGAGTGAGCCGGTTCCGTACTCGGGGACGGGTGCGGTCTCGACGGCCAGCGGCTCCGGGTGGCCCCAGGCGGTGGCGGCGTCGTCGGGGGAGAAGGGACGGGTCATCAGCGGGTCGGGTCCGCGGTGGCCTCGGAGATGGACTGCGCGAACGCGAGTGCCTGCCGCACCGTCTCGGGGCCGTCGCCGGCCTCGCTGACGCGCAGGCTGAGGTCGTCCGCCGTCGAGTTGCCCGTGTAGCCGTGGTCGGCCTCGCAGTTGGGGTCGCCGCAGGCAGCGGGCTCCAGGTCGATCCGGGACACGGCGCCCCAGCCGATGGTCAGCACGATCTCCCGCGGCAGCGTGCCCGGCGTGTACTGCTCCGGGTTGGCGACCACGCGGCTGACCACGACCGACGAGATCCGGTCGAGCTTCACCGACTCCGTGGACGTGGTGGCGTACGGCGTCGGGGAGGTGCTGTCGGCGGCCTGCTCGTCGGTGTGGCTGACGATGAAGCGGTTGCCGGTGAGGACGAGCACCGTCACGTGCCGCCGCACCTCGTTCTGGTCGAACGTGGTCTCCTGGTGGACCAGGTACGACCGGATGGGCTCACCGCCCACGGCGGCCTCCACCGCCTCGGCCACGAGAGCCGGGTAGTAGCCGCTGCGTTCGATCGCCGAACGCAGCCCCTGGGTCGTCGTACTGGTCTTGGCCATGCCGTCCATCCTACGGGGGCGCGCTGACTGCGAGGCACCGCTCCTGGGCGGGGAACCGCGGTCAGTACACCGGGAGCGTGCGCGGGCCGAGGTCGTCGCGGGCGGGCGGTGGTGCCAGGCGCACGGTGGCGTCGAGGACGCTCAGCCCGCGCGGGGCGACGACGACCGGCTCCAGGGTGACGGCGACGACCTCCGGGTGGTCGTGCACCAGCCGTGACACGCGCAGCAGCAGCTCCTGCAACGCGGGGGTGTCGACCGGGGCCGAGCCGCGCCAGCCGAAGAGCAGGGGTGCCGTGCGGATGGAGCGGATCAGGGAGGTGGCCTCGCGGTCGGTGACCGGGATCAGCCGGTGCGCCATGTCGCCGAGCAGCTGGGAGGCGACCCCGGCGAGCCCGAAGGAGAGCACCGCGCCGGCCGCCGGGTCGATGACCGCGCGCACGACGGTGTCGACCCCTCGGGGTGCCATCGCCTGCACCACCGGCCGCAGCTCCTGGGGCTTGCCGAAGAGGTCGGTCAACTCGGCGTAGGCCCGGCGGAGTTGATCCTCGTCGGTGAGGTCGAGGCGTACGCCGCCCAGGTCGGCGCGGTGCCGCAGGTGCGGGGCGGTGGCCTTCAGGGCGACGGGGTAGCCGAGGGCGCGGGCGGCCTCCGCGGCGGCGTCGGGGGTGGGGGCGGGCAGGGCCCGGCGCACGTGGATGCCGTACCGGCCGAGCAGCTCGCAGGTCTCCTCCGTGCCGAGCGTGAGGCCCTGCCCGCGCTCGAGCAGTCCGCCGATGAAGGCGGCGGCGCCCTTCTCGTCGATGTCCTCGTACTCCGGCACCTTCCCCGGCTCCGCGGCCTCCCGCCGCCACTGGCCGTACCGGACCGCCTCGGCGAGGGCCCGCACGGCACGCTCGGCGGCGGGATAGGCGGTGATCAGCCGCGGCCCGGTGGGGGCCGGCTCGGGCCCGGCACCGCCCGCCGTCACACCCGCGGGACCTGCGCCCCCGGCCGCGGCCCTGTCGGGCACGGCAGGGGACGGCCATCGGGAGCCGGGGCGAACCTGCGAGCCCGTGGCGGAAGCTTGGCCCGGACCTCGCCGAGGTCCTGTTGTGCATGCCTTTGGACCTGTGCCGGTCTCGGGATTCGGGTCTGCCAGGGATGCCCGGCCCGCCTGGTGCCCCGGACCCGCCGGGGATGCCGAGGCAGGCCGGGGTGTCGTGGGAGGTGGCAGGAGGGGGGTCGCTCCCGGATGGGGGCCCGGGCCGGGGGGCGGGGCCGTGCTGGTGGCGGCGGAGAGGGCTTCCGCCAGGCCGCCGAACTCGACGTGCACGACCAGGACCGGTTTGCCGGGGACCTCCTGCGCGGCCGAGCGCAGCGCCTCGGCCAGGGCCGAGTCCTCGGCGGCCCCCTCCCCCAGCGCCGGTATCAGCGTGACGACCACCGCGTCGGCGGTCTCGTCGGCGAGCGCCCGGGACAGCGCGACCCGGAAGTCCTCCGCCGACGCCGCCGTCGTCAGGTCCCGCGGCGGCTGGGGGCGCAACCCCTCCGCGAGGCAGCGGTCGTAGGTCAGCACTCCCAGCGACTCGGAGTTGCCGAGGATCGCCACCCGCGGCCCCGGCGGCAGCGGCTGCCGGGCGAGCAGCAGGCCGGTGTCGACCAGTTCGGTGATGGTGTCGACCCGGATCACGCCGGCCTGCCGCAGCAGCGCGGACACCGTCGCGTGCGGCAGCCGTGTCGCGCGCACCGCGTGCCCCTGCGGGGCGGAGCCCGCGCTCTGCACCACGACCAGCGGCTTCACCGCCGCCGTACGCCGGGCCAGGCGGGTGAACTTGCGCGGGTTGCCGATGGACTCCAGGTACATCAGGGCGACGTCGGTGTCGGGGTCGTCGTACCAGAACTGCATGACGTCGTTGCCGGAGACGTCCGCCCTGTTGCCGGCCGACACGAAGGTCGACACGCCCGTGACCCCGGTGACCCCGCCGCCGCGCCGGTGCAGCCGGGACAGCAGCGCGATGCCGATGGCCCCGGACTGGGCGAACAGCCCGATGCGGCCGGGCCGGGGCAACTCGGGGGCGAGGGAGGCGTTCAGCCGGACGTCCGGCGAGGTGTTGATGATCCCGAAGGTGTTGGGCCCGATGATCCGCATGCCGTACGTGCGCGCCCGCCGCACGAGGGCGCGCTGCCGCTCACGTCCCTCGGGGCCGCTCTCCGCGTAGCCCGCGGAGATCACGACGAGCCCCTGCACCCCGTGCTCGCCGCACTCGGTGACGGCGTCCGGGACGCACTCGGCCGGCACGGCGACGACGGCGAGGTCCACGGGCCCGTCGATGTCCCGCACCGAGCGGTGGGCGGGCACCCCGTCGATCTCCTGGCAGTCCTCGCCGAAGGCCCGGTTCACGGCGTGGAGCCGGCCCGTGAACCCGGCGTCGCGGATGTTGTCGAGGATGCTGCGGCCCACGCCGCCGCGCGTGCGGCCCACTCCGATGACGGCGACCGAGCCGGGCACCAGGAGCCGCCGTACCGACCGTCCCTCGGCCCGCTGCTCCCGCGCCCGCTGCACGGCCAGCGAGCGGTCGGTCGGCTCGATGTCGAACTCCAGGTGTACGACGCCGTCCTCGAAGCTGCGCTTCTGGATGTACCCGGCGTCCGTGAACACCTTGATCATCTTGGTGTTGGCCGGAAGCACCTCGGCGGTGAAGCGCCGGATGCCGCGTTCACGGGCGACGGCCGCGATGTGCTCCAGGAGCGCGGAGGCGACCCCGCGTCCCTGGTGGGCGTCCTGCACCAGGAAGGCGACCTCGGCCTCGTCGGAGGGCGCCGAGGCGGGCATGCCGTCCGCGCCGATGCGGTCGTAGCGTACGGTGGCGATGAACTCGCCGCCGACCGTGGCCGCGAGTCCCACCCGATCCACGAAGTCGTGGTGCGTGAAGCGGTGGACGTCCTTCGCGGAGAGGCGCGGGTAGGGCGCGAAGAAGCGGTAATACTTGGATTCGTCCGACACCTGTTCGTAGAAGCTGACCAGACGGCCGGCGTCATCGGCGGTGATGGGGCGGATCCGTGCGGTGCCACCGTCGCGCAGCACCACGTCGGCCTCCCAGTGGGCGGGGTACTCGTGCCGGTCCGGCGAGGTCTGCATGGGGCCCAGCGTACGGCTCGCGTCCGACACCGGCGCGAGGCAGTCTGTGGAGGACACACGTCGGACCGAGGCCGCGGTCCGACGCCACCCGGAGCGGCGCACACCCCCGCTCCGGGCTCGCTCCACGTGTGGAAAACTGGTCTAGACAACCCTGATCACCTGAAGGGCAGCAACACATGGCTGAGCGCCGCGTCAACGTCGGCTGGGCCGAGGGCCTCCACGCCCGCCCCGCCTCCATCTTCGTCCGGGCCGCCACGGCCTCAGGCATCCCCGTGACGATCGCCAAGGCCGACGGGACGCCCGTCAACGCGGCCTCCATGCTGGCCGTGCTCGGCCTCGGCGCCGAGGGCGGCGAAGAGGTCGTCCTGGCCTCCGACGCCGACGGCGCGGACGCCGCGCTGGACCGGCTGGCCAAGCTGGTCGCCGAGGGGCTCGGGGAGCTTCCCGAGACCGTCTGACCGGCAGGACCGGTCCAGCGCCGAAGCCGTGCCGCCCGGACCGGGCGGCACGGCTTCGGTGTGCCCGGCGGACTCCCGGAACACCGGAACGGAACACGGCGGGGTACACCGCAAGCCCCGGCTCGGGAGCCGGGGCTTCGGAAGTGTCGCGTGGCACGCCGGGCGGTGCGCCGGCGCGGCGGGTCAGACGTCGACGCCGTGCTTGCGGAGGTAGGCCACGGGGTCGACGTCGGAGCCGTAGTCCGGGGACGTACGGGCCTCGAAGTGCAGGTGCGGTCCGGTGACGTTGCCGGTCGCGCCGGACAGGCCGATCCGCTGGCCCGGGATGACCTGCTGGCCCACCGAGACCCCGATGGACGACAGGTGCCCGTACTGGGTGTACATGCCGTCGGCCATCCTGATCACGACCTGGTTGCCGTACGCCCCGCCCCAGCCGGTCTCGACGACGGTGCCGATGCCGACCGCGTGGACGGTGGTGCCGCTCGCGGCGTGGAAGTCGATGCCGGTGTGGGTGCCGGAGGACCACAGGGAGCCACCGGTGCGGTAGCCGGTCGATACGTAGGAGTCGAGGATCGGCGTCACGAAGGCGTTGAGACGCTTGCGCTCTGCCTCGCGGGCGGCGCGCGCCTTGGCCTCGCGCTCCTTCGCGGCCCGCTCCGCGGCCTTCTTGCGCGCGGCCTCCTCGGCCTGCTTGCGCGCGGCGGCCCTGTGCTGGGCGACGGCCTGGGCGTCGATCTTCTCGGCGACGCTGTCACCGATCGTGACGACCGGGGTGAGGCCGGTGTCCTCGGGAGCGGGGTCCTCCGCGGCGAGGGCCGGGGCGGCGAGGGTGCCGATGACGCCGGTGGTGGCCAGGGCCGCGACGCCCGCCGCGCGGGCGGTGGTGCGGTGCATCCGGCTCGGCCGGCGGTGCTTCCCGGCAGCGCGGGTGAACGCCATGGGGACGTGGGTCCTTTCCTTCCCTGTCGCCTACCGGGTTAGCTGACGGGTTCGGAGCAGGAAGGTCTCCTACGGCCCCCTCGCGGCGTGCGCGGGTGTCCGATTCACCCCAGGGACGGTGGGTCCCCGGCTCCCCTGGCTCACGCCGTACGGGGACTCGGCGATGGCTGTCCGGTGCCGCGGACGCGGCGCACTGCCCGACGAACAGCCGGACCGACGCTAAACGGGGCCGCTTTCAATTCCCAAACGGATCAGATGTTTTGTAGCGCATACCACAGGGCAGACAGGCAACCTCCCCCTCAATTCGGACATCGTGGGGCCCTGGTGACGCTTCGGTCACCAGGGCCCCACGCGCGCGTGTGCCGTTCGTCGCGCGTGCGACGGCGGCGGCAACGAGGTGGTGCCTCTACTCGGCCGCGACGACGATGACCCGGCCGGCACCCAGGGCCTCGACCGGCTCCTTGATCTGCGCCGCGTCACCGACGAGGACCGTCACCAGCCGGTCCACCGGGAACGCGTTGACGACCGCCGCGGTCGCCTCCACCGTGCCGGTCGCGGCGAGCTGCTGATAGAGCGTCGCCTGGTAGTCGTCGGGCAGGTGCTGCTCGACCTGGTCGGCGAGCGTGCCGGCCACGGCGGCGGCCGTCTCGTACTTCAGCGGTGCCACGCCGACGAGGTTCTGCACGGCGACGTCCCGCTCGGCGTCGGTGAGGCCCTCGGCGGCGAGCTTGCGCAGCACCGTGAACAGGTCGTCCAGGGCCGGGCCGGTGTTCGGGGTGTCGACCGAGCCGCTGATGGCGAGCATCGCGGCGCCCGACCCGTCGGGGGCCGAGCGCAGCACCTGGCCGAACGCCCGCACCCCGTAGGTGTAGCCCTTCTCCTCGCGCAGGACGCGGTCCAGGCGGGAGGTGAGCGTGCCGCCGAGGCAGTAGGTGCCGAGCACCTGGGCGGCCCACACGCGGTCGTGCCGGTCGGGGCCGATCCGGCCGATGAGCAGTTGCGTCTGCACGGCGCCGGGCCGGTCCACGATGACCACGCGGCCGGTGTCGTCCGCGGTCACCGGCGGCACTGGCCGCGGCTTGGCGGGCGAGCCGGTCCAGGCGCCCAGGGTCCGGCCCAGCAGCTCGTCGAGGTCGACGCCGGTGAGGTCGCCGACGACCACGGCGGTGGCCGTGGCCGGGCGCACGTGCCGGGCGTAGAAGGAGCGGACGGCCGCGGAGTCGATGGTGCCGACCGTCTCCTCGGTGCCCTGGCGCGGACGCGACATGCGCGAGCCGGCCGGGAAGAGCTCCTTGGACAGCTCCTTGGCGGCGCGGCGGGCCGGGTTGGCCAGCTCGTGCGGGATCTCGTCGAGCCGGTTGCGCACCAGCCGCTCGACCTCGGAGTCGGCGAACGCGGGCGCCCTGAGGGCGTCGGACAGCAGGCCGAGCCCCTTGGCCAGACGGGAGGCCGGGACCTCCAGGCTCAGCCGTACGCCGGGATGGTCGGCGTGCGAGTCGAGGGTGGCGCCCGCGCGCTCCAGCTCGGCGGCGAACTCCTCGGCGGAGTGCTTGTCGGTGCCCTCGGAGAAGGCCCGCGCCATGATCGTGGCGACGCCGTCCAGGCCGGCCGGCTCCGCCTCCAGGGGCGCGTCCAGCAGCACCTCCACGGCGACGACCTGCTGGCCGGGGCGGTGACAGCGCAGCACCGTCAGGCCGTTGTCCAGCGTCCCGCGCTCGGGCGCGGGGAACGCCCACGGCTTGGCCGCGCCGGCCCGGGGCTGGGGGTGGAACTCCATCGTGGCGAGCTCGGTCACTTCGCCGCCTCCTCGGTCTCGTCGGTGGCCGCGGCGTCCGCGCCCCGGTCGTCGTCCTGCACGTCGGCGGCGGTCGGCTCGTAGACGAGCACCGCGCGGTTGTCGGGGCGCAGGCGGGACTTGGCGGCCTCCTGGACCTCCTCGGGCGTCACCTCCAGGACGCGCTTGACGGCGGTCAGGGCGAGCTGCGGGTCGCCGAACAGGACGGCGTAGCGGCACAGTTCGTCGGCGCGGCCGGCGACGGTGCCGAGACGGTCCAGCCACTCGCGCTCCAGTTGGGCCTGGGCGCGCTCCATCTCCTCGGCCGTCGGGCCCTGTTCGGCGAACCGGGCGAGCTCCTCGTCGATGGCCGACTCGATGACGGGGACCTCGACGTCGCCGGAGGTCTTCACGTCCAGCCAGCCCAGGGAGGGCGCGCCGGCCAGCCGCAGCAGTCCGAAGCCGGCCGCGACGGCCGTACGGTCGCGGCGCACCAGCCGGTTGTAGAGCCGGGAGGACTCGCCGCCGCCGAGGATGGTGAGCGCCAGATCGGCCGCGTCGCACGCGCGCGTGCCGTCGTGCGGGAGCCGGTAGGCGGCCATCAGGGCGCGGGCCGGGACCTCCTCCTCGACGACCTCGCGCAACTGCTCGCCGATGACCTCGGGCAGGGAGCCGTCACGGGGCTCGGGCTTGCCGTCGTGGGACGAGATCGAGCCGAAGTACTTCTCGATCCAGGCGAGCGTCTGCTGCGGGTCGATGTCACCGACGACCGACAGGACGGCGTTGTTGGGCGCGTAGTACGTGCGGAAGAACGCGCGCGCGTCCTCCAGGGTGGCCGCGTCCAGGTCCGCCATCGACCCGATCGGCGTGTGGTGGTACGGGTGGCCCTCCGGGTAGGCGAGGGCGGTCAGCCGCTCGAAGGCGGTGCCATAGGGGACGTTGTCGTAGCGCTGGCGGCGCTCGTTCTTGACGACGTCCCGCTGGTTCTCCATGGACTCGTCGTCCAGCGCCGCGAGCAGGGAGCCCATGCGGTCGGCCTCCAGCCAGAGGGCGAGCTCCAGCTGGTGGGCGGGCATGGTCTCGAAGTAGTTGGTGCGCTCGAAGCTGGTGGTGCCGTTGAGCGAGCCGCCCGCGCCCTGCACCAGCTCGAAGTGGCCGTTGCCCTTGACCTGGGCGGAGCCCTGGAACATCAGGTGCTCGAAAAGGTGAGCCAGGCCGGTACGCCCCTTGACCTCGTGGCGCGAGCCGACGTCGTACCAGAGGCACACCGCCGCGACCGGGGTCAGGTGGTCCTCGGAGAGCACCACGCGCAGGCCGTTGGCCAGGCGGTGCTCGGTCGCTGTCAGGCCGCCGGAGTCTGCCTCGGCTGCGGCCGTGTGACCCATGGGCATGTACGTCCCTTCGATCGCGGTGGCGGTCTGCGAACCGCCCTTTTCCTGCCGGTCCTGCCACTGTATGCAAGCGTGCGGATCCCTGGCGAAGTTCCCACGACCCGTACGCCGAGAGCGAGACGGAAAGCCACGCGCCACGGCGGCAGGGCGGCGGGGAGGCAGGGCGGGACGCGAACGGGGCGCGAACGGGACGCGACGGGGCTTCGCACGCGCCACAGAAGCACCACCGCCCTCAGAGGCCACGGGACGGACAAGGGCGCGGCAGCCGACGGCGGGAGGGCCCCGGAGGCGCGACGGGGTCGCGGAACGGCCCTGTGGGACGGGGCGTGGTCCGCGTTGTCGGTCGCGCGGTCCACAATGGTCCGCGTCAGATCCCGTCACGCTTCAGCAAGGAGCCGGCAGCGATGGCCCGCCGCAGCACGAAGACCCCGCCGCCCGACGATTCGTACGAGGAGAGGATCCTCGACATCGACGTCGTCGACGAGATGCAGGGCTCCTTCCTCGAGTACGCGTACTCGGTCATCTACTCTCGCGCCCTGCCGGACGCCCGGGACGGACTCAAGCCGGTGCACCGCCGCATCGTCTACCAGATGAACGAGATGGGGCTTCGCCCCGACCGCGGCTACGTGAAGTGCGCGCGCGTCGTCGGCGAGGTCATGGGCAAGCTGCACCCGCACGGCGACGCGTCGATCTACGACGCCCTGGTGCGCCTGGCCCAGCCCTTCTCGATGCGTGTCCCGCTCGTCGACGGCCACGGCAACTTCGGCTCGCTGGGCAACGACGACCCGCCGGCCGCCATGCGGTACACCGAGTGCCGGATGGCCGAGGCCACGAGTCTGATGACGGAGTCCATCGACGAGGACACCGTCGACTTCGCCCCCAACTACGACGGCCAGGAGCAGGAGCCGGTGGCCCTGCCGGCCGCCTTCCCGAACCTGCTGGTGAACGGCTCCTCGGGCATCGCCGTCGGCATGGCCACGAACATGCCCCCGCACAACCTCAACGAGGTCATCGCGGCCGCCCGCCACCTGATCCGCCACCCCAACGCGGACCTGGACGCCCTGATGCGGCACGTCCCGGGTCCGGACCTGCCCA
The DNA here is from genome assembly GCF_042896885.1 of Streptomyces sp. NPDC001231. Classification (NCBI taxonomy): domain Bacteria; kingdom Bacillati; phylum Actinomycetota; class Actinomycetes; order Kitasatosporales; family Streptomycetaceae; genus Streptomyces; species Streptomyces sp. NPDC001231. The sequence continues at coordinate 119,745 of NZ_JBIAXS010000012.1, forward strand.
CCGGCGGCCGGATCGTCGGCCTGTCCGGGATCAGGGACGCCTACGAGACCGGCCGCGGCACCTTCAAGATCCGCGCGACGGTCTCGGTGGAGACCGTGACCGCGCGCCGCAAGGGGCTGATCGTCACCGAGCTGCCCTTCTCCGTGGGCCCGGAGAAGGTGATCGCCAAGATCAAGGACCTGGTCGGTTCGAAGAAGGTCCAGGGGATCGCCGACGTCAAGGACCTCACCGACCGCGAGCACGGACTGCGCCTGGTCATCGAGATCAAGAACGGCTTCGTGCCGGAGGCCGTCCTGGAGCAGCTCTACAAGCTGACGCCGATGGAGGAGTCCTTCGGCATCAACAACGTCGCCCTGGTCGACGGCCAGCCCCTCACGCTCGGCCTGAAGGAGCTGCTGGAGGTCTACCTCGACCACCGCTTCGACGTCGTACGGCGCCGCAGCGAGTACCGCCGGACCAAGCGGCGCGACCGGCTGCACCTGGTCGAGGGCCTGCTCACCGCGCTGGTGGACATCGACGAGGTCATCCGTCTGATCCGCTCCAGTGACAACTCCGCGCAGGCCAAGGAGCGCCTGATGCGGCGCTTCTCGCTGAGCGAGGTGCAGACGCAGTACATCCTCGACACCCCGCTGCGCCGTCTGACCAAGTTCGACCGCATCGAGCTGGAGGCGGAGAAGGCCAGGCTCGTCGCGGAGATCGAGGAGCTGACCCGGATTCTGGAGTCCGACGCGGAGCTGCGCAAGCTGGTCTCGGCCGAGCTGGCCGCGGTCGCCAAGAAGTTCGGCACTCCGCGGCGCACGATGCTGCTGGAGGCGAGCGACACCCCGGCCGCCGTGGTGCCGTTGCAGGTGGCGGACGACCCGTGCCGCGTCCTGCTGTCCTCGACCGGCCTGATGGCCCGCACGGCGAACGGCGACCCGTTCGCGCGGGGCGGGGGTGGCAAGCGGCAGAAGCACGACGTGATCGTCTCGGCGGTCCCGGCGACCGCCCGGGGCGAGGTGGGCGTGGTGACGTCGGGGGGCCGCCTGCTCCGCGTGAACGTCGTCGACCTGCCGCAGTTGCCGGAGACGACGTCGGCGCCGAACCTCGCCGGTGGCGCGCCGCTGGCGGAGTTCGTCTCCCTGGAGGACGACGAGACCGCGGTCTGCCTGACCACGCTGGACGAGTCGTCGCCGGGCCTGGCGCTCGGCACCGAACAGGGCGTCGTCAAGCGGGTCGTCCCCGACTACCCATCCAACAAGGAGGAGTTGGAGGTCATCACGCTCAAGGAGGGTGACCGGATCGTCGGCGCCGCCGAGCTGCGCACCGGCGAGGAGGACCTGGTCTTCATCACGGACGACGGCCAGCTCCTGCGCTACCAGGCCTCCCAGGTCCGCCCGCAGGGCCGCGCGGCCGGCGGCATGGCCGGCATCAAGCTCGCGGAGGGCGCCAAGGTCATCTCGTTCACGGCCGTCGATCCGGCCGCGGACGCGATCGTCTTCACCGTGGCCGGCTCGCGCGGCACGCTGGACGACTCCGTGCAGACGACGGGCAAGGTCACGCCGTTCGACCAGTACCCGCGCAAGGGCCGCGCCACCGGCGGCGTGCGCTGCCAGCGGTTCCTGAAGGGCGAGGACTGCCTGGCCTTCGCCTGGGCGGGTCCCACCCCGGTCCTGGCCGCCCAGAAGAACGGCAGCCCGGCCGAACTCCCGGAGGTCGACCCGCGCCGTGACGGCTCGGGCGTGTCGCTGCCGAAGACGGTGGCGGTGGTCGCCGGGCCCGTCTAGGCCGGCAGTTCCGCAGGGTCCGGGTCCGCCGGATCCGGGTCCGGGAGGTCCGGGTCCTCGGGGTCGTGTCCCTCGGGGTCCCGTACGTAGCGCAGGACGCCCCACATGCCGTGCTCGTCGGCGTGCGGGGCGTCCTGCTTGCACGCCTCCAGTTCCTTGCCGAGGGCGCCAGCGTCGATGCCGGAACCGATGAGCACGAGCTGGGTGAGGCGGGGCTCGCCGTCCGGCCAGGGCTCGGGGTAGAAGCGCAGGAAGCGCCCGACGGCGTGCACGGCGTAGCGGTTGCGCGCGTCGTACGGGCCGAAGCCGACGTATCCCTTGATCCGGTAGAGCCCGTCGGGGCGGCTGTCCAGGAACCGCATCAGCCGGCGGGGATCGAGCGGCACGTCGGAGACGAAGGAGAGGCTGTCGTAGCCGGCGTGCAGATGCCCGGCGTGGTGGTCGTGGGCGTCGTCCGCGTCGGGCACGTGCAGGTCGTCGAAGGAGAGCTGTCCCACCCGCTCCTCGCTCGGCCGGCAGTCGAAGAGGAACTCGGGGTCCACCCTGCCGTACGAGGCCGGGACGACGGCGGCCCCGTCGACCAGGGACCGTACGAGTCCGAGCACCTCCTCGCCGTCGGCGGTCCGGTCGGTCTTGTTGACCACGACGAGGTCGGCGAGCGCCAGATGCCGGTCGATCTCGGGATGCCTCGCGCGGGTGTCGCCGAACTCGGCGGCGTCGACGACCTCGACGAGCCCGCCGTAGACGACCCTGGGGTTCTCGCTCGCCAGCACCATGCGGACGAGTTCCTGGGGTTCGGCCAGTCCGCTGGCCTCGATGACGACGACGTCGACACCGGCGGCCGGACTCGTCAACCGGTCGAGGTACACGTCGAGTTCGCTGGCGTCGACCGCGCAGCACAGGCACCCGTTGCCGAGGGAGACGGTGGAGTCCCCGAGGGCTCCCGCGACCGCCATGGCGTCGATCTCGACGGCCCCGAAGTCGTTGACGATCGCGCCGATGCGGCTGCCGCCGCCGCGGTGCAGCAGATGGTTGAGGAGCGTGGTCTTCCCCGAGCCGAGAAATCCGGCGAGCACCACGACCGGGATCTGCGCCGCGCTGCGACTCGGACTCGGGTAACGGCTCGGCTGACTCACCGTGCGACCTCTCTCATGCCGACGCGTGCACCGGCTCACGGCCCGGTGCGCGTACGAGGATGGAATGCCGACCAAGGATACGAGCCGTACGCATCACGGCTGCCGGAACCGCCGCCCCGGCGACATCCGGAGGAGAACACTCCGACGGCTGGAACTCGATCCGGCTCGAGTCAGGTTAGGCTCACCTGCGTGAGTACGTGCTCGACCGCCTCCAGGCAGCTCGACGAGCCGATGGCCGCCACCGCGGCCACGGCGACGACATGGCTGCTGCTGGAACAGCCCGGCCCCTGGGGTGCCAAGGCACTCACTTCGAGCCACCTGGACCCCGCACTCGGGCGTGCGCTGGAGCGCGCGGCGCGGGGCACCGGCGTCCGGATCGCGCTCATCCGCCGACCCGGGCGGCACGCCGACCGCCACTCCCAGTCCGTACGGCATGTGTACGCGGCACACACGGTCCCGGGAAACGTATGGCTGCGCGCCGCTATGACCGCCGACCCGGAACACCTGCTGGACCTCGACTTCGCCGCCCTGGGCAAGGGTGACCACCACACCTTCGACGCCGCACTCCAGGGCGGGCCCCACACAGGCGATCCGCTCGCGCTGGTGTGCACCAACGGCAAGCGGGACCAGTGCTGCGCCCTGCTCGGCCGCCCCCTCGCGGCCGAACTCTCCGCCTCCGGGGTCCAGGACGTCTGGGAGATCACCCACCTGGGCGGCCACCGCTTCTCGCCGACCCTGCTCGTGCTGCCGTTCGGATACGCCTACGGCCGGGCCGAGGCCCACGCCGTCAAGGAGGTCCTGCACAGCGTGGGCGAGGGCCGGGTGGTCCTCGACGGCTGCCGGGGCCGCACGGCCTGGGAACGGCCGGGACAGGCCGCGGAACTGGCGGTACGGGAGACGGCGGGCGAGTACCGGGCGGACGCGTTGAGCGTCGTGCGCACCGACGACGTGGCCACCGACGGCCCGGCGCCGTGCTGGGAGGTCACCGTCGCCCATACCGACGGACGCCGCTGGCACGTGACCGTGGCCCAGGGGGCCGCCCTGCCGCCGCGCCCGGAGAGCTGCGGCGCCTCGCTGCTGGGCGGGCCGACGCGCATGGATGTGGTCGCCGTCCGCGAACTGGCGACCGCGCGGCTCGACGGCTGACGGCTGACGGCTGACGGCTGACGGCTGACGGCTGACCGTCCGGGCCGACCACTGCGGCGCACGGCGAGAGATCCGCACCACACCCCGGGAGCACCCCGCACACTCCGACGTACTGTCATGGTCATGAGCGTCTCTCCTCCCGCACGCCGCCGGCGGCTGGGCCTGCCGCGACGCGTCTTCTCACAGGTGTTGTTGATGCAGCTGGCGATCGCCGCCGGAGTCGCCGTGCTCGCGACCGGCCTGTTCCTCGCGCCGCTGGGCCACCAGCTGGACGAGCAGGCGATGCGCCGGGCCCTCGCCATCGCCGAGACCACCGCCGAGAACCGGCAGATCGCACGGGACCTCCAGCGCACCGCACCGAGCGTCGACGGTCCCGTGCAGCAGGAGGCGGAGCGGATCCGGAAGGCGACCGGCGCCGAGTACGTCGTGGTGATGGACATGCGGGGCACGCGCTGGTCGCACACGGATCCGGAGCAGGTCGGCCTGCACGTGTCGACGGATCCCAAGACGGCCCTGGCTGGCCGGAAGGTCATGGAGATCGACACCGGCACGCTGGGACGCTCGGCACGCGGCAAGGTCCCCCTGTACGACGCGGACCACCGCATCGTGGGCGCGGTGTCGGTCGGCATCGCCTACGACAGCGTGCGGGCCAAGCTGATCGACGCCATACCGGGTCTGTTCGCCTACGCCGGCGGCGCCCTGGCCGCGGGCGCGCTGGCCGCGTGGCTTATCTCCCGGCGGGTCCAGCGGCAGACGAGGGACCTGGCCTTCTCGGACATCGCGGCGCTGCTCGCCGAGCGCGAGGCCATGCTGCACGGCATCCGGGAGGGGGTCGTGGCCCTGGACCGCGGCGGGCGGATCCGGCTGCTCAACGACGAGGCACAGCGGCTGCTCGGCCTCGGCGACGAGGCGGTCGGCCGGCCGCTCGACGAGGCGGTCGGGGAGGGCCGTACGACCGACGTCCTGGCCGGGCGGGTGACGGGTACCGACCTGCTCACCGTGCGCGGGCAGCGCGTCCTGGTGGCCAACCGGATGCCGACCGACGACGGCGGTGCCGTCGCCACACTGCGCGACCGCACGGAACTTGAGGAGCTGGGCCGGGAGCTGGACTCGACACGCGGCCTGATCGACGCCCTGCGCGCCCAGGACCACGAGCACGCCAACCGCATGCACACGCTGCTCGGGCTGCTGGAGCTGGAGATGTACGACGACGCCGTGGAGTTCGTCGGAGAGGTGGTCGGCGACCACCGGGCCACCGCCGAGCAGGTCACCGAGAAGATCCAGGACCCGCTGATCGCCGCCCTGCTGGTCGGCAAGGCGACCGTCGCGGCCGAGCGCGGGGTCGCGCTGTGGCTGTCGGACCGCACGCACCTGCCGGACCGTGTCGTCGACCCCAGGGGGCTGGTGACGATCGTCGGCAACCTGGTCGACAACGCGCTCGACGCCGTCGCGGCGACCCCACACGCGCGCGTGGAGGTCGAACTGCGCGCGGAGGCACGTACCGCCGTGCTCCGGGTGCGCGACACCGGGCCCGGGGTCCCGGCGGGCCGGCGTGACCTGATCTTCACGGAGGGGTGGTCCACCAAGCAGCCGCCGGCCCACGGCAGGCGCGGTATCGGTCTGTCCCTGGTGCGCAGGCTCGCCGAACGGCAGGGCGGAACCGTCGCGGTGGGCGAGGCGCACGGCGGCGGCGCGGAGTTCACGGTCGTACTGCCCGAGGCACTCGCCGCGGCGGAGCCGGCGCCGGCACCCGCCCTCAGCCCCGTCCTCGGCCCCGCCGGGACCGGAGCGGACGAGGAGGAGCGGTGATCGAGGTCCTGATCGTGGACGACGACCTCCGGGTCGCGCGGGTCAACGCCGCCTATGTGGAGAAGGTGCCGGGCTTCCGCGTCGCCGGTGAGGCGCACAGCGCGGCCGAGGCGCTGCACCGGCTCGAGACGCTGCCGCGGCTCGACCTGGTCCTCATGGACCACTACCTGCCCGACGGCACGGGCCTGTCGGTCGTACGGGAGATGCGCAGTCGCGGCCTCCGGACCGACGTGATCATGGTGACGGCGGCCCGGGACGTGTCGACCGTGCAGGCGGCGATGCGGCACGGTGCGCTGCAGTACCTGATCAAGCCGTTCACCTTCGCCGGGCTGCGGTCCAGACTGGAGGCGTACGCGGCGCTGCGCCGTGTCCTGGACGGTGGCGGCGAGGCCGAACAGGCCGAGGTCGACCGGCTCTTCGGGGCGCTGTCGGCGGCGCCGGAGCCCGGGCTGCCCAAGGGGCACTCCCCCGCCACCACCGAACTCGTCCGCCGGACCCTGATGCGGGCCGACGGGCCCCTGTCGGCCCAGGAGGTCGCCGAGCGGACCGGGGTGAGCCGGCAGACCGCCCAGCGCTGTCTGAAGTTCCTGGAGCGCACCGGACGGGCCCGGCTGACGCTGAAGTACGGCGGCGCGGGCCGCCCGGAACACCGTTACGTGTGGGCGGCCCGCGCCTGAGGCCACGGCTCGGGGGGAGGGGAAGAGGCCGTGCCCCCCTGGCATACGGATGTCAGCCCGCGGCCTTCTCAACGAACTCGGTGGTGAACGTCTTGCTCAGGTCCACGTCGGCGTTCTGGATGTTGGGGTTGAACGCCTTGAGCACCTTCTCCACGGTCTCCGGGCCGTTCTGAGGCATGACGCCGTCGGTGGTGAACATCGGCAGCGTGCTCTTGATCGCCTCAGCGTAGAGCGCCTTGTTGCCCTGGGAGTAGTCGGCGGGCATCTTGGCGGCGATCTCGTCGGCGCTGTGGGTGGACATCCACTTGAGCGTCTTGACGAACGCGTTGGCCAGCTTCTGGACGGTCTCCTTGTGGCCGTTGACCCAGTCCGTCTGCATGTACAGGCTGGACGACGGGTACGGGCCGCCGAGCGCCTCCTGCGAACCCTCGGGCGTCCGCATGTCGACGAGGACCTTGCCCGCCTTCTTGTCCAGGATCGTCGCGACGGTCGGATCGGTCGTCATGCCGCCGTCGATGGAGCCCTTCTCGAGCGCGGCGATGAACGTCGGTCCCGCGCCGACGGCGACCGGGCTGAACTCGCTGACCTTCACACCGTTCTTGACCGCCAGGTACTTGGTGAGGAAGTCGGTGGAGGAGCCGAGGCCGGTGACACCGAGCTTCTTGCCCTTGAAGTCCTTCGGCGACTTGATCTTGTCCGCCGCCTTGTTGGAGACGACCTCCACCTCGCCGGGCGCGTGCGAGAACTGCACCACGGACTCGACGTACTTGCCCTTGGTCTGGAGGTCCAGGGTGTGGTCGTAGAAGCCGACGGCGCCCTGGACCTGGCCGGAGACGAGCGCGGTCTCGGCCTGGACACCGGCGGGCTCGCTCAGCAGCTCGACGTCCAGGCCCTCGTCGGCGAAGTAGCCGAGGCGTTGGGTGAGCATCGCGGGCATGTAGATGACCTTGTCCAGGCCACCCACCATGATCTTGACGTGCTCGCCCTTGCCGCTGCCGGTGGACGTCGAGCTCGCCGCGTCGTTGGCGCAGGCGGTGAGGGAGGACAGGGCGAGCAGGCCGGCGGCGGCCGACGCGGCGAATCTGGCGGTCTTGCGCATGAGGGTCACGTCCTTGTGAGAAAAGCGGTACGGGGAGCGGGGGACCTGGGGGAAAGCCGGTGCGGCGGCGGGCCGTCAGTGCCCGGAGTCGGCCGGCTTCCAGCGGAAGATGCGGCGCTCGGCGAAGGTGAGCAGGCCCTCGGCGACGAGCGCGACCGCGGCGAGGATGACCATCGCGGCGTACACACCGGCCGCGTTGAACGTGCCCTGGGACGCCGCGACGAGCAGGCCGATGCCCTTGGTGGCGCCGATGTACTCGCCGACGATGGCGCCGATGAGCGCGAAGCCGAAGCTGACGTGCAGGCTGGTGAAGATCCACGAGGTCGCGGACGGGATGACCACCTGGAAGGTGACCCTGCGGTCGCTCGCGCCGAGGATCCGCGCGTTGGCCACCAGGTTGCGGTCGACCTCCCGGGCGCCCTGGAAGGCGTTGAAGAACACCGGGAAGAACACGAGGACCACGGCCGAGGCGATCTTGGAGACCGGTCCGAGCCCGAACCAGATCACGAAGATCGGGGCGAGCACGATCCTGGGGAGGGAGTTGAGCACCTTGATGTAGGGGCCGAGGACGTCGGCGAGGAAGGGGATGCGGCCGAGCGCGATACCGAGGATCACACCGGCCACCACGCCGAACACCCAGCCGATCAGGGCCTCGTAGAGCGTGTACCAGATCTGCTCGCCCAGCGAGCCCTGCGCGGTGCCGTGCGTGATCCAGGTCCAGATCTGGTCCCAGATCTTCGAGGGCATCGAGAAGTTGAACGGATCGATGACCGCGGCCCGGGAGAGCGCCTCCCACAGGCCGAGCACGGCCACCAGCACCAGAACGCGGGCGCAGGTGACGACCACCTTGCGCCTGCGGGCGGCGCGGGCCCGGGAGTGGGCGCGGTCGGTCGTCTTGGCCGTGTCGACGACCGGGGTGCTGAGAACCTCAGGCGACATGGGCGGCACCTCTTTCACGGGTGATGCGGACCTCTTCGCCGAGCGACTCCCAGATCTCGCGGTAGATGTCGATGAACTCCGTCTGCAGGCGCACCTGCTCGACCTTGCGCGGCCGCGGCAGGCCGATGTCGAAGACCTGCTTCACGGTCGCGGGGCCGGCGGTCATGACGACGACCTTGTCGGCCAGGGCGATGGCCTCCTCCAGGTCGTGGGTGACGAAGACGACCGAGGCGCCCGTGCCCTCCCACAGTTCCAGGAGCTCGTCCGACATCAGCGCCCGGGTCTGCACGTCGAGCGCCGAGAAGGGCTCGTCCATCAGCAGGATCTCGGGGTCGTTGACGAAGGTGGCGGCGAGGGCGACACGCTTGCGCTGGCCACCGGAGAGCTGGTGCGGGTAGCGGTCCTCGAAGGCGGCGAGTCCGACCCTGGCCAGCCAGGCGCGGGCCTTCTCCTTCGCCTCGGCCTTCGGCACGCCGCGGAATCGCGGCCCGGCCATCACGTTGGACAGCACCGAGCGCCAGGGGAAGGTGGCGTCCTGCTGGAAGACGAAGCCGACCTTGCCGCCGACGCCCTGCACCGGCCGGCCGGCCACCAGCACGTCACCCTCGGTGGGCTCCTCCAGCCCGCTGACCAGGGTCAGGGTGGTCGACTTTCCGCAGCCGGTGGGGCCGACCACGGCCACGAACTCGCCGCGCCGCACAGTGAGGTCGAGGTCCCTCACGGCTGTGTGCAGGCCCCCTGACGGGGTCCTGAACGTCTTACTGGCGCCCCGCAGTTCGATGGCGGGGCTGGTGTCTGTGCTCATGGCCGGGACGGTAGATGTGGCCACGGCCACGGCAGCAGTCTTCTGTGCGCAACCCGTTGTTTTGCTCGCAAGCACCTGTTGTGCTCGTTTTGCGCGCGCTACAACAGCGGAGCCGAAACACGGGCGCAACAATGCCCGCATGGCCTTGAGGGAGAGAGGCCCGATGATCGACGTCCTGGTGGTCGACGACGACTACCGTGTCGCTGAGATAAACGCCAAGTACGTGGGAAAGGTTCCCGGCTTCCGGGTCACCGCCCGCGCGCACAGTGCCGCACAGGCCCTGACCACCGTGCAGCGCGGAAGCATCGACCTGGTCCTGCTCGACCACTACCTGCCCGACCGCACGGGTCTGGAGCTCGTCCACCGCATGCGGGAACAGGGCATCGGCACCGACGTCATCATGATCACGGCAGCCGGGGACGTGGCGACCGTCCAGCAGGCGATGCGGCTGGGCGCGCTCCACTACCTGGTCAAACCGTTCACCTTCGTCGCGCTGCGTACCCGCCTGGAGTCCTACGCCGCCCTGCGCCGCACCGTCGACCGCGTCGGCGGACACGGTGTCACCGGGCAGGAGCAGGTGGACCGGATCTTCGGCGCCCTGCGCGCCGCGCCCGCGCCCCCGTCCCCGGGGCTGCCCAGCGGCCACTCGGAGCCGACGACGGACCTCATCTGCGGTGTGCTGCACCGCGCCGACCAGCCCCTGTCCGCCCACGAGGTGGCCGCCCGCACCGGCCTGAGCCGCTCCACCGCCCAGCGCTACCTGCGCCACCTGGAACAGGCCGGACGCCTGCGCCTGTCCCTGAAGTACGGCGACACGGGGCGACCGGAGCACCGCTACGCCTGGGTGGCTCCCTAGGCGTGCTGACCCGGGACGCACGGCAGTACGCCGCCGCGCGGTGCTACACGGCCCCCGCGCCCGTCAGCGACCGCACCTCCGTCTCGGCGTGTTTGGCCTCGTCCGGCACCTCGGTGGAGGTGACGGTGCCCAGCCAGCCGGCGAGGAATCCCAGCGGGACGGAGACGATGCCGGGGTTCTCCAGCGGGAAGAGCTGGAAGTCGACACCCGGGAAGAGCGCGTCGGGGCTGCCGGAGACCACCGGGGAGAGCACGACGAGCCCGAGCGCGGGAACCAACCCGCCGTACACGGCCCACATCGCGCCGCGGGTCGTGAAGCCGCGCCAGAACAGGGAGTAGAGCAGCACCGGCAGGTTCGCCGAGGCGGCGACGGCGAACGCGAGGCCCACCAGGAAGGCCACGTTGAGGTTGCGGGCGAGCAGGCCGAGGGCGATCGCGACCACGCCGATGCCGACCGCGGCGACGCGCGCCACGGCCACCTCGCCGCGCTGCCGGGCACCGCGGCGCCGCAGCGACGCGTACAGGTCGTGGGCCACCGACGCCGAGGAGGCGAGCGTGATCCCGGCGACCACCGCGAGGATCGTGGCGAAGGCGACCGCGGCCACCACCGCGAACAGGACCGTCCCCGCCGTGGAGTCGGCGCCGCCGCCGAGGTCGAGGGCCAGCAGCGGGACCGCCGTGTTCCCGGCCGCGTTGGACCCGCGCAGGGCGTCCGGTCCGACGATCGCGGCCGCACCGAAGCCGAGGACGATCGCCATCAGGTAGAAGCCGCCGATCAGCCCGATGGACCAGATCACCGAGCGCCGGGCGGCCCGCGCGGTCGGCACGGTGTAGAAGCGGGACAGGATGTGCGGCAGCCCCGCCGTGCCGAGCACCAGCGCCAGTCCGAGACTGATGAAGTCCAGGCGCGCGGTCAGGCCCCCGCCGTACTTCAGTCCGGGCACCAGGAAGGCGTCCCCGTGGCCGCTGCGCTCGGCCGCGGTGAGCAGCAGCCGGTCGAGGTCGCCGTGGAACCTGACCAGGACGAGCACGGTCAGCACGACGGTGCCGCCCAGCATCAGGACCGCCTTGACGATCTGGATCCAGGTGGTGGCCCGCATCCCTCCCAACGACACGTAGATCACCATCAGCGCGCCGACACCGATGACGGTCCAGGCCTGCACCCCTGCGCCGGTCCGGCCCAGGAGCAGCGCCACCAGGCTGCCCGCGCCCACCATCTGCGCCACCAGATACAGAACGGACACGGTGACCGAGGAGGTTCCCGCCGCGATCCGCGCCGGCCGCTCGCTCATCCGCGCCGCGACCACGTCGGCGAGCGTGAACCGCCCGCAGTTGCGGACCAGTTCGGCGACGAGGAAGAGCACGACCAGCCAGGCCACCAGGAAGCCCACCACGTACAGCACCCCGTCGTAGCCGAACAGGGCGATCAGTCCGGGCACTCCGAGGAAGGAGGCGGCCGAGGCGTAGTCGCCCGCGACGGCAAAACCGTTCTCCATGGGCGTGAACAGCCGCCCGCCCGCGTAGAACTCCTCCGCCGATCCGTGCCGGTTGCGGCTCACCCAGGTGGTGATCCCCAGGGTGACCGCGACGATCACGCTGAACAGCACCAGTGCCAGCGTCTGGTGGTTGCCCGTCACGAGGCACCTCCGCGCGCGCCGCGCGTCAGCTCCTGGGTGTCCCAGCGCAGTTCGAGCGCCGCGCGGTCCCTGCGCAGCCGTGCGTGCCGGGCGTAGGCCCAGGCGAGGAGGAAGGTGCTGAGGAACTGCCCGAGGCCCGCCAGCATCCCCACGTTCACCGCGCCGGCCACCGGTCGCGCCATGAACCCCGGCGCGGTCGTGGCGGTCACGACATAGCTCACGTACCAGACGAGGAAGAGGGCGACCGCCGGCATCACGAACCTCCGGTAGCGGCTGCGCACCTCCTGGAACGCCGCGCTGCGCTGCACCTCCAGGTACGCGTCGGCCGCCGCACCGGCCTCCGGCCCGCTCTGCCCCTCCCGGCGAGCCGCCGGTACCGGTGCGGTGGGAGCTCCCGTGCCGTTGCCGTCACCCCAGCCGGAGGCCAGCGCGTCGTACCAGGGGTCGCGGTACCTGATGTCCTCGGGCTCCGGGTCCTGGCCTTCATCGGTCCCGGGCACGTTCCCGGGACCGTCACCGCCAGCACGGAAGCGGTCGTTGCTTGACTGCATGCCCAAGGATGGACAGAACCGGAAGTTCCCTGACTTCTCTTCCCCCCGCTCTTCACCCCATCAGGTGACTCCCCCCGTCGATGGCCGGGCCGGCACCGACAAGTCGGCGCGGACCTCCCCGGAAGGGAAGGACCGCGCCGGAAGGGACCGGTGCCCTAGGCGTCGATGCGCGAGCGGTCCAGGGTCGCGGCGGAGCTGGCGATGAACTCCTTGCGGGGTGCCACGTCGTTGCCCATCAGGAGGTCGAAGACCTGCTCGGCGGCCTCCAGGTCGGAGAGGTTGATCCGGCGCAGGGTGCGGTGGCGCGGATCCATGGTGGTCTCGGCGAGCTGGTCGGCGTCCATCTCACCGAGGCCCTTGTAGCGCTGGATCGAGTCCTTGTACCGCACGCCCTTGCTCTGGAACTCGAGCAGCTGGTCGCGCAGTTCACGGTCCGAGTAGGTGTACACGTACTTGTCCTGGCCCCTCTTCGGCTGGATCAGCTCGATGCGGTGCAGCGGCGGCACCGCGGCGAACACCCGGCCCGCCTCCACCATGGGGCGCATGTAGCGGTGGAACAGCGTCAGCAGCAGGGTCCGGATGTGGGAGCCGTCCACGTCGGCGTCGGTCATCATGATGATCTTGCCGTAGCGGGCCGTGTCCAGGTCGAAGGTACGGCCCGAGCCGGCCCCTATCACCTGGATGATCGCGCCGCACTCGGCGTTCTTCAGCATGTCCGTGACGGACGACTTCTGCACGTTGAGGATCTTGCCGCGGATCGGCAGCAGCGCCTGGAACTCGGAGTTCCGCGCCAGCTTCGCCGTACCGAGCGCGGAGTCGCCCTCGACGATGAACAGCTCGCTGCGGTCGACGTCGTCACTGCGGCAGTCGGCGAGCTTGGCCGGCAGCGAGGAGGACTCCAGGGCCGTCTTCCGGCGCTGCGCGTCCTTGTGCTGGCGGGCGGCGATGCGCGTGCGGGCCGCGGCGACCGCCTTCTCCAGCACCACGCGCGCCTGTTGTGCGGCGTCGCGCTTGGTGGAGGTCAGGAACGCCTTGAGCTCCTTGGTGATGACATTGTTCACGATGCGGCGGGCCGCCGAGGTGCCGAGGACCTCCTTGGTCTGCCCCTCGAACTGGGGCTCGGCCAGACGGACCGTGACGACCGCGGTGAGGCCCTCCAGGGCGTCGTCCTTGACGATGTCGTCCTCGGCGACGCGCAGCATCTTCTTGGCCCGCAGCACCTCGTTCATCGTCTTGGCGACGGCCTGCTCGAAGCCGGCCACGTGCGTGCCGCCCTTGGGCGTGGCGATGATGTTGACGAAGGACCGCAGCGTGGTGTCGTAGCCGGTCCCCCAGCGCATGGCGACGTCGACGCCGAGCTCGCGGGTGACCTCGGTGGGCGTCATCTGGCCGTGGTCGTCGAGGACCGGGACCGTCTCCTTGAAGGTCCCGTGCCCGGTGAAGCGGAGGACGTCGCAGACCGCCCTGTCGCTCGCCAGGTACTCGCAGAACTCGCTGATGCCGCCGTCGTAGCGGAAGGACTCCTCACCCTTGCTGCCGCCGTCGCCGAGGCCGTACTCGTCACGGACGACGATGGTCAGCCCCGGCACCAGGAACGCCGTCTGGCGGGCGCGCTGGTGCAGGTTCTCCAGGGAGAGCTTGGCGTCCTTGAGGAAGATCTGGCGGTCGGCCCAGTAGCGCACGCGGGTGCCGCTGCGGGTCTTGGGGATCTTCTTGGCCTTGCGCAGCCCGCTCCCGGCCTCGAACTTGGCGTCGGGTCCGCCCGCCGTGAACGCGCCGGGCACGCCGCGCCGGAAGCTGACGGCGTGGGTGTGGCCGCCGCGGTCCACCTCCACGTCCAGCCGGGCGGACAGGGCGTTGACGACTGAGGCGCCGACGCCGTGCAGACCGCCGGAGGCGGCGTACGAGCCGCCGCCGAACTTGCCGCCCGCGTGCAGCTTGGTCATCACGACCTCGACACCGGACAGGCCGGTCTTGGGCTCGACGTCGACCGGGATGCCGCGGCCGTTGTCCCGCACCTCCACCGAGCCGTCGTCGTGCAGCACGACCTCGATGTGGTCGCAGTAGCCGCCGAGGGCCTCGTCGACGGAGTTGTCGATGATCTCCCACAGGCAGTGCATCAGACCGCGACTGTCGGTCGAGCCGATGTACATGCCCGGGCGCTTGCGCACGGCTTCGAGTCCCTCGAGGACGAGCAGGTGCCGAGCGGTGTAGTTGGAACCGTCGCGGTCTGCTCCTGCCAGCAGCGCTGTGGACGGCACGGACGTCTCGGCGGTCACGCGGTTCGCTCCTCGCTGAATTTCAGTTGGGGCCCTGTTGGGTAAGGGCACGGCTCGGGTAGCCGCTCAGAGAGTACCGAGGCCTGGTAGAGCCCTTGTAACGCAACCCTCGGCAGAAACACAGACTAATAGAGAGTCGCATACACGTTCGATCCTTCAGCCGAGTGAAGCACATATCACGTTCCCTTCGAGGCATGAACCATTTAGGCTCCGGGCACGTCCTCATGAACAACCGGCAACCCGGCCGGGGGGACCGACCATGACCGACAGCGCGAACCCGTACGACACATAGACACGCAATACGGCACATTCGCCGCCAAACCGGCAGCAGCCGACCGCCCCGAAGAAGAATCTTCGAGGAAAAGCCACGATCGGGAACGTTTGGGGCTGGTTGGATGTTGACCCTGGTACGACAGCTCGTCGAGCTAGAGAAGAGGCGACGTGACTACTGTTCTGACCCCCGCGAGCCCACTGACGGCCGCTGATCGCTGCGACCGCTGCGGCGCCCAGGCATACCTGCGCGTCGTCCTGCTGAGCGGCGGAGAACTGCTCTTCTGCGCCCACCACGGTCGCAAGTTCGAGCCAGAACTCAAGAAGATCGCCGCTGAGATACAGGACGAGACCGAGCGCCTGACCTCCGTTCCGGCGAACGCCTCCGAGGAAGAGCGCTGACCCTCCCGCCCGACGAGCCTCCGGCGCAGGCCGGCGAACGGGCGGTCGCTTCTGGCACCCAGGAGCGACCGCCCGTCCTCGTGACCCGCGACGCCGGTCAGGACTCGCCGGACGGCACGTGGGGTGCCTTCGTGTCGGCCCGGCCCAGCGCCCGGACCACCTCGGACACGCGCGTGTAGACGCCGGGGCTCCCGGCGCGCCCGCAGCCGCTGCCCCACGACACAAGCCCGATGAGCCGATCCTGCGCGACCAGCGGCCCCCCGCTGTCCCCCTGGCACGCGTCCCGGCCCCCGGCGGTCTCCCCCGCGCACAGCATGCTCTGGGGCAGGTATTTGCCCTCGCTGCCGCCCGGATAGGCCTTCTTGCACTCGGCGTCGGGCAGGACGTGGAGCGTCGCGGCATACAGGCTGTGGGCATAGGCGGCGGCACCCGTGGTGTCCCCCCATCCGTAGACCGTGGCGCTCGTGCCCGGCGAGTACGCCGGGTCGCCCGCGCCCGCCATGGGGATGACGGCGTTCTGCGGCAAGGGCTCGGCAAGAGTGAGCACGGCGAAGTCACCGGCATTGGTGGTGGAATCGTAGTGCGGATTGACCCAGGTGCCACGCACGGAGACCTCCTTGCCCTGAGCGGAGAGCAGATCCGTACGTCCCGTGATCACCTTCAGATCCGGCGTCGGTGGCGCGCCCACGGCCTCTCTGGACAGACAGTGGGCCGCGGTGAGCACCCTGGTGCGGCCGATGGCCACGCCCCCGCAGAAATGCCCCGCACGGGTGCCTCCGAACCGGTCACGGCTGGAGAGCGCCACGGTCCACGGGCTCTGCGAGACATCGACGGGGAAACCACCGATGACAACGCTGTCGGCGGCGACCGGCGCCGACGCGGCCAGCGGTATCCCGCCTCCGGCGGCCGCCACGACCAGCGGCCCGATCAGGGCACGGGCAATACGGCGTCGCATGGATGCTCCTCACTCTCGGGTGATCACGGAACACCCAGAGTCATGCACGGTGGCGCGACGCGCAGCACGAGGGCCCGGTCCCCTCGGGGGGACCGGGCCCTCGGTGTCATACGCCAGGACTAGTCGAGGTAGTCGCGCAGCACCTGCGAACGCGACGGGTGGCGCAGCTTCGACATGGTCTTGGACTCGATCTGACGGATCCGCTCACGCGTGACGCCGTAGACCTTGCCGATCTCGTCGAGGGTCTTCGGCTGACCGTCGGTGAGACCGAAACGCATGGAGACGACGCCCGCCTCACGCTCGGACAGGGTGTCGAGGACCGAGTGCAGCTGCTCCTGGAGGAGCGTGAAGCTGACCGCGTCGGCCGGGACGACCGCCTCGGAGTCCTCGATGAGGTCACCGAACTCGCTGTCGCCGTCCTCGCCCAGCGGGGTGTGCAGCGAGATGGGCTCGCGGCCGTACTTCTGGACCTCGATGACCTTCTCCGGGGTCATGTCGAGCTCCTTGGCCAGCTCCTCCGGGGTGGGCTCGCGGCCCAGGTCCTGGAGCATCTGGCGCTGCACGCGCGCGAGCTTGTTGATGACCTCGACCATGTGCACCGGGATACGGATGGTGCGGGCCTGGTCGGCCATGGCGCGGGTGATCGCCTGACGGATCCACCAGGTGGCGTACGTGGAGAACTTGTAGCCCTTGGTGTAGTCGAACTTCTCCACCGCGCGGATCAGACCGAGGTTGCCCTCCTGGATGAGGTCCAGGAAGAGCATGCCGCGGCCGGTGTAGCGCTTGGCCAGGGAGACCACCAGGCGGAGGTTGGCCTCCAGGAGGTGGTTCTTGGCGCGGCGGCCGTCCTCGGCGATGATCTCCAGCTCGCGCTTGAGTTTGGGGGCGAGCTTGTCGGAGTTCGCCAGCTTGTCCTCGGCGAAGAGACCCGCCTCGATGCGCTTGGCCAGCTCCACCTCCTGCTCGGCGTTGAGCAGGGGGACCTTGCCGATCTGCTTGAGGTAGTCCTTCACCGGGTCGGCGGTGGCGCCGGCCGCGGCGACCTGCTGGGCGGGCGCGTCGTCCTCGTCCTCGTCGGAGAGCACGAAGCCGGCGCTCTCGGCGCCCTCGGGCTCCTCCGCGCCCTTGGCCTCCTCGAGCACCTCGTCCTCGAGAAGCTCGGCGTCGTCCTTCTTGGCGGCGGTGGTCTTCTTGACAGCCGTCTTCTTGGCGGCCGTCGTCTTCTTGGCCACCGTCTTCTTGGCGGCGGTCGTCTTCTTGGCAGCGGCCTTCTTCGCGGGGGCCTCTTCATCGACGGACGCGTTGGCGGCGGGCGCCGCCGGAGCGGCGGCGGCGGTGGCCTTCCTGGTGGTCACCGTCTTCGCCGCGACCGTCTTGGTGGCGGTGCGCTTGGCCGGACTCTTCGCTGCGACGCTCTTTCGGGTGCGCTTGTTGGGCTCCGCGGCACTGACCATCAGCGTCACACCCTCTTCCTCGAGGATCTGGTTGAGGCTGCGCAGTACGTTCTTCCACTGAGTGGCCGGAATCTGGTCAGCTTCGAAGGCCCGACGCACATCGTCGCCGGCGATCTGCCCCTCAGCCTTTCCCCGCTCAATGAGCGCCATGACAGAGACGGACTCGGCGATCTCCGGCGGGAGCGTACGGGATGTGCTGGCCGACACGAACAACCTCTCGGAACGTTGGAAAACGGCTTCCGGCCCCGTCCATCGTGGACAGGAGCCGACCACCGGCCTGGGGATTGGGCCGACGGCGCGGGCGGGGGCCGGGAAGTTCCACAGCGCCGTGTACGGCGTCCGTATTCCCTCCGCGGCTGTCACCTCTTAGGTCATCGCGTTGTACCCAGGAGTGTTACGCCCAATCCGCGTGGCCCCAGTCACACCCCGTAAGTGCGTAAAAACGGCCAGACGTGGGCAGATGGAGTGGGGTGGTCGCCACGTGTACGACCCCACCGGCGGCTCGCTCCGGTCGCTTGTGGCTCCCGCCGGCTCGCGGAGGGATCCGCGCCCGCGGTCGGCCGGCGAACCGCCTCTCACCGGCCCCCGCCGGAGGACGGCAGGGCCCCAGCCGTGCCGCCCACGCAGGGACCGACGCCCGAGCGGTTCAGTGCTCGCGCGGCGCGGGGACCACCCGCTCGACCTCCGGGTGCACCGTGAGCAGTTGGCGCATGGCGCTCTCCGCCGCGGTGCCGTCGCCGCCCGCGACCGCATCGGCGATCCGGGCGTGCTGCGCCAGGGAGGCCTCGTTCGGCCGGTCGCAGCCCGTGACGGGGCTGCCGGACACCTGGAGGGCGGCCGAGACGATCCCGGAGAGGTGCTCCAGCATCCGATTGCCCGCGATCTGGATCAGGAGCGAGTGGAACTCGGCATCCGCGCGGGAGAAGGTGAGCGCGTCGCCCTGCCCCAGGGCGTGCCCCATGATCTCGACCATGTCGGACAGGCGCTGCTGGACGTCCTCGCGCGCGCGCCCGGCGGCGAGACGCGCGGCGAGCGGCTCGATCGTCCAGCGCAGTTCGCTGAGCTCGCGGCGCTGGTCGTCGCGCTGCGGCCCGAAGGCCCGCCACTCGATGATGTCCGGGTCGAGGAGATTCCAGTCGCTGACCGGGCGCACCCGCGTGCCGACGTTCGGGCGGGCGCTGACCAGGCCCTTGGCCTCCAGGACGCGGAGCGACTCGCGGACGACGGTGCGGGAGACCTCGAAGCGCTGGCCGATCTCCTCGGGCACCAGTGGACGGTCGGCGCCCAGGTCCCCGGAGACGATCATCTGACCCAGCTGCTGGACGAGTTGGCCGTGCAGTCCGCGGCCGCGGCTGCCCGCGGTACGCCGGCCCACGCGCCCCAGTTCCGGGTCGGCGCCCTCCCAGGCGGGGCTCGCGACGCGGTCGGGGGCGGTCGCCTCGGTATAGGGGTAACGGTCGAGTTCGCCCGGGCCGACGAGACCTGAGTCTGTGGAGCGGGCGGCGGTCATCATGGTGTGCGCAAGGGTACTCACGGATCCTTTGTCGGCGTCGTCTCCAACTCCCTTGAGGTCTTTGGTGAAAAGCACACGAAAGGGTGATCGCTCACTTCGCCTCAATTGACGCCTTATCGGAAAGAAATGGGCTCTCCCTGGGAAGTTGCGTGCAGAGCCCGACCGAAAGGGAGCGAACCCCTGTCATCGGGTCCGGCTCCGCAGGGCTGTCAGCAGGTAGGCGCACAGCAGCGCGACGAGCGTCAACGCCAGAGCGCCGCCCACGGGTTGGGCGATCATCCGCGCCGCGGCGGCCAGGTAGCGGTCACCGCCGAAGGGCCACTGGAGCAGGAAAATGTGGCGCAGCCGGGCGGGCAGACCGGTGGCGTTCCACGCCTTCCCTCCCATCGCCCACCGCACCAGGGGTACGACAAGCACCGGTACGGAGAGCACGGCCGCGAGCCCTCCCGTGGTGGACCGGAACACTCCCCCGGCCAGCACGCCGGCCCAGGCGCATCCCACCACGAGGCCGATCCAACTCACGCTCAACGAGAGCCAGTCGCCGGGGACCTGGGTGAGTTCCTGCCCGTACACGGCATAGAGCACTTCGACGTTGCAGCCGACCGTGAGGAAGGCGAGCAGCAGCGCGGTCGCGGTGGCCACGATCAGCTTCGCGGTGAGCAGTCCGAGCCGGCGCGGGACGGTGCCCCGGTCCGCCGCCAGCGCGGGGTGGCGGAACTCGTCGCCGAAGGCGAGCGCGCCGAGCAGCCCGGCGCCGAGCGCCGCCGGCGGCAGGGGCAGTTGCCACGGCCATGCCGCCAGCAGCCGGGGCTGGGGGGCGTGGCCCATCCGCCCCATGACCAGGGCCGTGACGGCGGAGCAGACGAGGACGGCGGCACCGACGAGGAAGCCGGTACGGACACCGACGGCCCGGCGCAGTTCGTACCGCAGGGGACGCAGGGGGCTGGGCCCGGGGCGGACGGAGATCGGGGGTGGAAGAGCGGACGAGGCCTCGAGTGCGACGACCTCGGCGGGACGCGGAGTCGGGATCGAGGGCTGCGGGGGTGCGGGGTGGGCGGGCGCGGGGTGGGCGGGCGCGGGGTGGGCGGGCGCGGGGTGGCTGTTCGTGGGGTGCCCGGACGTGGGCTCCCCGGACGCGGGATGGTCGGACGCGGGGTGCCCGTTCGCCGGCTGCCCGGACGCAGGATGGTCGGACGCGGGGTGGGTGGGCACGGGGTGGGTGGACACGGGGTGGGTGGACACGGGGTGGGTGGACACGGGGTGGGCAGACGCGGGGTGCCCAGTCGCGGGGTGCCCAGTCGCGGGATGCGTGGCCGCCCGCTGCTCGGCGGGGGGTTGGTCGGGGCGCGTGGGTGCCATGGCGGCTCCGTCCGGAGCTTCCGGAGGCGCGAACGGCTCCCGGGAGGGCGAGGTGATGCGGGCGGCGCCGGTGGCGGTCGCGGTGGCAGTAGCGGCCCTGTCCTCGGATTCGGCGGTCGAGTCGGGGAGTTCGGGGGTGGTGGTGGGGCCTAGGGCTTCGGAGCCGCTGGTCGAGTCGCGGGGTTCGAAGCCGGCAGTGGAGTCGAGGGTCAGGGAAGCGGTGGGAGGGGTCCTGGCCTCGGGGCCGGCGGCCGGTCCCGGCGGCTGGGAACCATTGGTGTGGGCCACACCGCCAGGGTGGGAGGTGGGCCACGAAACACCGGCACCGGCACCGGTGAGGGCGACCGAGTCGTCGAGGTGAGTGGTGATGTCCGGGCCATCGGAGCCGGTTGTGAGATCCGGGTCGTCGGGACGAGTGCCGGGCGCCCCTTCGCCGGGACCGGCCGCCGGGACTCGGCTTCCCGTGGGAGCCGCGGGGGCAGCCACCTTCACCCGCGGCTCCGGGGGCGCGCCGAAACCGTGCGCGGTGCCTGACGCATTGTCGGCACGGGGGCTGACCGACGGCGTCTCGCGCGTGGCGACGGACGGCTCCCCTGGGCACGTGGTGACGGACGGTTCCTCCAAGCTCGGGCGGACGGAGCCGTCCCCTCCGGCCGAAGGGGCGTACGTGCCCTGTTCACCCCCCGCGAGCCGGGCCCCCTCGGAGCACGGGACGCCTGCGGCGCTCGCTGCGAGCGCGGCCGCGGCCGGCTGCCTCTTCCCGGCGGCCGGTACGACAGCGGACGGCTGCTGCCCGTCTGGGGTCGCCGTCACCGTGGCCTCGGCCCGGGGTTCTTCGGCCATTGCCGCCGCCGAAGGCGTTGAACCCGCACCGGCGCCCATGTCACCGACCTCGTCGGCGAGTTGGTGGATGAGGATGCCGTGACGGAACGCGGCCTCGCCAACATCGGCACACGTACTGCCGTAGACGAACAGACGGTTGCCGCTGTCGCGTACGACCTCGACGGAGCGGCGGGCGGTACGGGCCTCCTTGGCCAGGAGGGCTCCGAGGCGGGAGGCGTGCGGGCTGCGCACGGTGACTCGGGGACGCAACCGGTGGCGGGCGAAGTCCGCGGCCTCCTGATCCGCGACGAGCCTGCCGCGTTCGAGCGTGACGACGCGGTCGGCGGCGCGGGCCGCCTCCTTGGGGTCGGCCGTGGTGAACAGGACCGTACCGCCCTGGTTCGCATGGGCCCGCAGCACACCGTGCAGCCAACGGCATTCCCGCGTCGGCAGTCCGTCGGCGGGGGTGTCGAGCACCAGCGTGTGCGGATCGGCCAGCAGGATGCAGGCCAGGCCCAGTCGACGGTCCACCCCCCGGGACAGCGTGCCCAGGCGCTCCTCCCGGAAGCTGACGAGGCCAACGGCTTCCAGGACTTGGTCGGCGCGCCGTGCCGGAAGACCCGCCGCGGCACAGAGCATGCGCAGATGGCCACGGACCGTGCGCGCGGGGTGCCCTGGGACGCCGCCCAGGAGAACGCCGACCTCGCGCGAGGGATGGGCGACGCGGTGCAGGGGACGACCCCTGAAGTAGGTGATACCGCAGCCCTGTTGGAGCTCGAGCATGAGTCTGAGCGTCGTCGTCTTGCCCGAGCCCGCCGTTCCGAGGAGCGCGGTGACACGGCCCGCGTGCGCTTCGAAGGAAACGTCGTCGACGGAGGGCGGAAGGTCCTTACGGGAATCGCTGGTCAGTCCGAAGGCCTGGATCACCCGCAGCAAGATAGCGCGTCATGTCCGGTTTTTTCGGGTATCACGGCTCGCATTCGCCAACCGTTGGCGTTACTCGGCTCCCTTCTCCGATGGGGCGACAGGACCGGTTCGGTGGGCCCGGCATCCGACTTGGCGAACGCGCCGACTCACGACGGCGACGGGCGGACGAGGGTCAGACCTCCGGGCGCAGCATCGGCGGGTTGAGCAGGGTGGCTCCCCCGGCCCGGAAGAGCTGGGCCGGCCGGCCGCCCTGGCGGGTGGTCGTCCCTCCGGTCGGCACGAGGAAGCCCGGGGTGCCCGTCACCTTGCGGTGGAAGTTGCGCGGGTCGAGGGCCACGCCCCACACCCCCTCGTACACACGGCGCAGTTCACCGACGGTGAACTCGGGCGGACAGAACGCGGTCGCCAGCGAGGAGTACTCGATCTTCGAGCGTGCCCGTTCCACTCCGTCCGCGAGGATCTGGGCGTGATCGAAGGCCAGCGGCGCCACCGGCTCTCCGTCACGGCCGTAGCCGCCCTGTTGCAGCAGTTCCTCCACGGGCGCCCAACGGGCGTGCTCGGCGTCGCCGCCCGCCCGAGGCGCGGGCAGGTCGGGAGCCAGGGCGAGGTGAGCGACGCTGACGACCCTCATCCGCGGGTCACGCTTGGGGTCGCCGTAGGTCGCGAGCTGCTCCAGGTGCGCGCCGTTGTCCTGGACCGGGGCGAACGGGTCGTGCACGCACAGTCCGGTCTCCTCCGCCAGCTCCCGTGCCGCCGCCTGCGCCAGATCCTCGTCGGCCCGCACGAAGCCTCCGGGAAGCGCCCACCGGCCCTGGAACGGCGGCTCACCCCTGCGCACCGCCAACGCGCACAGGGAATGACGGCGCACGGTCAGCACGACCAGGTCCACGGTGACGGCGAAAGGCGGAAAGGCTGACGGGTCGTAGGGCATGCCGCGATCATAGTCGTCTGCCTGACGATAAACACTCCATTCGCCGGTCGCATCGATGGCTGATCCGCTTCGGCCCTCCGTTCTCCCGCGGGCCCCGCGGGCGTTCGTTCACGGGCGCTTCTCGGCGGCGCCGCTCCCCCGGTCGGCACCCGACTTGTCGGCGCCTCGGCGACGCGGACCACCCTGTCCCGAGGTGCGCGTACGCGGACGACCCGGCGCCCTGGAAGGACCCGCGCATGGGCCGTCGGGCCGCGAGGTCGCGGGGCGCGACCCGGCCGGGACGGGGCCGTCCACGCGCGTCCGGCGGCAAGGGCGGGACGCCGGTTCGGGCGCCGTTGGGGTAGCGCCTCCGTCGGTTCCGATCGCCTCGCGCGGCACCGTGGCGACCTCGTCGTCCCCTGCGGCCGGTCCGTCCTGCGGCGTCTCGGCCCCGACCGCTGCCGCTCCCGTACCGGCGTCCGCGGTCTTCGACCGTGCGCGTCCTTGTCGCTCGGCGCGCAGGCAGCGCCGGACCGACTCGGGGTCGAGCCCCTCGTTGCAGGCCTGGTGCAGGAGGCGGGCGAAGAGGTAGTCGGGGTCCGCGCCCAGCGCCATGGCCAGGGCCTCCCGGGCCTCCAGCTGGTCCCCGGCCGACCAGGCCACCCAGCCGGCGAGGGTCAGGGGCGCCGCGGCGTGCTCTCCGTACGGGCCGACGCAACGACGGGCGAGCGCCCGCCACAGCCGCAGCGCCGGACCGGCCTCGTCTCCCTCCATCCACTCGGCGGCGCGGTCCCGTGTCGTACGGTCCTGGAGGCCCAGGACCAGTGCTGCCGCTTCCTCGTGGTCGAGCAGCTGGTCGTCGCGGAGGTCCGCACGGGCGTCACCGGGCACGAAGGGCGTCTCGGCGAACCGGGTCATGACGCGCTCGGCGAGCTTCAGAGTCTCCTCGGCCACCGACGCGCGCTCGACCTCGTCGAGGATCCTGGGCACCAGGGACAGTCCGGCGGCGTCCAGGGCGATCTCCTGTTCCAGGGCCGCGGCGGTATCCCAGGGGAGCAGCCTGGCCCGCAGCTCCTTCAGGCTGCCTCTGACCTGGATGCCCGCGTACGCCGCCGCGGCGGCCAGCACGGAGGTTCCGGGCAGTCCCATGGGCAGTCCGTCGTCGGGGCAGCAGCCGTCGGTCGGGCAGCAGTACGACCAGAAGCGCCCGTCGGAGATGCACAGCGCCTCGATCACGGGGACGTCGAGGTGGCCGCATTCCGTACGCAGTTTCTGGGCCAGCGGCTCCAGCCGCCGCACGACGTCCCGGCCCGACTCGTCCGTCGCCGGCTCCTGGCAGAGGAAGGCCACCATCTGCTCGGGCTTGGCACCCCTGCGCTCGCTGCCCGTGATCAGGCCGTGGGCCAGCTGACGGGCGGCGAACGGCCAGTCGTCCCTGCTGGCGGGAATGCCGAGCCGGGCACGGCCACCGAACCGGCCGCGCCCGCCCCGGCCGTTAAGCGCGACCAGGACGATGCTGTCCTCGGGGCGGTACCCGAGGAGATACGGCAGGGCGTCGGCGAGCTCGGCCGGAGTGCGGAGGGTGACCTGGTGTTCGGGGGCGGATCCGTCGTACGCGATGTCACCGTTTTCGAAGGATCCCGTCGTTTCGCTGTGATTCGTCATGTGCCGACGATCTCGCGGATCGCAAAAGTCCGCTTGGGCCTGTGGACAACTCTGGACGAGGACACGTCAGCCACGGCCCGCGTTCCGTCTCGGGCCCGACTGCCGGCCCGTCTCAGGTCTTTCCCGGTTGTCAGTGCCGTCCTGTTGTATGGGACGCATGGAGCACACGAACAACGCGGACCTCAGGAAGGCGGCCGACGCGGTCCTCGCCCGTCTGGTCGGCGACGACACGGGCACGGCCCGACTGCGTGAGGACCAGTGGAAGGCGATCGAGGCCCTGGTCGCCGACCGGCGCCGGGCCCTGGTGGTGCAGCGCACCGGCTGGGGCAAGTCCGCGGTCTATTTCGTGGCCACCTCCCTGCTCCGGGCGCGCGGAAGCGGCCCCACCGTGATCGTCTCCCCGCTGCTCGCCCTCATGCGCAACCAGGTCGAGGCCGCGGCCCGCGCCGGCATCCACGCCCGGACGATCAACTCGGCGAACACCGAGGAGTGGGACACCGTTCAGGGCGAGATCGCCGAAGGGGCGGTCGACGTCCTGCTGGTCAGCCCCGAGCGACTCAACAACCCGGACTTCCGCGACCAGGTCCTGCCCAAGCTCGCCGCGGCGACGGGACTGCTCGTGGTGGACGAGGCGCACTGCATCTCCGACTGGGGCCACGACTTCCGCCCGGACTACCGGCGGCTGCGCACCATGCTCACCGAGCTCCCGCCCGGTGTCCCCGTCCTCGCCACCACCGCCACCGCCAACGCGCGCGTGACCGCGGACGTCGCGGAACAGCTGGGGACGGGAGACGCCTTCGACACCCTGGTGCTGCGTGGTCCGCTGGACCGGGAGAGCCTCAGCCTGAACGTGCTGCGGCTGCCGGACGCCGCGCACCGGATGGCCTGGCTCGCCGACCACCTCGGCGAACTGCCGGGTTCCGGAATCGTCTACACGCTCACGGTCGCCGCGGCCGAGGAGGTCACCACCTTCCTGCGGCAGCGCGGCCACACGGTCGCGTCCTACACCGGCAAGACGGAGAACGCCGACCGGCAGCAGGCCGAGGAAGACCTGCTCGCGAACAAGGTCAAGGCCCTGGTCGCCACGTCGGCGCTGGGCATGGGCTTCGACAAGCCCGACCTCGGCTTCGTCGTGCACCTGGGGTCGCCGTCCTCCCCCATCGCCTACTACCAGCAGGTGGGCCGCGCGGGCCGTGGCGTGGAGCACGCCGAGGTGCTCCTGCTTCCAGGGAAGGAGGACGAGGCGATCTGGGAGTACTTCGCGTCACTCGCCTTCCCCTCCGAGGATCTGGTGCGCCGCACCCTCGACGTGCTCGCCCGCGCTGAGGGGCCCCTGTCGCTGCCCGCCCTGGAGCCCCTGGTCGAGCTGCGCCGTTCCCGGCTGGAGGCGATGCTCAAGGTGCTCGACGTGGACGGAGCGGTCAAGCGGGTCAAGGGCGGCTGGATCGCGACCGGCCGGCCGTGGACGTACGACGCGCAGCGGTACGAGTGGGTCGCGCGGCAGCGGGAGGCCGAGCAGCAGGCGATGCGCGAGTACGCGGCGGCGACGGGCTGCCGGATGGAGTTCCTGCAACGCCGGCTCGACGACGACAGCGCCAGGCCCTGCGGTCGCTGCGACAACTGCGCGGGTGCCCGTTTCACCGCGGACACCTCCACCGCGGCGCTGGACGCCGCGCGCGTGGACCTCGGCCGGGCCGGTGTGGAGGTACAGCCCCGACGTATGTGGCCAACTGGCCTGCCGGCGGTCGGCGTCGATCTCAGGGGGCGTATCCCGGCCGGTGAACAGGCCGCTGAGGGGCGGGCTTTGGGACGTCTCTCGGACATCGGCTGGGGCAACCGGCTGCGGCCGATGCTCGCGTCCCGGACACCCGACGCTCCCCTGCCGGAGGACGTGGCGCATGCGGTGGTGGGCGTACTGGCCGACTGGGCGAAAGGCCCCGGTGGCTGGGCCCCGGGCGCGGCGGACGCGGGACCGCGCCCGGTCGGCGTCGTCACCATGCCCTCTCGCACCCGGCCCCGGCTGATCCACTCCCTGGGCACGCACATCTCGGAGGTCGGCCGCCTGCCGCTGCTGGGCGGCGTGGAGTACACGCCGGACGCACAGCGGGTACCGAGGAGCAACAGCGCCCAGCGTCTGAAGGCCCTGGACGGGGCGCTGACCGTACCCCCCGACCTGGTTTCCGCCCTGGCCGCCAATCCCGGCCCGGTGCTGCTCGTGGACGACTTCACCGAGACCGGCTGGACCCTCGCGGTCGCCGCCCGCCTGCTCAGAAGGGCCGGCACGCAGGCGGTGATGCCACTGGTCCTGGCGGTGCAGGGCTGATGGGACACGTCTGCGGCCCAGGTGCACGACGCGGGCGGTCCCAGGAGTCGCGGGGCGAGCGCCGGGTAGGGATATAAGCCGCGGGTCGCCCGATAACGGCCGGTGCCCTCAATTGCTCGTTGCCGCATCCCAGTTCGACAGGAAGAATTGAAGTCCGCTCCCCGCACGGCTCAGCCGTTGGCCGGTAGGGCTCTCCTGCGGTGTGCGCTCCCCCGAATCCGATCCCGCCCGCAGTGTGGGCGCGTAGCCGAAGGGAGGAACGTGACCTTCGGATTCGCTCCGTCCTCGGCGGCATCGTTGTCGACGTCCGCCACCTCCGTCCACCGTGTGCTCGAACCCGCGGAGTGGGCGGCCTCAGGCATCCCTCTGCTGCGCAATCCGCGGGAGGTCGTCAGCGGACTGCACGCCCGGCACCACCCCAGGCCCGCCACCGCCGTGGTCGCGGTCCTCGACCTGGACGAGCGGCTGCGGGCGAGCGCCTCCTTCGCCCGCCGGTCGGCGCCCGCCGACGGCTGGATGTTCCGCAACGCGCTGCTGGCCCAACTGCGCCAGGTCATCCCGCACGACCTGCGGCGCCGTACCCCGGTGCGCACCGCCGTACTGCTCTACTGCCGTGACGGGGACGCGCGTTGGACCGAGGAGGACGGGGCGTGGATGTGGGGACTGCGTGACGCCTGCACGCTGCACGGGCTGCGCTGCGGGGCGTACATCACGCTGACCCGGGACGGCTGGCAGGTCCTCGGCGAGGGCCGCGGGGGCCGGCGGCCGCACGCGTACTCGGCACCCGAGCCCTTCGGCACCGCCGAGGCTCCGTCCCCGCTGCCGCGCACCGGCGGCGCGGCCTCCGAGGTGCTGCGCCGCGCGGCGGCCCGCTGACGGACGGCACGCCCCCGTCGTCCGCTCATGCCGGACGGTCAACCGGAGCGCGCACGACGAAGGTCCCGCCGCCGGTGTTACGGCGCGGCGGGCACGACGTCACCTTCTCTCGGCCCCCGGACGGGCTCAGGACCCCCGGACGAGCGCAGGACCCCCGGACGAGCGCAGGACCGCCGGACGGCCTCAAGGCCGCATGAGCTCAGGACCGCCGGACGGGCCGGACGCGGCTCAGACAGCCGCGCCCAGCACCGAGTTGATCTGCTGTGGGTCGCCGCAGACGACCATCAGCGCCCCGGCCTTGGTGTGCGCCAAAGACAGGGCCTTGGCTCCAGCGGCCTCAGGACCGCCGTTGACCGCGACCACGACCACGGGGCGGGACGCGGCACGCGAGGCCACGGCGGCGTCCGTGTAGAACACGTCGTCGCGCGCGTCGTGCTGCGCCCAGTAGGACGCCTCACCGAAGGACAGTTCGTGGACGGCCCACGGATGCGACTCACCGGTGGTGATCACCAGTACGTCGCCGGGGGCACGGCCCGACTCCAGGAGCAGGTCGACCGCTTCCTCGGCGGCGTCGAGCGCGCCGTCCGCGGAAGCCGGAACGAGTTGGATCTGAGGGGTCGCCGAGGCGGCGGGGACGGTCGCCCGCGACGGCTCGGGCTTGGCCGGGGCCGACTCCCGCGACACGCGCTGCGTCGGCGGCGCGGGCCGTGCGGGACCTGGACGACCGGGGCGCGGCGGAGCCGCGGGACGGGGGCCGGGAACGGGGCGGGGGGTCGGCGCGGTACGGCCGGCGGACGGCGTGACGCGGGGACCCTGGGCACTCTCGTGAATCTGAGGCTCCTCGGGAATGAGAGGCATGGGCTGATATTTATCAAACGTTGGTGCGGCTCGCGTGGGCGGGTGGCACTTCGGGCCGAGCGGAACGATCAGAAGTCGAAGCCGAGCTGGCCTTCGACCTCCGGAACGCCTCCGTCTGCCCAGACGCGGACCTTCTTGAGGTGCCGCCACCTGGGCAGCGCATCAAGATACGCCCACGACAGCCGGTGGTACGGGGTGGGTCCCCGCTCCTCCAGCGCGGCCTTGTGCACGGGCGACGGATATCCGGCATTGGCCGCAAAGCCGAAGTCTGCATGCTCGATACCCAGTTCGGCCATCATTTTGTCGCGGTGAACCTTGGCGATCACCGAAGCCGCCGCGACGGCCACGCACGACTGGTCCCCCTTGATGACCGTACGGACCCTCCAGGGGGCGCCGAGGTAGTCGTGCTTCCCGTCGAGGATGACCGCGTCCGGGGGGATGGGCAGCGCCTCCAGGGCGCGCACGGCCGCGAGCCGCAGCGCCGCCGTCATCCCCAGGCTGTCGATCTCCTCCGGAGAGGAGTTCCCGAGGGCGTACGCGGTCACCCACGTCTGCAGTTCCGCCGCGAGCTCGGTGCGTCGCTTGACGGTCAGCAGTTTCGAGTCGGTGAGCCCGACGGGCGGCCGGCGCAGTCCGGTGACGGCCGCGCAGACGGTGACGGGGCCGGCCCAAGCGCCGCGCCCCACCTCGTCGACACCGGCAATGACCTTCGCTCCGGTCGTGGCCCTGAGAGAGCGCTCGACGGTGTGAGTGGGTGGTTCGTACGGCATGGCGCCCTTAGCCTACGCTGCGCGGATCCCGCTGCGACACCCCGGTTTCCCTGGAGAACCGCGACGTCCCGCACCCGGACGGTCAGCGGTCGGTCGGGGCGGTGGCGGAACCATCGGCCGACCGGTCATCCCTTGGCGATCACGGCCCGCTCGTTCGCTCGTGCACATCCCGGCGTGGCGGGGCCATCGCCACCTGGACGACTGCGCACACGAGGCTGTTCGCAGCGTCGGGCCCCGCTCCACCCGGCCGAGCCCCAAGGGTTACGACGCCCAGAAGAGACCTGATCGTCGACTCGATCGCCCCTTCGGAGATCGCTCCTGGAAGCACTTCGTCCGCGTCGGATCGCATTCGTGAATCGACGTGCGAAACACGAAGCGGGGACGCCCCGGGCGCTCGCCCCCTGCGTCGGCAACGACCGCGAACCGGAGGTCACGCGGACATCGGGACCCAGCCGGGCAGCGCCTCCGTGCGCCGCACCCACTCGGCGGGCGGGGCCCCGGCCTTCCCCGAGGCGAGCACGCCGCCCACGATGGCGCAGGTGGTGTCCACGTCGCCGCCGGCCCGGGCGGTCGTCCAGAACGCGTCCTCGAAGTCGGCCAGACACCTGGCGGCGGACCACAGCGCGAAGGGCACCGTGTCGTGCGCCGTCGTGCGCCGTCCGCTGCCGAGGACCGCGGCGACGGTTGCCACGTCGCCGAAGTCGAGCATGTCGCGGGCACGCCGCAGACCGGCGCCGACGGCGCTCCTGGCCGGTACGAGGTCGATGACACCGCCGAGCAGTGCCTCCGCGCTCGGCGGTCCGCCGGGTGCGGCGGCCAGCGCGGCGGCCGCGGCCACGGCCATGGCGCCCACGACGGCCTCACGGTGCTGGTGGGTGGGGTAGGCGGAGATCTCGGCCTGGTGGGTGGCCTGCTCCGGGTCGTCCGCGTACCAGGCGCCCAGGGGCGCCGTGCGCATCGCGGCACCGCTCCCCCACGACCCGTGCCCCTTGAACAGCGCGGGCGCCAGCGTGCGCCAGTCGCCGCCCTCACTGATCCGCCGCAGCAGACCGGCCGTCCCCGCGCCGTACCCGCGCTCCGGTGCGTGGCGCCGGGCGAAGGACTCGGCCAGGGCGTCCTGGTCGACACGGTGATGGGCGGCCAGGACGGTGACGACGGAGCAGGCCATCTCGGTGTCGTCCGTCCACTGCCACGGGCCGGACGGCAGCTCGCGGCGCCTGAGCAGCGGGTAGTTCACCGGGGCGAAGAACTGCGAGCCCAGCGCGTCCCCCACCGCGAGCCCGCGCATGCTGGCCAGGGCACGCTCCAGGCGCACGCCCGGAGAGGAGTCAGGGGTCATCGCTCAGCCGCTCCATCCAGTGGTCCCGTACGATTCCGGCTCACACCACTGCTCGAACGGACGGTCGAGCGTGTACTTGCCGTCGTCCCCGAGAACGAGCATCCGCATCTCGGCGTTCCCCGGGTTCGAAAGGCTCTCGAACTCGGCGACGGTCCAGTGGAACCAGCGCATGCAGAAGAGCCGCATGGCCAGGCCGTGGGTCACCAGGAGGACGTTGGGCGGGTGGTCGGGGTCCTCGAAGCTGCGGAAGAGACTCTCCAGGAAGCCGCCGACCCGGTCGTAGACGTCGGCTCCGGACTCGCCCTGGGCGAAGCGGTAGAAGAAGTGCCCGTAGGTGTCCCGGTAGGTCTTCTGGAGGCGCACCTCGTCGCACTCCTGCCAGTTTCCCCAGTCCTGCTCGCGCAGCCGCGGCTCTTCGCGCACGCGTATGAGGCCGGGGTCCAGGTCGAAGGAGTGGAGGGTCTCGTGGGTGCGCCGGTAAGGGGAGACGTAGACGCTCACGCGTTCGCGTCCGAACAGGTCCCGCAGTTCCTTGCCGGTCTCCTCGGCCTGTCGTCGGCCCCGCTCGGTGAGTGCCAGCGCGTGGTCGGGTTCGCGCTCGTACACGGTGTCATCGACGTTGCCCGTTGACTCGCCGTGCCGGACAAGGATGATGCGCCGTGGTCGTGCCATGCCAGAACAGTAGATCGGGTCGGCGCCGATCGAGGACTCCAGCGGGCCTTGTACGGCGCAGATCACATACATCGCGCGCCCCGCGCCACACAAACCCGTGGGCGACCGTCCGCCGTCAAACCGTCCAGGTGCTCTCGAGTTCCACGATGTCGCCCGTGAGCGACGCTATGTCGGCCTCCGTCTGGGCGCGCAGCGCCAGGCGCTCCACACGCTCCGTGCGGTACTTGCCGTGCTCGGCGGAGGACTGCCACATGGACAGCACGAGGAACTCGTTGCCGGGAGCCTCACCGAACAGGCCGCGCACCATGCCGGGCGAGCCGGCCATCGCCGGGTTCCAGACCTTCTCCTGCATCAGCGTGAAGTGCTCGGCGCGCTCCTCGTGAACCCGGCAGAGGGCGACCCGCAGCAGATCGGCGTCCGCGAAGCGGGGTTCGAAGCCCGTCTTCACGTCGAACCGGTAGTCGAACAGCCGGACCTGGGCGTCCTTGAAGGTGCCTGCCTGCGCCGCCGCCAGCCGGTCGTGGGAGCGGGCCATGAAGGAGTCGTAGAAGGCACGGCTCTCCCAGAAGGCGAAGATGTGCGCGACACCCGGCCGTCCCCGGCTCCACCCGCCCCCCTGTCCCCGAAACCCCGGCTCCCCCAGAAGCCCCGCCCACTTCCGCTGCCCCCGCTCGAAGCCCCGGCGGTCCACCACGGTGCAGCGAATCCACTTGACCAGCACCGCGCCATCGTAAGGCCCTGCGACGTGGCATCGGTCACTCCTGCGGGGACAGCGCCCGCGCAAGCGCCCCCGCGCACGTGGCACGATGGACAACAAGCGCCCGCAGAACGGAAGTTGAGGCAGAGGGGCGCACGGGGCCGGTCAAGGGGGAGTCAGATGAGCGGAATCAGCAAGGGGATCGGCAAGGTCGAGGTCGCGGTCAAGTGGGATCCCAGTCCCGCGGGGCAGCCACCCACTGATCTGGATCTGGTCGCCGCGGTCTACAGGGCCGGCGACCCGCACGGCGATCCGGCCCATGTGGTGCATTTCGAGAGCCGTTCCCCCGACGGAACCATCTATCTCAACCGGGACAGCAGGGACGGCCAGGGCTTCGGGTGGGACGAGGTCATGACGCTCGAACTCGACCGGCTCGACGACAGGTACGCGCGCGTGGTGGTCGGCGTCGTCATCCAGCAGCGTCCGGTGCACCGCACCTTCGCCGGCGTGCTCGGTCCGGGAATGCGCGTCCGCGAGGGATACACCGTCCTGGCGGAGGACGACTTCGGCGGTGTGCTCGGCGCGACGGCGGCCACGGTCGCGGAGTTCGCGCGGAACGAGGCGGGCAACTGGGTGTTCTGCCCCGGCGTCCTCGGCTTCGAGGACGATCCGGAGACCTTCACCCGCGCCATGGGCCGGGTGCGCCCGTCGTAGCCGAAACGCGTAAGGGGCGCGGCCCATGGCCGACGCCCCTTACTTCACGGCGTTACCGTCAGGTCAGCTGCAACCGCTGGTCGAGCCACAGCCCTCGCAGATGTAGCAGGAGCCGGCCCGCTGCATCTTCGTACCGCAGGAGAAGCACAGCGGGGCGTCGGCCTGGATGCCCAGCTGCATCTCCACCAGCTCGGCACTGGTGTGCGCCTGCTTGGGGGCGGGCTTGGCCACCTCGACCTCGGCCCTCGGCGTGGCGACCGGCTTCAGGTCGGTCTGCCGGGGCGCCGACTGGGCCAGGCCCTCGACATCGAGCTCGTCGTCGGTCGGCTCGTAGGAGCCGGTCTCGAGGTGGCGCTGACGCTCCTCGGCGGAGTGGATGCCGAGCGCGGAGCGCGTCTCGAAGGGCAGGAAGTCCAGCGCCAGGCGGCGGAAGATGTAGTCGACGATCGACTGTGCCATCCGCACGTCCGGGTCGTCGGTCATACCGGCGGGCTCGAAGCGCATGTTGGTGAACTTCGAGACGTACGTCTCCAGCGGCACGCCGTACTGAAGGCCCACCGACACGGCGATCGAGAAGGCGTCCATCATTCCTGCGAGCGTCGAGCCCTGCTTGGACATCTTCAGGAAGACCTCGCCGAGACCGTCGTCCGGGTACGAATTGGCGGTCATGTAGCCCTCGGCACCGCCGACCGTGAAGGAGGTGGTGATGCCGGGCCGGCCCTTGGGCAGGCGCTTGCGGACCGGGCGGTACTCGACGACCTTCTCGACCGCGCTGCGGATCGTGCCCTCGGCCTTCTCGGTGATCTCGGCCTTCTCGTCCTCCTTCTTCTTGGCGGAGAGCGGCTGGCCGACCTTGCAGTTGTCGCGGTAGATGGCGAGCGCCTTGACGCCCAGCTTCCACGCCTCGAAGTAGATCTCCTCGACCTCCTCGACGGTCGCCGACTCCGGCATGTTGACCGTCTTGGAGATGGCACCGGAGATCCACGGCTGGATCGCGGCCATCATGCGGACGTGGCCCATCGGGGAGATGGCGCGCTCGCCCATGGCGCAGTCGAACACCTCGTAGTGCTCGTGCTTGAGGCCGGGGGCGTCGAGCACGTTGCCGTGCTCTGCGATGTGGGCGACGACCGCCTCGATCTGCTCCTCCTGGTAGCCCAGGCGGCGCAGGGCCTGCGGGACGGTGCCGTTGACGATCTGCATCGAGCCGCCGCCGACCAGCTTCTTGAACTTGACCAGCGCGAGGTCGGGCTCGACACCCGTGGTGTCGCAGGACATGGCCAGGCCGATGGTGCCGGTGGGCGCCAGGACGGACGCCTGGGAGTTGCGGAAGCCGTTCTTCTCGCCGAGCCGCAGCACGTCCTGCCAGGCCTCCGTGGCGGCGGCCCAGACCGGCGTGTCCAGGTCGTCCATGCGGACGGCCGTGGTGTTGGCGTCGGCGTGCTGCTTCATCACCCGCAGGTGCGGCTGGGCGTTGCGGGCGTAGCCGTCGTACGGGCCGACGACCGCGGCGAGCTCGGCCGAGCGCTTGTAGGCGGTACCGGTCATCAGGGAGGTGATGGCACCGGCGAGGGCGCGGCCGCCGTCGGAGTCGTAGGCGTGGCCCGTCGCCATCAGCAGCGCGCCGAGGTTGGCGTAGCCGATGCCGAGCTGGCGGTACGCGCGCGTGTTCTCGCCGATCTTCTGGGTCGGGAAGTCCGCGAAGCAGATGGAGATGTCCATCGCCGTGATGACCAGCTCGACGACCTGGGCGAAGCGCTCGACCTGGAAGGACTGGTTGCCCTTGCCGTCGTCCTTGAGGAACTTCATCAGGTTCAGCGAGGCGAGGTTGCAGGACGTGTTGTCCAGGTGCATGTACTCGCTGCAGGGGTTCGAGCCGTTGATGCGGCCGGACTCCGGGCAGGTGTGCCAGTGGTTGATCGTGTCGTCGTACTGGATGCCCGGGTCGGCGCAGGCCCAAGCGGCCTCGGCCATCTTCCGGAACAGGTCCTTGGCGTCGACCTGCTCGATGACCTCGCCGGTCATCCGCGCGCGCAGGCCGAACGCTCCGTCCTGCTCGACCGCCTTCATGAACGTGTCGTTCACGCGGACCGAGTTGTTGGCGTTCTGGTACTGGACGGAGGTGATGTCATCGCCGCCGAGGTCCATGTCGAAGCCCGCGTCGCGCAGGGCGCGGATCTTCTCCTCCTCCTTGACCTTGGTCTGGATGAAGTCCTCGATGTCGGGGTGGTCGACGTCGAGGATGACCATCTTGGCCGCGCGGCGGGTCGCACCACCGGACTTGATGGTGCCCGCGGAGGCGTCGGCGCCACGCATGAAGGAGACGGGCCCGGAGGCGTTGCCGCCGGAGGAGAGCAGCTCCTTGGAGGAGCGGATGCGGGAGAGGTTCAGGCCGGCGCCGGAGCCGCCCTTGAAGATCATGCCCTCTTCCTTGTACCAGTCGAGGATCGACTCCATGGAGTCGTCGACGGACAGGATGAAGCAGGCGGAGACCTGCTGGGGCTGCTTGGTGCCGACGTTGAACCAGACGGGGCTGTTGAAGCTGAAGATCTGGTGCAGGAGGGCGTAGGCCAGCTCGTGCTCGAAGATCTCGGCGTCGGCGGGCGAGGCGAAGTACTTGTAGTCCTCGCCGGCCTTCCGGTACGTCTTCACGATGCGGTCGATCAGCTGCTTGAGGCTGGTCTCGCGCTGCGGGGTGCCGACGGCACCGCGGAAGTACTTGCTGGTGACGATGTTGACCGCGTTCACCGACCAGAAGTCGGGGAACTCGACGCCACGCTGCTCGAAGTTGACCGAGCCGTCGCGCCAGTTGGTCATGACGACGTCACGGCGCTCCCAGGCCACCTCGTCGTACGGGTGCACGCCGGGGGTGGTGTGGATGCGCTCGATACGCAGCCCCTTGCTGGCCTTGGTGCCCTTGGCTCGGGAACCTCGTGCCGGACCGCTCGCCGTCTCTGTCATGCCGCCTCCCTGTACGGGCGTAAACGCCCTGAAGTGCCCCTGTGTTCCGGAGCACGGTGTTCTGTCTGGTGTCGCGGGCACCCTCGCTGCCACCCGCGACAGGTTTTCCTCACCGCCGCCGAGCCGGGTCCGGACGCACCGTCCGGACCGGCCCGCTGCTCAGTCGGCGGTGCCTGCGGACAGGGGGACCTCAGCCGTCCCGCCGCGCCCGCGGCCGTCTTCCTGGCACCCCTCACAAGCGCCGTCGCGTTCCTGCGCGGCGGGGTGTCCCGTTCCTTCCCTGAGTTCCGCGATGGCGGACTCGAAGTCCTCGAGCGAGTCGAACGCCCGGTAGACCGACGCGAACCGCAGATAGGCGACGAGGTCGAGCTCCTTCAGGGGGCCGAGTATGGCGAGCCCCACGTCATGAGCGGCCACCTCGGCGCTCCCGCTGGCGCGCACCGCCTCCTCGACCCGCTGGCCCAGTTGGGCGAGCGCGTCCTCGGTGACGGGCCGCCCCTGGCATGCCTTGCGCACACCGTTGATGACCTTGATCCGACTGAAGGCCTCGGTGACTCCGGACCGCTTGACCACCATGAGCGAGCACGTCTCCACTGTCGTGAACCGACGGGAGCAGTCAGGGCACTGGCGGCGCCTGCGGATGGACGTGCCGTCGTCCGTCGTACGACTGTCGACCACGCGGCTGTCGGGGTGCCTGCAGAAGGGGCAGTGCATGGACTCCAACCCTCCTCACAGCAGACTCAACGGCCTCACCAGACCCATGGGCCCCGCGAAGCAGCCACAAGCATAGGCGATGAATGGCGGCCCGAAGACCGGGGGGAACACAATCTGTGGGCTGCTACAGCTATCCAACCACTACATGTGGGGATTGGCTCCATACAGGCAGGCGATGCCGCGTGTTGCACGGATACGGCAGCGCGCCGTGCGCCGGAGCCGCCACGGGCAACACACCGATGGCGCCCGCGCCCGCCGGGGAGCTTACGGAGATACCGTGAGCGCCGCACGGAGAACGCGTGGGACTCCCGGGCAGACGGGAGACGGCACCCGCTCGACGGGACGCCGGATGGCAGACTGGGGCGGCAACCCACGAGGTCGCCATCCCGGCGGTGAAGAGTACAACAATGAGCCTTTTTGCCAGCCGGGCACGCGTTGCCCATACACCCAGAAACGCGATCAAGTCCGGCTGTCGGCGTTTTTTCACTCGAACGTGTGTTTGGCGCAACCTTTCGAAAGCAACTACCGTTGTGCCGGAGGGAGACCATCGAGAGGGGCCGACGTGACCACCACCGCAGACAGTGCCACCATCACTGCCCAGGACTGCTCCCAGGGCCGACTCGAGCCGGTGCATGCGATGAACGAAGCCACGAATCCCGAGGGGCACAAGCGCTCCCTGCCGGGCCGACCTCCGGGCATCCGGGCCGACAGCTCGGGCCTCACCGACCGTCAGCGCCGGGTGATCGAGGTCATCAGGGACTCCGTGCAGCGGCGCGGCTACCCGCCGTCCATGCGGGAGATCGGGCAGGCGGTCGGCCTCTCCAGCACTTCCTCGGTCGCACACCAGCTGATGGCGCTCGAGCGCAAGGGTTTCCTGCGGCGTGATCCGCACCGTCCGCGCGCGTACGAGGTCCGCGGCTCGGACCAGGCCACCGCGTTGCAGCCGACGGACACGGTGGGCAAGCCGGCCGCCTCCTACGTCCCTCTGGTCGGCCGGATCGCGGCCGGTGGTCCCATCCTCGCCGAGGAGTCGGTCGAGGACGTCTTCCCCCTCCCCCGGCAGCTGGTCGGTGACGGAGAGCTGTTCGTCCTCAAGGTCGTCGGTGACTCGATGATCGAGGCCGCGATCTGCGACGGCGACTGGGTCACCGTCCGCCGCCAGCAGGTCGCCGAGAACGGCGACATCGTGGCCGCGATGATCGACGGCGAGGCCACCGTCAAGCGCTTCAAGCGCGAGGACGGGCACGTCTGGCTCCTCCCGCACAACGCGGCGTACGAGCCGATCCCGGGCGACGACGCGACCATCCTCGGCAAGGTGGTGGCGGTGCTGCGGCGCGTGTGAGAACCGCGCCGGGCGGGCTCGCCCACCTGCCCCCTTGATCGGGCCCCGGGACCCCTGCGCCGGTTCCGGGGCTCTGTGCTGCGCGTCGCCCCCGTCCTGAACGGCCCTGGTCACCGCGCTTTCGGATCGCGGGGGTGGGGGGGGCCGCCCCCCGCCCGCCCCCCCCCCCCGCCCCCCCCCCCCCCCCCCCGCCCCGGCGGGGGGGGGGGGGTGTGGGGGGGGGGGGGGGGCCGGCCGCCCCGCGGCCCCCCCCACCCCCGCGATCACTTCCCCTCCTGCTCGGCCATCGCGTTGATGGCCGCCAGTGACTTGCGCACCTGGTTGCGGTCCGTGGTGTTCCAGAAGTCGGGCAGCGACGCCTTCAGATAGCCCCCGTACCGGGCCGTCGCCAGACGCGGATCCAGTACGGCGACCACACCCCGGTCCCCCGAGGCCCGTACGAGACGCCCGGCGCCCTGGGCCATGAGAAGCGCCGCGTGGGTGGCGGCCACCGCCATGAAGCCGTTGCCGCCGGCGTCCTCCACGGCCTTCTGGCGGGCGCTCATCACCGGGTCGTCGGGGCGCGGGAACGGGATCTTGTCCATGACGACCAGCTGGCAGCTGGGCCCGGGGACGTCCACGCCCTGCCAGAGCGACAACGTGCCGAAGAGACAGGTCTTCGGATCCGCCGCGAAGTTCTTGATCAGTTCGCCCAGCGTCTCCTCGCCCTGGAGCAGGATCGGGAACTCGGGGATACGGCCGCGCAGCTCCTCGGCGGCCAGCTGGGCCGCCCGCATGGAGGAGAACAGGCCGAGCGTGCGTCCACCCGCCGCCTGGATCAGCTCCGTCAGCTCGTCGAGCATGTCCCCCCGGTCACCGTCCCGCGCGGGGCGCGACAGGTGCTTGGCGATGTACAGGATGCCCTGCTTGGGGTAGTCGAACGGCGAGCCGACGTCGACGCCCTTCCACTGCGGGACGTCGTCGCCCTCGGTGCCCTCCGGCGCGAGACCGAGGGAGGCGCCGACGCCGTTGAAGTCGCCGCCGAGTTTGAGGGTCGCGGAGGTCAGGACGACGGAGCGGTCCGCGAAGAGCTTCTCCCGCAGCAGGCCCGAGACGGACATGGGGGCGACGCGCAGGGAGGCGCCGAAGCGGTCGTGGCGTTCGTACCAGACGACGTCCCACTCGGAACCGTTGGTGATGCGCTCCGCCACGTCGTGCACGTTCTCCACCGAGGCCAGTGCCTGTTTGCGGACGGCGTCCTCGTCCTGGACCGACCTGTCCCGGGTCGCGCCGAGTGCGGAGATGACGTTGCGCGAGGCGTCCCGCAGTGCCAGCAGCACATAGCCGAGGTCCTCGGGGATCTCCTCCAGGCGGCCGGGCAGGGCGAGCTCCATCAGGCGCTCGAAGCCCTCGGCCGCGGTCTGCAACTGATCGGCGGCCTTCTCGTTCACCAGCTTGGCGGCACGGCGCACCGCGCGGTTGACCTGACCGGGGGTGAGCTCACCGGTGGCGACACCCGTGACCCGGGAGACGAGTTCGTGTGCCTCGTCGACGATGAGCACCTCGTGCTGCGGGAGGACCGGCGCGCCCTCGATGGCGTCGATCGCGAGCAGCGCGTGGTTGGTGACGACGACCTCGGCGAGCTTGGCGTGCTCACGGGCCATCTCGGCGAAGCATTCCGCGCCGTAGGCGCACTTGGAGGCGCCCAGGCACTCCCGCGACGAGACCGACACCTGCGCCCAGGCCCGATCGGACACTCCGGGCGCCAGGTCGTCGCGGTCGCCGGACTCGGTCTCATCGGCCCAGTCGCGCAGCCGCAGGAGATCCTGGCCCAGCTTGCTGGTGGGCGCGGCCGCCTCGAACTGGTCGAACAGTCCCTCCTCCTCGTCCTGCGGCATGCCCTCGTGCAGGCGGTGCAGGCACAGATAGTTCGACCGGCCCTTGAGCATGGCGAACTCCGGGCGGCGGCGCAGCAACGGGTGCAGGGCGTCGACGGTGCGCGGCAGGTCCCGCTCGACGAGCTGGCGCTGGAGGGCGAGGGTGGCGGTGGCCACGACCACTCTCTCCCCGTGGGCGAGGGCGGGCACGAGATAGCCGAGGGACTTTCCGGTGCCGGTGCCGGCCTGGACCAGCAGATGCGAGCTGTCGTCGATCGCGTCCGCGACGGCTTGGGCCATGGTCACCTGGCCGGGGCGCTCCGTACCGCCGACGGCGGTGACGGCGGCATGCAGGAGTTCGGGGAGGGAGGGCTTCGTCATAGCGCGACCACCCTACGGCTCGGGACTGACAATCGGGCGATCAAGGCGGGGACCGGTGGCTGGGTATCTCTCCTGCGGATCCGGCGGTGTGGGAACCGGTTCGGCCCGAGGGGTGTACCAGAAGTGATGACACTGTGGCGCGCTGTCACAGCAGATCACGCAAGGACCGGTCGCGGATCATGAGGGCGGCCCGCTTGGCGGGCAGGTCGACCTCGGCGGCGAACCGGAAACCGGCGCTCAGAAATGCGGCCAGGGAGGGTGCGTTGCGAAGGTCGGGTTCCGCCAGGACGCGGGCACAGGTGATGCGTTGGTCGAGTACCAGGTCGGCCACCGCTCTGAGCAGGGTGCCGCCGAGCCCCCGCCCACGGTCGGTGACGCCGCCGATGAGGAGATGGATACCTGTGTCGTGCGGCCGGGCCGGGTAGTGCCGGGCCAGCGGATCGAGGTCGGCCCGGTAAATCTCCCAGTAGCTCATCGGAGTGCCCTCCAGCAGGCCGATGCAGGGGACGCTGCGACCGTCGCCATCGAGTTGCGCGAGCAGATGGGCCTCGGTCACGTCCCGCGGCCCGGCCAGCTGCCAGAACTCCGCGACGGCGGGGTCGTTCATCCAGCGGCTGATCAGCGGCAGATCCTGCTCGAGCCGGACGGGGACCAGCTGGAACGTGCCGGCGGCTGTGAAGGTGGGGCCCCAGTCACCCACGCCGTCGAGCAGGTCGGCCGTGGCCGGGGCGTCCGTCCCGGTCGCCTTCCGGAAGAGCGCGACGAAGTCGTCCGGCAGACGCAGGTCGAGCGTGTCCTCGCCGTCGGCGCCTGCCTCGGTCGGACGGCGGTGGGGAGCGGTTGCCTGCGCTTGACCGGTGTCGGCGCCGGCATCGGGGGGAGGCATGGCGCGCTCCTCTCGGAAGACGGGTCTACGGGAGACGGAGGGTTTACGGCAGACGCGAGTCGGGGTGCGGATCAGAGGTACAGGGGGTTGGCGATGGTGACGTAGACGGACTGGGTGTCGACCGGGCCGACGAGTTCGTCGAGGCCGTGCAGCCGGGTCAGCAGGTTGGCCTTGCAGCGCAGGACCGGGGAGTCGAGCAGACGGAAGGGCAGGGTGGAGCGCGTACGGGCGGGGCCGGAGGCCGCGTCGGCGAGGAAGCGGCGGAAGGCAGCCAGCAACAGCCCCTCGTCGGCGAGCCGTTGGGAGCCGAAGGCGCCGATGAGACCGAACACGTTGTTGACGGCGAGGTAGTAGGCG
Source organism: Streptomyces sp. NPDC001231 (assembly GCF_042896885.1). Taxonomy (NCBI): domain Bacteria; kingdom Bacillati; phylum Actinomycetota; class Actinomycetes; order Kitasatosporales; family Streptomycetaceae; genus Streptomyces; species Streptomyces sp. NPDC001231. Next base: position 161,464 of record NZ_JBIAXS010000012.1, read on the forward strand.
AAACGTTCGTCGGTGACGTCGTCGGAGACGAAGGTGTCGCTGTGCTCGCCGATGCCGGGCAGCCGGGCGTCGAGCTCTGCGTGCCGGGAGAGGCGGAAGTAGTAGCCCTGGTTGTCGCGGTAGCGACCGCCCGCGGGCCAGCCTTCGTCGTCCAGCAGGAGCAGCGTGTTCTGCTGGTGGGCCTCCAGGGCGACTCCCGCCTCGCCGTCCAGCCACAGCACGGGGCGGACCACCTGTTGGAGGTAGCGCAGGAACCACTCGGTGGCGACGGCTCTCGACGGGCGGCCGGTGCGGACGGCGAGGCTGGTGACGACCTCGGCCAGGCGGGACCGCACGGTGAGGGGGGCGCCGGCCCGCGGGTAGGGCCGGGGTGCCACGAGTCCGGCGACGCAGGAGACGTCGTCCGACGGGTTGAACGGGTTGTGCCGGATCATCACGTCCAGACCCGGCACGGGTGCCCCGTCCTGGTCGTCGACGGCAAGCCAGGCAGGGTCCCGGACGATGTCGAAGCCGGGGTGCGCCGCACGCCACTGCTGGGAGAGCCCGCTGCGCAGCAGCCGGTGGACCTCTACACCCCGGTGCAGTTCCTTGCGGAGGTTCTCACGACGAGAGTTGGTGATGTGCAGGCCCAGTGACAGCTTGAACATGGCGGCGGCGCCGGTGCGGTGGACGGTGCGTACGGAGGAGGTGGGGTGCCAGGGCGGCCCGTAGGGACCCAGATCGCGCAGCAGTCCCGCGTCGAGCAGGGCCGCCGTGCCCGCGCGGTGGCGCACCTCGCGCAACTGCCACGGATGCAGCGGCAGGGCGGCGTATCCGTCGGGCAGGGGCAGCCCCGCTCCGGCGAGCCGGGCGGTGAGCAGGTCGGCGGGTACGGTCCGACCGCATTCGGTCCAGGCCGAGTCGGTGGCCAGGACGGAGCGGGCGACCGCCATCCAGTGCAACGGGAAGGAGCCTCGCAATTCGGGTGAGTAGTGGCGGACTTCGGCTTCCGACAGGCCCTCGCGGCTCTTGGGGGTCGGGTGCAGCGGGTGTCCGAGCAGGAGGGCCTGCTCGGCGGAGAGGAAGTGGTCGGTTCCGTCGGTGGGACGGTGCCGGCGGTCGCGAAGGAAGAGGGTGGTGCCACGAACGGAGTCGGCGACACGGGCGACGAGGTCGAGGGCGGCGGTGTCGGTGGGCTCGGTCAAGGCCCGGTCCGGTGACGGGGCGGCGGCTGCGGGCGCCTGCGAGGCCCTGGGGGCGCGGTTCCCGGTGCGTGCTTCCCGGACCAGCAGGGTGGCGACCGTGACGGCGTCGGCCGGCGGGGCGTCTTCCGGGGCGTCGGCCAGGTACGGGAGGCCGAAGCGGTGCCAGCCCGTTGGGGACCAGTGGTGAACCGGGACGAGCAGGGCCGTCCCGCTGGCCCGGAGGGGGATGCGGAGGGTGCCGTAGCAGGGAGCCGCCGTGCCGGTCTCGCGCACCCAGCAGCGCAGGAGGTTCTCCACGGCCGCGGCCTGGGCGGCGGTGTGCGGGTCGGGGTGTTCGAGGAGGTCGGTGGCCGCGCCGTCGGACCGCAGGGCGGCCGTAGTCCTTCTCGACTGACGGGGGACCTTCTCGGCCGGGTCTTGGGTGCGGGAGCGGCCGTGGGGGGTGGAGGTGAGGTTCATGACGGCTCCTCAGGGTGACGTTCGGGTCGACGCGTCCGGGTAATGGCGGGCCGGCCGGGCGACGGTGGGGCGATAGGGACCAAGCGGTGAGGGCTCGGAGGGGGTGTGGATCTTGGTGTTTCGGAAGGTGCCGGTGGGGCGGCTGAGGGCGGAGCGGTCGCCTTCGGCAGTCCGTCCGGCTCCAGGCTCCGGCGGGGCGGGGGCGGCGGGGCCGGACGATGCGATCGGCCAACCCGTCCGAGTCCGCCTCCGGTGGCACGGTCCAGGTCGGCCGAGCGGGGCCGTCGTCGGCTCGGACCTGCTCGATCCGGGGCGCCCGCCGACAATCGCGGCCGCGGGGCGCTACCCCGTACCTGCCGAGTGGCCGGTGGGTTGCGGACGTCTCCAAGGGGCCCCGCGCTCCTGACCGTCTCGGCCGGTGTGACTCCGGGCCGCCGCCTCGATCGCGTCGGCCAGGCGGCCGAGGACCACGGCGGCCTGCTCGTCGCTGATCGTCAGCGGGGGAAGGAGCCGTACGACGCTCGCGTGGCGGCCTCCGAGTTCGACGATCAAGCCCCGCCGCAGGCATTCCCGTTGGACGGCGGCAGCGAGTTCGGGTGCGGCGGGAAGGGGCTCCCGGACGCGGGGCAACGTCGGCCCGGCACCCGGGCTGTGCTCGACACCGCCACTCCCACCACCACTCCCACCGGCGCCCCCGGCCCCGGCGCCCCTGGGGCAGATCAGGTCCGAGCCGACGCCGGCCCCGCTGTCGCCCTCGGGTTCCCCCTCCGGGTTCACCAGTTCGAGGCCGATCATCAGCCCCCGTCCCCGTACCTCGCCGACGCAGGGGAAGTGGCAGGCCAGGTCGCGGAGTTGGGTCAGCATGTGGAGGCCGAGGGAGGCCGCGCGTTCGGCGAGGCGGTTCTCCCGGACGTGGGCCAGGGTGGCCGTGCCCGCGGCCATGGCGAGCTGGTTGCCGCGGAACGTTCCGGCGTGGGCGCCGGGTTCCCAGACGTCGAGGTCGTCACGGTAGACCACGACGGCCAGCGGAAGGCTGCCGCCGATGGCCTTGGACAGCACCATCACGTCCGGTGTCACACCGCTGTGCTCCACCGCCCAGAAGGTGCCCGTGCGGCCCACCCCCGTCTGGATCTCGTCGGCGATCAGCGGGACGGACCGGTCCTCGGTGATCCGGCGCATGCGCCGCATCCAGTCGTCCGGGGCGGGAATCACCCCGCCCTCGCCCTGGACGGGTTCGAGGATCATCCCGGCGGGCAGCGGTACGCCCGACTTCGGGTCGTCCAGGACGGACTCGGTCCAGCGGGCGGAGAGTTCGGCCCCGCGCGCGCCGCCGACGCCGAAGGGGCAGCGGTAGTCCTGCGGGTAGGGCAGGCGCGCGACCCGTACGTCGGTGGCGTGGCCCGAGGCGGCGAGCGCTCCCTCGGTCATCCCGTGGTAGGCGCCGGAGAAGGCCAGGATTCCGGTGCGGCCGGTGGCGGCCCGGACGAGTTTGAAGGCGGCCTCCACCGCGTCCGTGCCGGCCGGTCCGCAGAACTGCACGCGCGCCCGGTCGGCGAGTCCGGGCGGCAGCGTGTGGAACAGCTCGGTGACGAAGGCGTCCTTGACGGGTGTGGCGAGATCGAGGGCGTGCAGGGGCGCGCCCGAGTCGAGTACGTCGCGGATGGCCTCCAGGACGACGGGGTGGTTGTGGCCGAGGGCGAGGGTGCCCGCGCCCGAGAGGCAGTCCAGGTAGCCGCGCCCGTCCGCGCCCTCGATGGTGAGCCCGCGGGCCCGGACGGGCACGATCGGCAGGGCGCGCGCATAGGTGCGCGCCGCCGACTCACGCGCCGACTGCCGCCGCAGGATCCCCTCGAGCGAGGCGCGCGCCCCCGCCGACACACAGCCTCCGGGCGCAGACTCCGTCACCGTCACGGTCCTTGTCCTCCCGCTGTCCCAGAGCGTCGGCCTGCCACTGATGCAAGGCGCCGGCCTCACGCCGCCGGGGCGAGTCGCCGCCCGCGGCACGGGGTCCCGGACGCAGACATCAGGACCCTCACCGCTACAACCCCGGACGGTCCGCGCGGTTACGGGTGCGCTCAAGATCCTTGCGGTTGTGGAGCGTTGCTCACCGGCGTTCTCGGCCGGACCTGGCGAGACCACGAGACCGCTCACGGCCCGCGGCCGCACAAGGCCGGCGTGCGGCGGCAGGGGGCGGGAGGCAGAGCGACAGACGCCGGGAGGCAAGTCACCGTGCGGCGGCAGACGAATCACCATGGGGCGGGAGACAACTTGCATCGGTCTCGCATCGGACAATGGGGATCGCAGGGGAAGCCGGCCGAGCGAGGTGCGGGGACATGAGCGACGAGACACCGCCCGTGGCGGGGCTGACCACCGGCGCTCTGGCCCGCCGCCTGGGCGTCTCCCCGACCACCCTGCGCTCCTGGGACCGCCGGTATGGTCTGGGGCCCGCCGTGCGGGCGCGGGGACGACACCGCCGCTGGAGTCCCCAGGACGTCGCGATGATGGAGGAGATGTGCCGGCTGACGGCGGCGGGCGCGCCACCCGCCGAGGCCGCCCGGGTGACCCGCCTCGGGCGCGGCCCGGCCGGGCGTGCCGAACCGGCCGCCGCCGTGACCTCCGACCGGCCCGCGCCGTCGTCCGGAGCGGGGGAGCCGCCCCGCCGCGGGGGCGCCGGCGGCGGGCTGCCGCTGGGCGACGTGCGGCAGGAGTGCCATGGCCTGGCCCGCGCCGCGGTGCGCCTGGACTCGCCGGAGCTGGAGAGCCGACTGCTGGAGGCGGTCGGGCGGTACGGGCTGACGGCGGCGTGGGAGGAGGTGATGGTGCCGACCCTGCGCGCGGTGGGCCGCAAGTGGGAGTCGTCCGGCGACCGGTACGTGGAGGTGGAGCACCTGCTGTCCTGGCAGGTGTCGAGCACACTGCGCAGCACGCCGCTGCTGCTGCCACGCGCCGCGGCGCGGGTGGACGCTCCGCCGGTGGTGCTGGCCTGCGCGCCCGGTGAGCAGCACTCCCTCCCCCTGGAGGCACTGAACGCGGCGCTGGGCGAGCGCGGGGTGCCGACCCGGATGCTGGGCGCCGCGGTGCCGGTGGAGGCACTGATCGCCTGCGTACGGCGCACCGGTCCGACCGCCGTGGTCCTGTGGTCGCAGGCCCGCTCCACCGCGTCGGTGCCGCTGGCACGACACCTCGCGGCCCTGGAGTGGGGGGCGCCGGGTGCGCGCAGGCGGCCTGCCGTCCTGCCCGCCGGTCCGGGCTGGGAGCGGCGGACCTGCGGGGGCTTCCCACGCTGCGTCGGTCTGCGGGACGCGGTCGAGACGCTGAGCCGCCTCTGCGGTGACGACGGTGCCGTGGCGCACGCCCCACGGGCGCGCTGAGGGGCATGACTCGGAAGAACTGCCAGACCAGACAGCCTGTGACGAAACCGCTGCCCGTAGCGAAACCGTTGCCGTTACGTCGGCGGTCCCCCACGCCGAGCGCATAGTGTGTGGTGCCGTTCGCGCACACCGTGAGACCAGGGTGAACTGGGCCTGATTTCAAGGTGAGAACGCGACGGCAAGGAGCAAGTCCGTTCACAGCAGGGGGAGTCAGAGCATGCGACCCATACGCCCGTTCTTCAACGCTCGTCGAGGAGGGGGCGCCCGCCGCACAACCTCACCCATGCTGACCTCCGTGGCCCTGACCTCGGTGCTCGCGCTCTTCGCCACCGGCTGCGACTCGGGCGACAGCGAGGCCGACAACCGGCCCACCGCCGTCGCGACCGCCGACGACACGGGCGCAACCGGCGACGGAAAGATCAAGATCCCGGACGATCTCAGGAAGAAGCTCAAGGAACACGGGATCGACATCGACAAGTGGAAGAACGGCGCCTGGAAGGACTGGAACGAGGACGACTGGCTCCGTGAGGCGAAGGACTTCGTCAACCCGATCATCAAGGACCTGTGGGATCCCGACCGGATGCGCCGCGCCAAGGACCCGGACAAGGGCGTGAACGACAACGACCTCTCCGGCGACCAGGGTGTCACCGACCCGACCCCGGCCCCGGTGAAGGCGGCTGCGGTCCCGCCGACGTACCACGCGAACGCGGCGACGGCGGGGAAGGTGTTCTTCGACTCCCCCGAGGGCACGATGGTCTGCTCGGCGACGGTCGTTCAGGACCCGGCCCACCCGGGCAAGTCCAACCTCGTGTGGACGGCCGGCCACTGCGTGCACGCAGGCAAGAAGGGCGGCTGGTACCGCAACATCGCCTTCGTGCCGTCGTACAACGACGCGGGCAGCAGCACCGCCGAGCTGGAGAACGCCGGCAAGGACGAGGTCGCGCCGTACGGCGTGTGGTGGGGGGACTGGGCGCAGACCTCGGAGCAGTGGATCGAGCAGGGCGGTCCGACCGGCGGGCAGGGTGCCGCCTACGACTTCGCCGTCATCCATGTGACGCCCGAGCAGGGCGGCGCCGGCAAGTCGCTGGAGGAGAGCGTCGGCGCGGCACTGCCCGTGGACTTCGCCGCCCCGGCCGTACCGCAGGTGCGGAGCGTGACCGCGACGGGCTATCCGGCCGCGCCGCCGTACGACGGGCAGCGACTGTACCGGTGCCAGGACAAGCCGGGCCGGCTGTCGCTGAACGCATCGGACCCGACGATGTACCGCATCGGCTGCACCATGACCGGCGGCTCCTCCGGCGGCGGCTGGGTCGCGACCGGCTCGGACGGCAAGCCCGCTCTGGTCTCCAACACCTCGATCGGTCCGGTGACGGCCGGCTGGCTGGCGGGTCCGCGGCTGGGCCCGGAGGCCAAGGGCGTGTACGACTCGGTCAGCGGCAAGTTCGCAGGACAGTAGGCAGACCGAAGGCGGCGGGACGTCTCAGGCGTCTCACGGGAACCTTCACCGTCCCGCCGCCGTTCGCACTCGATTCCCCGGGCATAGTGGGGTGCCGCTCCGGACGGCTCCGCAGGGAAACGCCCGGATGACAAGCGCATGGCACCAAGGGGGCTCGGCGCTCGGGCCGGGCGCGCGGCATTTCACACCAACCGACGGGGGTTCATCGCACCATGCAGTTCATACCTGGTTCCGCCACGCCCCGGCGCGCGCGCCGGCGCACCGTCCTGGCCGCCACCGGGCTCGTCGCGGCCCTGACGCTCACCGCCACCGCCTGCGACGGCTCGGGCAAGGCCGACGCCGCCGGCACGCCGGACGCCGCCGCCTCTCAGTCCGCGGACGGCGGCGGCGGCGACGGCAAAGTCGGGATTCCGGCCGACATCGCGGACAGGCTCAAGGAGCACGGGATCGATGTCGACAAGTGGAAGAACGGGGCCTGGAAGGACTGGGACAAGGACAAGTGGCTCAGTGAGGCCAAGGACTTCGTCAACCCGGTGATCGAGGGCCTGTGGCAGCCCGAGCGGATGAAGTCCGCCCAGGAGGCCGACAAGACGGTCTCCACCCAGGACGCCGCCGCAGACCAGGGCGTCAGCGACCCGGCGCCGCAGCCCGTCCGGGCGCAGGCGGAGAAGACGCCGTACCACGAGAACGCCGCTCCGGTCGGCAAGGTCTTCTTCGACTCGCCCCAGGGCTCGATGGTCTGCTCGGGCACGGTCGTCAAGGACGTCAACCACCCGGGCAAGTCCAACCTGGTGTGGACCGCCGGCCACTGCGTGCACGCCGGCCGGGACGGCGGCTGGTACCGCAACATCGCGTTCGTGCCGGCCTACAACGACCTCGGCAAGTCCGCGGCGCAGCTGAGCAACGCGAAGGCCTCCGAGGTCGCCCCGTACGGCGCCTGGTGGGCGGACTGGGCATCCACCTCCAACCAGTGGATCCAGGGCGGTGCGGAGACGGGCGGCGCGGGCGCGGCGTACGACTACGCCGTGCTGCATGTGAAGCCGGAGTCCGGTTCCCGGTCGCTGGAGGAGACCGTCGGGGCGGCGCTGGACGTGGACTTCTCCGCGCCGCCGACGACGCGGGTCGCCACGATGGGCGCCTGGGGCTACCCGGCCGCGCCTCCGTACAACGGTCTGAACATGTTCCGCTGCGTCGACCGGCCGGGCCGGCTGTCGCTCAGCCCGTCGCTCCCGACGATGTACCGCATCGGCTGCACCATGACCGGCGGCTCCTCCGGCGGCGGCTGGTTCCGCGTGGTGGACGGCAGGACGAAGCTGGTGTCCAACACCTCGATCGGCCCGGCGGACCACACCTGGCTGGCGGGTCCGCAGCTGGGGCAGGACGCGGAGGCGCTGTACCAGAACATGAGCAGGACCTACGGCGGCCGGTGACCCGGTGACGACGCCGAGGGCCCGCCCCCTTCGACAGGGAGCGGGCCCTCGGCCGGTGCTGCTATGGGTCAGAGCGCGGTGGCGGGCACGTACGGCGCCAGTTCCGCCGCGAGCTCCTCGTGCACCCGGGCCTTGAGCAGGGTGCCCTCCGCGGTGTGCTCCTCGGAGATCACCTCGCCCTCGGTGTGGGCACGGGCGATCAGCTTGCCGTGGGTGTACGGCACCAGCGCCTCGATCTCGACGGACGGCCGGGGCAGCTCGCTGTCGATCAGCGCGAGCAGCTCGGTGATGCCCTGCCCGGAGCGGGCCGAGACGACGATCGAGCGCTTCTCGATCCGCAGCAGCCGCTGGAGCACCAGCGGGTCCGCCGCGTCCGCCTTGTTGACCACGACGATCTCGGGTACGTCGGTGGCGCCGACGTCCCTGATCACCTCGCGCACCGCGGCCAGCTGCTCCTCCGGGTCGGGATGGGAGCCGTCCACCACGTGCAGGATCAGGTCGGAGTCGCCGACCTCCTCCATGGTGGAGCGGAAGGCCTCGACCAGGTGGTGCGGCAGGTGCCGGACGAAGCCGACGGTGTCCGCCAGCGTGTAGAGCCGCCCGCTCGGGGTCTCGGCCCGGCGCACGGTCGGGTCCAGGGTCGCGAACAGCGCGTTCTCGACCAGGACACCCGCGCCGGTGAGCCGGTTGAGCAGGGAGGACTTGCCGGCGTTGGTGTAGCCGGCGATGGCGACGGAGGGCACCTTGTTGCGGCGCCGCTCCTGGCGCTTGATCTCGCGGCCGGTCTTCATCTCCGCGATCTCCCGGCGCATCTTCGCCATCTTCTCGCGGATCCGCCGACGGTCCGTCTCGATCTTGGTCTCACCGGGTCCGCGCGTGGCGAGGCCGCCGCCGCTGCCGCCGCCCATCTGCCGGGACAGCGACTGACCCCAGCCGCGCAGCCTCGGCAGCATGTACTGCATCTGGGCGAGCGCGACCTGCGCCTTGCCCTCCCGGGACTTGGCGTGCTGGGCGAAGATGTCCAGGATCAGGGCCGTACGGTCGATGACCTTGACCTTGACGACGTCCTCGAGGTGGATCAGCTGGCCCGGGCTGAGCTCACCGTCGCAGATGACGGTGTCCGCGCCGGTCTCCAGGACGATGTCGCGCAGCTCGTTGGCCTTGCCGGAGCCGATGTAGGTGGCCGCGTCGGGCTTGTCACGGCGCTGGATGACGCCGTCGAGCACGACCGCGCCCGCGGTCTCCGCGAGGGCGGCCAGCTCGGCCAGGGAGTTCTCCGCGTCCCGCGCGGTCCCCGAGGTCCATACGCCGACGAGCACGACCCGCTCCAGGCGGAGCTGGCGGTACTCGACCTCGGTGACGTCCTCGAGCTCGGTGGACAGGCCCGCGACACGGCGCAGCGCCGCCCGCTCGGAACGGTCGAACTGATCGCCGTCCCGCTCTCCGTCGAACTCGTGGCTCCAGGTGACGTCCTCTTCCATCAGGGCATCGGCCCGGAGACCTTCGGGGTAGGAGTGCGCGAGGCGCTTGCTGTCCTGGGACGCCTCAAACGACTGGGAAGAGGAAGAAGAGGAGGTCATTTGGTCCTTACGTGGTGGGAGAGTCCGTCACCGGTCACAACGTACGGGCGCCCCGGGAGATTCCCGTGGCCCCGCGCGGCGCCGGTCTGAAGATGGTCGCACGGTACGGCCCGTCTCGTCACTGCGTTATTCCTCCGGGTGCCACCACCGGGTTTTTCCATTCGCGTCCCTCACGTCCGTTCACGTCCACTCACTCACTTTTTCGCCGTCTCCGGCGGCGGGACGGGCTTCCAGTCGGGGTGGCCGGGCATCGGCGGGGTCTTCTCGCCGTACAGCCAGGCCTGGAAGAAGCCGCTCAGGTCACGTCCGGCGATGCCCGAGGCCAGGCGCTCGAAGTCGGCCGTGGTGGCCGTGCCGTCCCGGTGGGCCCGCACCCAGGCGCGCTCCAGGCGCTCGAAGTCCGGCTTGCCGATCTCCTGGCGCAGCGCGTACAGGACGAGCGCGGCGCCGTCGTAGACGTTCGCGCGGAAGACCCCGATCTTCAGGCCGGGCCTCGGCGACTTGGGCAGCGCGGGCGGTCCGCCGGACTCGCGCCAGCGGTCCGAGGCGCCGTAGGCGGCCTTCATACGGGTCTCCAGCGGCTTCTTCGCCTTCTCGTCGGCGTACAGGGCCTCGTACCAGGTGGCGTGGCCCTCGTTGAGCCACACGTCGGACCAGGTGCGAGGGCTGACGCTGTCGCCGAACCACTGGTGGGACAGCTCGTGCACCATGATCGACTCGACGTACCACCGGGGGTAGGCGGGTTCGGTGAACAGCTTCTTCTCGAAGAGGGACAGGGTCTGCGTCTCGAGTTCGAAGCCGGTGGCGGCGGAGGCCATGAGCACGCCGTACGTCTCGAAGGGGTACGTGCCGACCTTGCTCTCCATCCAGGCGATCTGGTCGGGGGTCCTGGCCAGCCACGGTTCGAGCAGCTCGCGGTCCTCGGCGGGGACGACGTCGCGCAGGGGCAGGCCGTGCGGGCCGGTGCGGTGCACCACGGTGGAGCGGCCGATGGACACCTGAGCCAGTTCGGTGGCCATGGGGTGCAGGGTGCGGTACGTCCAGGTCGTCGTCCCGCCGGTCCGGGTGACGCCGGCCGGGAGGCCGTTGGTGACCGCCGTGTACTCGTCGGGCGCGGTGACGTGGAAGGTGAACATCGCCTTGTCGGAGGGGTGGTCGTTGCACGGGAACACCAGATGGGCGGCGTCGGCCTGGTTGGCCATGGCGAGACCGTCCGTGGTGCGGACCCAGCCACCGTCGCGTCCCTTCTCGGACACGGGATCGCTGGTGTGGTGCACGGTGACACGCATCCAACTGCTCTGCGGCAGCGGGAACTTCGGGGTGACCACGAGATCCTCGCCCGCGGTGGTGAACTCGGCCGGCAGTCCGTCGACCTCCACGGCGTCGACCGTGCCGTGCGCGAAGTCGAGGTTCACGCGCTCCAGGTCCTCGGTGGCCCACGCGTCGATCGTGGTGACGGCCTGGAGCGGCTTGCCGTTGTCTCCGGCATAGGTGAACGACAGGTCGTACGACGACACGTCGTACCCGGGGTTGCCCAGGTGAGGGAAGAGCCGGTCACCAACGCCCAGCGGCTCGGCCGGAGCACTCACGGCGACGAGACAGACGGAGACGGCGGACGCGAGGAGGGTCGCCTTCAGGCGACGCGGGACACGTGATCCAAGGCTGAGCGGCATGGACCACCGCTACCAGCGCCCATCCGCCCCACCGCGCCGACGCGCGCCCAACCCACCCGAAAGAGCCCCACGGGAGCACGCCGAGGGCCGCGGAGGCGCGGGGTCCTACCGCTCACACCCCTGGTGGCTGAGGCTGGGTGCGGCTCACGTCGTAGACACCCGGGACGTTGCGCATCGCGCGCATCAGGGCCGGGAGCCCCGCCGCGTCGGGGAGTTGGAGGGTGTACGTGTGGCGGACGCGCTGCTGGGCCGGCGGGGCCACGGTCGCGGAGACGATCTCGACGCCCTCGAGGGCGATGGCCTCGGTGAGGTCGGCCAGCAGGTGGGGGCGGCCGAACGATTCCGCGAGCAGCGTGACTCGGCACGCGGCGGTCTCCCCCCAGCGCACGCCGAATTCCGCGCGCCCCGCGTTCCTCATCCGCGCGACCGCGGCGCATTCCACGCGGTGCACGGTCACCATTCCCCCGCGCACGGCGAAGCCGGTGATCTCGTCGGGCGGCACGGGTGTGCAGCAGCCGGCGAGCCGTGCGGCCGCGTCGGGCCGGCCGACGACCACGACGCTCGCCGTGTCCAACCCGAAGGCGCCCGGCACGTCGAGCCCGGCCGGTGGGACCGCTCCGGCGGGCACCGGAACCGGCGACGGGCCGGGATCCGCGCCGGCCCGCGCAGCCGCGGAGGAGTCGGCGCGCGCGGGACTGCCCGCGGCCGGTGCGGCGTCCCCGCCTGCGTCCTGGGCCAGGTCCGCGGCCGACTGACGGGTGGCCAGGCGGCGTTGGATGGCGATGCGGGCGGCCGGGGTGTGGGCGTGGTCCAGCCATTCCCGGGAAGGCTCGGAGGCCGGGTCCTGGCCCATCAGGAGCTGGACGGAGTCGCCGTCCTTCAGGACGGTGCTCAGCGTCGCCAGGCGGCCGTTGACGCGGGCGCCCATGCACGCGTGCGCGTCCTCGCCGTACTGGGCGTACGCGGCGTCCACGCACGTGGCGCCCTCGGGCAGGCCCAGGGTGCCCCCGTCGGGCCGGAAGACGGTGATCTCGCGGTCCTGGGCGAGGTCGGCGCGCAGGGTGGACCAGAAGGTGTCGGGGTCCGGCGCGGCCCGCTGCCATTCGAGGAGGCGGGAGAGCCAGCCGGGGCGGGTGGGGTCGGCGCGCTCGCCGTCGCTCGCGGAGTGCTCCTCCCCGGGAGGGGCGTAGGGATTGCCGAGTGCGACGACCCCGGCCTCGGCGACCTTGTGCATCTGGTGGGTGCGGATGAGGACTTCGACGACCTGTCCGTCCTCGCGGGCCACGGCGGTGTGCAGCGACTGGTACAGGTTGAACTTGGGTACGGCGATGAAGTCCTTGAACTCCGAGACGACGGGCGTCATGCAGGTGTGCAGCTCGCCGAGGACGGCGTAGCAGTCGGCGTCCTCGTTCACCAGCACGAGCAGCCGTCCGAAGTCACAGCCGCGCAGTCGGCCGCGCTTGCGCGAGACCCGGTGCACGGAGACGAAGTGCCGTGGTCTGAGGAGCACTTCGGCGGGAACGTCCGCCTCGCGCAGCACCCCGCGCACCTGCTCGGCGACCTCGGTGAGCGGGTCGCCCGGGCGGCCCGCGTTCTCCGCGATCAACTCCCGCGTGTGCGCGTACTCCTCGGGGTGCAGGATCGCGAAGACGAGGTCCTCCAGCTCGGTTTTGAGCGCCTGCACGCCGAGCCGTTCGGCGAGCGGGATGAGGACGTCCCGGGTCACTTTCGCGATACGGGCCTGTTTCTCCGGGCGCATCACGCCGAGGGTGCGCATGTTGTGCAGCCGGTCGGCGAGTTTGATCGACATCACGCGGACGTCGTTGCCGGTGGCGACGAGCATCTTGCGGAAGGTCTCGGGCTCGGCGGCCGCGCCGTAGTCGACCTTCTCCAGCTTGGTGACGCCGTCGACGAGGTAGCGGACCTCCTCGCCGAACTGCTCGCGGACCTGGTCCAGCGTCACATCGGTGTCCTCGACGGTGTCGTGCAGAAGAGACGCGGTCAACGTCGTGGTCTCGGCGCCGAGTTCGGCGAGGATGAGGGTCACGGCGAGCGGATGCGTGATGTAGGGCTCGCCGCTCTTGCGCATCTGGCCGCGGTGCGAGGACTCGGCCAGGACGTAGGCGCGGCGCAGCGGCTCGAGGTCCGTTTCCGGGTAGTGCGCGCGATGGGCCTCTGCCACGTGGCCGATGGCGTCCGGCAGCCGGTCGCGGGCGGCCGTCCCGAGCAGTGCGGCACGGCCGAGCCGGCGCAGGTCGATCCGCGGGCGGGCCCTGCGCCGTGGCTCCACGGGAACCACCGGGCCCGGGGCCGCAGGATTCGTGGCATCCGCACTCATGGGCACCTCCGGCTGCGTGGACCGGCGGACGGGGCGCCCCAGGGCGTACTCGGCACAGGGGTTGGCTACGGATCCCCCGTCCGGGCCGGTGATTGATGCTACCGAGCCCAGCACGCCCGACCGGCCGTCTCTCGACGAGCGTGAAACGGATCACCCATTCGAGCGATGGCCAGGAGGTTTATGGTTTCCAGTCACCTGACAGGGGGCCAGCCGTGGATTCGCCGCCCGTTCCCGCCTCCAGGCATACGTATGACCTTCCCATGGGCCGTCAGGGCTGCGATATCCAGCCGCCCGACCGTCAGCCGGCCGCTGATTCAAGCCACTTCGCGTCGATCTCGCCCTCGGCGACGAGCACGGCGGAGCCGGTCATCTCGATCTCGCCGTCCGGCCGCTCGGTGATCACCAGCGTTCCGCCGGGGAGGTCCACCGTGTACGTCACCGGAGTCCCGGTGGCCGTCGGGTCGGCGCCGTCGCGCCGGGCAGCCGCCACGGCGACGGCACACGCGCCCGTGCCGCACGAGCGGGTCTCGCCCGAGCCGCGTTCGTGCACGCGCAGGGCGACGTGGCGGGGACCGCGGTCGACGACGAACTCGACGTTCACGCCGTCCGGGTAGGCGGCGGCCGGGCTGAAGGGCGGCGGGGAGAGCAGATCGCCGGCGTCGGCGAGGTCGTCGACGAAGGCGACCGCGTGCGGGTTGCCCATGTTCACGTTGCGCGCGGGCCAACTGCGGCCGCCGACGCTCACGGTGACGTCCCCTTCGGGAAGCCTCGCCCGGCCCATGCCGACGGTGATGTCACCGTCCTTGGCGATGTGCACCGTCTTCACGCCCCCGCGCGTGGCGATCGCGAGGTCGCCCTCCGTCGTGTGTCCGGCGTGCTGGAGGTAGCGTGCGAACACCCGCACGCCGTTGCCGCACATCTCCGCGACGGAGCCGTCGGCGTTGCGGTAGTCCATGAACCACTCCGCCTCGGCCGCCATGCCGCGGGCCTCGGGGTGCGCGGCGGAGCGCACGACGTGCAGCACCCCGTCCCCGCCGATGCCCGCGCGGCGGTCGCACAGGGCGGCGACGGCCGCCGGGGACAGCTCGACGGCGTTCTCCGGGTCCGGGACGATCACGAAGTCGTTCTCCGTGCCGTGGCCCTTGAGGAAGGGGATGCGCGTGCTCATGGCTCGATCGTACGGGGTCGCTCCGGCAACCCGGTGATCATGTTCAGCGGCCGCGGGGCCGGTCCGCGGCAGGGGCGGTGCCCGGGTACTGGCGGAGCCGGGGTCCGGGCGCGCGGCCGGTGAAGCCGGGGCCCGGTGCGGCCTAGCGGAGCCGGGCGACCCGCCAGACGGCCAGGACCACGACCACGGCGACGACGAGGACGTACGCGCCGATCACCCGCCAGTCCAGGCGCCGCCCGGAACCGCGCGGCGGCAGGCCCGGCCAGGTGTGGCCGACGCGGCGGGCGGCCATCATGCCCCAGCCCGCCGAGCACGAGCAGATCAGCAGTCCCAGCATGGCGATCACGGCGCCGTTGTCGCCGTCGAAGGCCAGCGGGAAGGCGAACATCAGGGAGCCGACGACGGCCAGGCCCACGATCGGGGCCAACTGCCAGATGCGCAGCCGCCGCTGCGGGCGCAGCTCGACCTCCACCTCGGGCCCCGCGAACATCTCCTCGGGCCCGGGGCCGTCCGCGGTCACGCCGCCCTGCGTCTCGTCGGGCCCGTCGGGGCTCAACGAGTCGTCGTCCGGTTCCGCGCCGCCGCGCTCCACGGTGATGCGGTCGGTGTCTTGTGCGGTGTCGCGAGGGCCGGCCTCCATCGCCACGCGCCCTCCCAACTAGGACTTCACTCGGTCGATCCGAGCTTGATGATGGCACGGCGCCGGAGGCCTGGATGACGGCCTGGGCGTCCCGATGCCATGACGTGATCAGGCTGTAACCGGTCGTTCGACCAACGCCAGGGCGAGATGCGGAAGTTCTGTGAGATCCGACGCAGCCCCGCTCAGCCAGTGCACACGGGGGTCCCGCCGGAACCACGAGTCCTGACGCCGCGCGAAGCGTTTCGTGGCGCGTACGGTCTCCGCGCGCGCCTCGTCGAGCGTGCACTCCCCCGCGAGCGCCGCGAGCACCTGCTGGTAGCCGAGCGCACGCGATGCCGTACGCCCCTCGCGCAGGCCCCGCGCCTCCAGCGCGCGCACCTCGTCCACGAGCCCCGCCTCCCACATGCGGTCGACCCGGCGCGCGATGCGTTCGTCGAGTTCGGGGCGGGCGACGTCGACGCCGATCTGGACGGTGTCGTAGACCGAGTCGTGACCCGGGAGGTTCGCGGTGAAGGGGCGGCCGGTGATCTCGATCACCTCGAGGGCCCGGACGATCCGGCGGCCGTTGCTGGGCAGGATCGCCCGCGCGGCCTCGGGGTCGGCGGCGGCGAGGCGGGCGTGCAGAGCGCCGGAGCCGCGCAGCGTGAGCTCGTCCTCCAGCCGGGCGCGCACCTCGGGATCGGTGCCGGGGAACTCCAGGTTGTCCACGGCCCCGCGGACGTACAGGCCGGAGCCGCCGACCAGGACCGGCCAGCGCCCCTCGGCGAGCAGCGCGTCGATCCGCTCCCGGGCGAGCCGCTGGTACTCGGCGACGGACGCCGTGACCGTCACGTCCCAGATGTCGAGCAGGTGGTGCGGCACACCACCGCGCTCCTCGGGCGTCAGCTTCGCGGTGCCGATGTCCATCCCTCGGTAGAGCTGCATGGAGTCGGCGTTGACGACCTCGCCGCCGAGGCGCTGGGCCAGAAAGACGCCCAGATCGGACTTTCCGGCCGCAGTGGGGCCGACGACGGCGATGACGCGGGGGGCGGGGGGTGCGCTGCTCACCGCACCAGTCTCCCAAACGCCGCAGGAGGTGCCTCGCACGAGTCGTGTGACGGCAGGTGACGGGGTAGGACGAGTAGGGTATCGAGTGAGTATGGGCGTTTTTGCGTGACTCCTTCGGTGGTCGAAGGGCCGGAGGGGAACTCGACCGCGGGGGAGAAGGAATCCGCCCCGTCAGGGAAGGTGAACCATGGGTCTGCTGGACAACATGAAGGCCAGGATCGGCCCGGCGAAGGAGAAGGTGTCGGACCTCGCCCAGCGCCACGGGGGCACGATCGGGCACAACCTCGACAAGGCCGCGAAGGTGGTCGACGAGAAGACCAAGGGCAAGTACAGCGACAAGATCCACGCGGGTACGGACAAGGCCAAGGGCGCCATGGACCGGCTCGCCCACAAGGGCGGGACGAGCCCGGAGAGCCGTACGGCCCCGGAGGCGGGCACGAGCCCGGACCAGGGCACCGGCGCGGCGCCGGGCGGCGCTTCCGCTCCCACGCCGCCGGAGGGACCGCCACCCACGTCCTGAGAGGCGTCGACGGACGGCCGGGAGGCGCGACGCATCCCGGCCGTCCGCCGTGTCCGCCGCGTTTCGCTCACGACCAGGCCGCGACCAGGTACCCCACTCCGTACGGCGCGTCGTCGTAGAGCAGCGCGCCGGAGAGACCGGCGCCCTCGGCCGCTCCGGCCAGCACCTGCCAGGGGGCCCGGCCCGACGCCTTCAGTTCGTGCGCCGGCTCCCGGCCGAGCGCCAGGAGAGCCGACGTGTCGGCCTCCCCCAGTGCCCGGGCGATGCCCGCGTCGAAGGGTTCGGCCCGTTCGTCGAGATAGCCCGGCGCCTTGAGCGTGCGCCGCGCGCTGGCGTCGCCCATCACCAGCAGCGCCACGCGGCCGGCCCGCGCGGCGAGGTCCCGGCCGGCCGCCGCACACCGCTCGGGCGCCGGCGACTCCCCCACACCGAGTCCCTCGACCGGGGCGTCGGACCAGCCGGTGCGTTCCAGCAGCCAGGCGGCGACGGCGAGCGAGGGCGGCAGCTCGCCCCCGGCCCCGGCGCCCGTGTCCCGGCCGAGCCGTACCTCCAGGTCCACGCCGAAGCCGTGGAACGAGCCCCGGGTGCCCTCCGGAAAAACGCCGTGCCCGGAGGCCTCCGCGGGTCCGACGACCACCAGCAGGTCGGGCCGGGCGGCGGCGAGCGCGCCCAGCGCGTCCGTGCAGGCGGCCCGGGCGGAGTCCAGCTCGGGTGCGGCTCCCGCGGCCACCTCGGGCACGAGGAGGGGCGGGCAGGGGCAGACAGCGGCGGCGACAAGCATGATCCGCAGGGTAACGCCGTCGGACGGCCGGTCGTCGGGCGGCCGCTCGCCCGACGGGTCAGTCGCAGCCGCAGCCGCTGTTCGCGGCGACCGGCAGCGGCTCGGGCACCCCCACCTTCGGCAGGCCGAGCATGACACCGGCCGGCTGGGCGACCTCGACGGCGTTGCGCTTCTCCCACGCGTCACCCGCGCGCGTGCGGCGCACGTCGAGCACCGGACCCTCGGCGAGGAGGTGGTGCGGGGCGGCGTACGTGATCTCGACGGTGACCACGTCGCCGGGACGCACGTCCTGCTCGGGCTTGGTCAAGTGGACCAGGCGGTTGTCGGGGGCGCGGCCGGAGAGACGGTGGGTGGCGCCGTCCTTGCGGCCCTCGCCCTCGGCGACCATGAGCTCCAGCGTGCGGCCGACCTGCCGCTTGTTCTCCTCCCAGGAGATCTCCTCCTGGAGCGCGACCAGCCGCTCGTAGCGCGCCTGGACGACCTCCTTGGGGATCTGGTCGTCCATCTCGGCGGCCGGGGTGCCGGGACGCTTGGAGTACTGGAAGGTGAACGCCTGCGCGAAGCGCGCCTCGCGCACGACGTGCAGGGTCTGCTCGAAGTCCTCCTCGGTCTCGCCGGGGAAGCCCACGATGATGTCGGTGGTGATCGCGGCGTGCGGGATGGCGGCGCGGACCTTCTCGATGATCCCGAGGTAACGCTCCTGCCGGTAGGAGCGGCGCATCGCCTTCAGCACCGTGTCGGAGCCGGACTGGAGCGGCATGTGCAGCTGCGGCATGACGTTCGGGGTCTCGGCCATCGCGGCGATCACGTCGTCGGTGAAGTCGCGCGGGTGGGGCGAGGTGAAGCGGACCCGCTCCAGGCCGTCGATGTTCCCGCAGGCCCGCAGCAGCTTGCCGAACGCCTCGCGGTCCCCGATGTCGGAGCCGTAGGCGTTGACGTTCTGGCCGAGCAGCGTGATCTCGGAGACGCCCTCGGCGACCAGGGCCTCCACCTCGGCGAGGATGTCGCCGGGGCGGCGGTCCTTCTCCTTGCCGCGCAGCGCGGGGACGATGCAGAAGGTGCACGTGTTGTTGCAGCCGACGGAGATCGAGACCCAGGCCGCGTACGCGCTCTCGCGCCGCGTCGGCAGCGTGGAGGGGAACGCCTCCAGGGACTCGGCGATCTCGACCTGCGCCTCCTGCTGCACGCGGGCGCGCTCCAGCAGGACGGGCAGCTTGCCGATGTTGTGCGTGCCGAAGACGACGTCCACCCAGGGCGCCTTCTTCACGATGGTGTCCCGGTCCTTCTGCGCCAGGCAGCCGCCGACCGCGATCTGCATCCCGGGCCGCTTCGCCTTCTGCGGCGCCAGGCGGCCCAGGTTGCCGTACAGCCGGTTGTCGGCGTTCTCCCGGACGGCGCAGGTATTGAAGACGACGACGTCCGCGTCGCCGTCCGCCCCCTCCGGCGCCCGCACGTAGCCGGCGTCCTCGAGCAGGCCGGCCAGCCGCTCCGAGTCGTGGACGTTCATCTGGCACCCGTAGGTGCGGATCTCGTAGCTCTTGGGTCCTTGAACGTCCACTGCGGGGCTCCGGTCGCTGCTGCTGGTCATGCGTCAAGGGTAGGTGGTTCCCGGACGGCCCCGGGACGGCGGAGCGTCACGCCCTTCCAGGCCGGGCACCGCGCGGATCCACGGGAGCGACGGCCGCGGGGGGCTTTGCACCCTCGTGACAGCGACACGACCGGCCGCTTCCCCCCCGCATGGGGGCAACTGACCCAAAATGACACGGGTGACGGAGCTTCGTGACGCCCCGCGGGCACCCGCGCCGGAAGGGCCCCCGACCGCGGTGCTGCGCGCATGGCTGCTGCGGCCGGCCGGTCCGGTCCCGGTCGCCCTCCTCGCCGTCGTCCTGTTCGCCCGCGCCGCGCGCGTGGCCGTCGTGTTCGCCCGGGGAGGCATGGACAACGCCTTCGTCGTCCATGCCGGGCAGATCTGGCTGGGCGGTGGCGCTCCGTACACCGACCGGCGCTTCCTGTACCTGCCGAGTGCCGTGCTGTTCGCCGCCGGGCAGGCCGCGCTGCCGGCGGCCGTGGTGCGCGTCGCCGCCCCGCTCGTCTGCGTGGCCCTGATCGCGGGCGGCTGGTGGTGTGCGGTGCGCCTGTTCCGGGTGCCGGCGCGCAGCCGGTTCGCGGTGCTGGGGCTGCTGGGGCTGGTGCTGTGCTGGGCGCCGGTCGGCCACCTGGTGAACCTGGGGAACTGGACGGCGGTCAGCGCCCTGGCGTTGCCGCTGGCGCTGCTGCTGGCGGACCGGGGCCGCTGGGACCTGGCCGGGGTGGTCCTGGGCCTCTCGGTGGCGGTGAAGCCGCTGCTGCTGCCCGTGGTCGTCCTGCTGGTGCTGGCCCGGCGGTGGCGGGCGCTGGCCTGGATGGTGGCGGTGCCCCTGGCCCTGTCGTTGGGCGCGGCCCTGATCATGCCGGACCCGGGCGGCTTCTTCACTCGCACGCTGCCCTTCCTGCTCAAGGGCGGGGACGGTCTGATGCGGCCGTTCGACTCCTCCCTGCCGGCGGTGCTGCCGCGGCTGGGGCTGCCGCCCGTCCCGGCCGAGGCGGTGGCCCTGACCGCGGCGGCGGCCGGTGTGCTCTGCGCCGGGCTGCGCTGGCTGCGCGCCGATCCCGGTCCGGCGCGGCTCACGGACACGGCCGCGCTGCTGATGCTGGCCTCCTACCTGGTGTCCCGGCCGTCCTACGACCACTACCTGGTCGTCGTGGTGCCGCTGCTGGTCGCCGGGGCGCTGGAGGCGGACTCGGTGACGCGTTCGCCGTGGTTCTGGGTCGCGCTCGTCCCGCAGGTGCCCCAGTTCACCTTCCCGCAGCTGGACGCCTCGACCCGCAGGGCGTTCAAGGACGCGGCCACGCTGTCCGCGCTCGCACTGGTGCTCGCCGTGCGGTGCGCCCGGTCCTCACCGCGGTGGCCCGCCGGCCCGGACGTACGCAGCCCGCGTCAGGCGCCGTCGGGGACCCAGCCCTGCCGGCGCAGCACGGCCGACACGTCGGGCGCCACGTAGTGCTCTCCCTTGAGCACCTTGCCGTCGGCGCGGCGGGCGACCCGGCCGTCCGGGCCGAGCTTGGTCATGTTGGCGCGGTGGATCTCGGCGATCACCTCGTCGAGATCGATGCCGTGCACCAGGGCGGTGCCGTACGCCACGTACACGACGTCCGCCAGCTCGTGCGCGAGCCGGTCGAGCGGGCCGCCGACCGAGACCTCCGCGACCTCGGCCGCCTCCTCCGCGAGCAGTTCCCCGCGGTGCGCGGCGAGCTCCGGCGGCACCCGGGTGGGCGTGGGGCGGGCGTCGAGCCCGAAGGCACGGTGGAACTCACGGACCAGATCGGCGGGCGAGGAACTCATACCCGCGAGGTTAGCCGCCGGCCCGGACGGCACCGGCCACCCGCCGGGCCGCCCGCCCCTGGTCAGCACGCCGTCCCACTGGCAGGATCGCGCGCATGCCAAAGCCGTTCCCCCGCATCGGACGACGCCGCGGCCTCCAGGGCACGGCCGCCGGGGTCGTGGTCCTCGGGCTGCTGCTGTGGTGGCTGCTGCCCCTGGGCGAAGCCCCGCCGAGCGGGACGATCACCTTCAGCACGGGAACCCTGCGCGGGGTCTACCAGGAGTACGGCGTGCGGCTGCGCACCGCGTTCGCCAAGGACATGCCCGATCTGAAGGTGCGGCTGCTGACCAGCGACGGCTCACAGGAGAACGTCGCGCGGGTGGCGACCGGCCGGGCCGACTTCACCATCGCCGCGGCGGACGCGGTGGAGACGTACGAGGTGAACCACGGCCCGGGTGCCGCGCGGCTGCGCGGTGTGGCCCGCCTCTACGACGACTACGTGCAGCTCGTCGTCCCCAGCGACTCGCACATCCGCTCCGTGTCGGACCTGCGCGGCAAGCGGGTGTCGGTCGGGCCGCCGGAGTCCGGTGTCCGGCTGATCGCCGAGCGGGTGCTCAGGACGGCCGGGATCGACCCGGAGACGGACATCCGCCCGATGGGCGACGGCATCGGCACCGCTCCGGACCGGCTGCGGCGGGGCGAGCTCGACGCGTTCTTCTGGTCGGGCGGGTTGCCGACGGACGGTCTGCGGCGGCTGGCCGAGAAGTTCGCGTTCCGTTTCGTGCCGATCGAGGCCGAGCTGGTGGCCAGGCTGCACGCCGAGGGCGGCGCCACACGCTACTACCGCGCCACCAACATGCCGGAGTCGGCGTACCCGTCGGCCCAGAAGGGCGCGACCGTGCCGACGATCGCCGTGTCCAACGTGCTGATGACGCGCAAGGACATGGACCCGAGGCTGACGGAGTGGGTGACCCGCACCGTCATCAAGAGCCGCGACGGCATCGGCGCCCACGTCCACTCCGCCCAGCTGGTCGACCTGCGCACCGCGATCTACACCGACCCGCTGGCCCTGCACGAGGGCGCGCGGCGCTACTACCGCTCGGTCAAGCCGTAGGCACCGACCTCGGCACGGCCACCGTCACCCGCAGCCCGCGCGGCTCCTCCTCCCGGTGCCGGACGTAGGAGATCGAGCCGCCGCCCGCCGCGAGCAGCGCGCGGGAGATGGACAGGCCGAGGCCGGAGCCGTTGATGTTCTGGTGGCGTCCGCTGCGCCAGAAGCGGTCGCCGACCCGGGCGATCTCCTCGTCGGTGAGGCCGGGACCGTGGTCGGCGACCACGATCGTCGACGTTTCGCGGTTGAAGGAGACCGTCACCTCGACGCTCTCGCCGCCCGGCGTGAACTTCACCGCGTTGTCGATCACCGCGTCCAGCGCGGACGACAGCGCCACGGGGTCGGCCCAGCCCGTGGTGGCCGGGCAGTCGCCGACCAGTCGCACCCCCTTGGCCTCGGCGGCCGGCGCCCAGGCCGCCACCCGCTCGGCGGCCAGCTCCCCGATGTCGATGAGCGTCAGATCCGGTTCCGCGTGCTCGGCGAGCGCCAGGTCGAGCAGGTCGTCCAGGACCTGGGCGAGGCGTTTGCCCTCGGTGCGCACGGAGGCGATCTCCTCGTTGCCCTCGGGCAGTTCGAGCGCGAGCAGCTCGATGCGCAGCAGCAGCGCGGAGAGCGGATTGCGCAACTGGTGCGAGGCGTCGGCGACGAAGGCGCGCTGCTGTTCCAGCACGTCCTCGACATTGTCCGCCATCTCGTTGAACGACCGGGCGAGCCGCCGCAGTTCGGGCGGCCCGCCGGCGGCCGCCACCCGGGACTTCAGCCGCCCGGTGGCGATGTCGTGGGTGGTGGCGTCGAGGATCCGCACGGGTCTGAGCACCCAGCCGGTCAGCCGCAGTGCCGCGCCGACGGCGAGCAGCATCGCGGCGATCTCGCCGGTGCCGATGAGCAGCCACCCGTGCACGGTCCGCGAACGCACCTGCCCGGTCGGCGAGTCGGTGACGACGACCGCGACGACGTCACCGTCCCGGATCACGGGGGAGGCGACGACGAGCCGGTGGCGCTGCCAGGGCCAGACCTGTTCCGGGTCGTGGCTGCGCCGGCTCAGCAGTGCCTCGTCGAAGGCGTCGCGGACCTCGCCGAACGCGGGCAGCGACCAGTCGGCCGGGGCGTTGGCCATCGGGATGCCGGTCCGGTAGAAGACGCCGGCCCGGATGTCGTAGACCCCGTGGTAGCTGCCGAGCTCGCGGCGCAGGGTCTCCAACCGCTCGTCCGGGACCGTGCGTCGGGGACCGCTGGTCCCGTCGGTGACGAACTGGGCCAGGGCGGCGAAACGCGCGGCGTCGTCGATGCGGTCCACGACCGCCTTCTGCTGCTCGGCTCCGGCGACACTGACGGCGAGCGGGACGCCGAGGGCGAGCAGGACGGCCGCCATCAGGACGATGAGCAGCGGCAGCAGACGTGAACTCACCCGTCCCCGCTAGGCGGCCGGGGCGACGAGGCGGTAACCGACGCCGCGTACGGTCTCGATGAGCGCCGGCGTGCGCAGCTTGGAGCGCAAGGAGGCGACGTGCACCTCCAGGGTCCGTCCGGTGCCCTCCCAACTTGTCTGCCAAACCTCGCTGATGATCTGCTCCCGCCGGAAGACCACCCCGGGGCGCTGGGCGAGCAGCGCGAGCAGGTCGAACTCCTTGCGAGTGAGCTGGACGACCGCGCCGTCCACGCTGACCTGCCGGGTGGGCAGTTCGATGTGCACGGCGCCCAGGCGCAGCGTGCTCTCGCCCCCGGCGTTCGCGTCCTCGTGGGCCGTGCGGCGGCTGACGGCGTGGATACGGGCGAGCAGTTCGCCGGTGTCGTAGGGCTTCACCACGTAGTCGTCGGCGCCGAGGTTGAGGCCGTGGATCCGGGAGCGGACGTCGGAGCGGGCGGTGACCATGATCACGGGAATGCTGGTGCGCTTGCGGATCCTGGCGCAGACCTCGTAGCCGTCCTGGTCGGGCAGGCCCAGGTCCAGCAGGACCACGCCGAAGCAGGCGCTCTCGGGGACGAGCGCCTGGAGGGCCTCCTCACCGCTGCGGGCGTGCGTGACGTCGTACCCGTGCCGCGCCAGGACCGCGGACAGGGCGGCGGCGACGTGGTTGTCGTCCTCGACGAGGAGCAGTCGCATTCCGGCCCCCTCCGGTTCATGTGTCATACGGTCACAGCCTGTAAACGTCGTGCACGCGCGCATGCACCATGGCAGTGACGCCGATGGACGAGGACGGCGTCAAGAGGGTTCCGGTTGCGCACCGTGTGTCGTTATCCAGCCGGTACGCACCCCGCCCGGTCACGCTACGACATGTGTACGCCCGCTACCGGATCGTGATGCTCAGATCTCCCTCAGATGTAATGACGCAGGTCGCATCGGTCATTACTGTCCCCCGAAACCGAGGAGGACGGAGCCTGAAAGCGATGACCGAAGTATCGATGGCCAAGGAAGACGTGGCCTCGACCGCCGATCTGGTCGTCCTGAAGAGCGTCAACAAGCACTTCGGCGCGTTGCACGTACTCCAGGACATCGAGTTGACGATCACCCGCGGCGAGGTCGTCGTGGTCATCGGGCCCTCCGGGTCCGGGAAGTCCACCCTGTGCCGCACCATCAACCGCCTGGAGACCATCGATTCGGGCACCATCAATATCGACGGCAAGCCGCTGCCCCAGGAGGGCAAGGAGCTGGCCCGGCTGCGCGCCGACGTCGGCATGGTCTTCCAGTCCTTCAACCTCTTCGCGCACAAGACCGTGCTCGAGAACGTGATGCTCGGCCAGGTCAAGGTCCGCCGCACGGACAGGAAGAAGGCCGAGGAGCGGGCCCGCGAGCTGCTCGACCGGGTCGGAGTGGGCGCGCAGGCCGACAAGTACCCGGCGCAGCTCTCCGGTGGCCAGCAGCAGCGCGTGGCCATCGCACGGGCGCTGGCCATGGACCCGAAGGTCATGCTGTTCGACGAGCCGACCTCCGCGCTCGACCCGGAGATGATCAACGAGGTGCTGGAGGTCATGCAGCAACTCGCCCGGGACGGCATGACGATGGTCGTCGTCACCCACGAGATGGGCTTCGCCCGATCGGCTGCAAACCGGGTGGTCTTCATGGCCGACGGCCGGATCATCGAACAGGCTGCGCCCGACCAGTTCTTCAGCAACCCGCGCAGCGACCGGGCCAGGGACTTCCTTTCGAAGATCCTGCACCACTGACGCGACGGCCCCGCCGGTGACGCCGTGCGCCACCGGCCCCTGATCGTGCCGTCGCCGTCCCGACGGCTCCGCATCTCCTCAACACCGAAGGAAGTTCACATGAAGCTCCGCAAGGTCACCGCCGCCTCGGCCGTCGTCCTCGCCCTCGCCCTCTCTGCGACGGCGTGTGGCTCGAACGACAAGAAGGACGAGGGGTCGTCGGGTGGTGGCGGCAAGATCAAGGTCGGCATCAAGTTCGACCAGCCCGGCCTGGGCCTGAAGCAGCCCGACGGCTCCTACGCCGGTTTCGACGTGGACGTGGCCACCTACGTGGCCAAGGAACTCGGCTACAAGGCCGACCAGATCGAGTGGGTCGAGACCAAGAGCGCCGACCGTGAGAACGCGCTGGCCCGCGGCGACGTGAAGTTCATCGTGGCCACGTACTCGATCAACGACGAGCGCAAGCAGAAGGTCGACTTCGCCGGGCCGTACCTGCTGGCCCACCAGGACCTGCTGGTCAAGGCGGACTCGGACATCTCCAAGGGCACGGACCTCAACGGCAAGAAGCTGTGTTCCGTGACCGGCTCCACCTCGGCGCAGAACGTGCAGAAGTCGATCGCCCCGAAGGCCGACCTGAAGGAGTACGGCGGCTACTCGGAGTGCATCGCCGGCCTGCAGAGCGGTGCCGTCGACGCGCTGACCACCGACGACTCGATCCTCGCGGGCTACGCCTCCCAGGACAAGTACAAGGGCCAGTTCAAGCTCGCCGGGCTCAAGCTGAGCAACGAGAACTACGGCATCGGTGTCAAGAAGGGCGACACCGCGACCGTGGACAAGATCAACTCCGCGCTGGAGAAGATGGTCAGCGACGGTGCGTGGGATGCCGCGATCAAGAAGAACCTCGGCCCGGCGAACTACAAGAACGAGCCCGCGCCGAAGATCGGCAACATCGTCAAGTGACCCGGCTCGTCCGGTAAGCAGGGATCCGCAGGCCTCGCAGGGTTCCATGGGCGCGCCGCCGCCCGCCGCGCTCACGGCGGCGGCGCGCCACGCCCTCCTCGTACGCCACACACCCGGAAGCGCGGGAGATCGTGTTCGACTTTCTTCAAGGTTACGACGTCCTAGGGGCGTTCTGGATGACGGTGAAACTCACCGTCCTCTCCGCCCTGGGCTCGCTGGTCTGGGGCACCATGCTGGCCGCGATGCGGGTCAGCCCGGTTCCGCTGATGCGCGGCTTCGGCACCGCATACGTCAACATCTTCCGGAACATCCCCCTGACGGTGCTCATCGTCTTCACCTCCATCGGCCTCGCCGACACTTTCGGAGTGACGATGGGCGCGTCCGACTTCAAGGTCCAGGGCTTCCGGCTGGCGGTGCTCGGGCTCGTCGCCTACCACGCGGCGTTCGTCTGCGAGGCGCTGCGCTCCGGCATCAACACCGTGCCGGTCGGGCAGGCGGAGGCGGCGCGCGCGATCGGGCTCAACTTCAGCCAGTCCCTGCGGCTCATCGTGCTGCCGCAGGCGTTCCGCGCGGTCATCGGACCGCTGGCCAACGTACTGATCGCACTGACCAAGAACACGACCGTGGCGGCCGCGATCGGTGTGGCCGAGGCCGCCTACCTGATGAAGACGATGATCGAGAACGAGGCCGAGACACTCGCCATCGGCGCCGTCTTCGCCCTCGGGTTCGTGGTTCTGACCCTGCCCGTCGGCCTTTTCCTCGGCTGGCTCGGCAAGCGACTGGCGGTGAAGCGATGAGTTCCGTTCTCTACGACGCCCCCGGCCCCCGGGCCAAGCGGCGCAATGTCGTCCTCTCGGTCGTCTTCGTCGGCCTGCTCGCGCTGCTCGTGTGGTGGGTCTGGTCGACAATGAACGACAAGGGCCAGCTCAAGTGGGACCTGTGGCAGCCCTTCACCACCTCCGCGGCCTGGACGACGTACCTGCTGCCCGGTCTCGGCAACACCCTGAAGGCCGCGGCGCTTGCCATGATCATCGCCCTTCCGCTGGGCGCGGTCTTCGGCATAGCCCGGCTGTCCGACCACCGGTGGATCCGGGTTCCGGCCGGTGTGGTGGTCGAGATCTTCCGGGCGATCCCGGTACTGCTGCTGATGCTGTTCGCCAACGAGTTCTACGTGCGCTCCACGGGCATCGCCAGCGACGAGCGCCCCCTCTACGCAGTCATCACCGGCCTGGTGCTCTACAACGCCTCGGTTCTCGCCGAGGTCGTACGTGCCGGCATCCTGGCCCTCCCCAAGGGGCAGACGGAGGCCGCCTACGCGATCGGTCTGCGCAAGGGCCAGACGATGAGCAGCATCCTGCTCCCGCAGGCGGTCACCGTCATGCTGCCGGCCATCGTCAGCCAGTTGGTCGTCATCGTGAAGGACACCGCGCTGGGCGGGGTGATGCTCGGCTTCACCGAGCTGCTGAACAACCGCAACACGCTCGCGGCCAACTACGCCAACGTCATCGCCAGCTTCATCGTGGTGGCCGTCATCTTCATCCTGCTCAACTTCGCCCTCACCAGCTTCGCGAGCTGGCTCGAGCGCAGGCTGCGTCGCAGCAAGAGGAGCACCGGCGTCGTCCTCGCCGCGGACGACGAGGAGGTCAACCCCGCCCAGGTCGGCGGCACCTACGGAACGGGTACGGGCGGCACGATCTGACGGGCCGTAAGGCCTTTTGGGGGCACCCGGCGGGGGTGCGGTGGCTGGTGCCGCCGCACCCCCGCCGGCGTTCGGCGCCGAGCAAGGAGCACGGCGGTCGGCCGCGCTCACGAGCCGCCGCACGGCGCACGCCACCGCGCACCTGGAGCACCGGCGTGCGTCCCGCTTGACCGGCTGGCGCCCAGTCTGTTGCATACGTTCTGTGATCGTGCACCGTGCTCCGGCTTCCTGTTCACCTGTGACCCCCTGGACACCACTGCTGGCAGGGGGCGCCGCGCCGTGGACCCGGTGATCGTTGTCGGAGCGGGGCCCGTCGGGCTCACGCTCGCCCTGGCGCTGGCGCGTCAGGAGGTGCCGTCCGTCGTACTCGACGAGGGACCCGGCGCGGACGCGCCGCGCGCCGCGCGCACGGTCGTCCTGCGCGAGGACACCACCGCGCTCGTGGAGCGTCTGGCCGGTGCGCCGCTCGGCGGGGCCGGGCTCCGTTGGGCCGGATGGCGGTCGTTGCGGCGCAAACAGGTGATGTGCGAGATCGCCTTCGACGACGCCGAACCCGCACCGCTGCACATCGCCCAGCACGTGCTGACCGGCGCCCTGCGCGCGGCCGTCTCCCGCGAACCGCTGATCGAACTCGCCGTGGACAGCCGCCTCGACAGCATGGAGCAGGAGTCCACGGGGGTCACCGTCCACACCCGCGGCCCGGGCGGCACGTGGTGGCGCGGCAGTTACCTGGTCGGCTGCGACGGCCCGCGTTCGACCGTGCGCAAGCTCCAGGACATCCGCTTCCCCGGCCGTACGGCCGTCGAGCGGCACGCCGTCGCCGCGGTGCGCACCGAACTGCCCCCGCCCGGCGAAGCGTTCCTCCACCGGCTGCCGCCGTGGCGGACGACGGGCCCCTTCGCCGGGGAGATCGCCGCCCGTCCGCTCCCGGACGACGTATGGCGGCTGGACTGGCTGCTGCCGCCCGGCAAGGACCTGGTCACACCCGAACTGCTGCTCGCCCGCATCCGGGAGACCCTCACCGGCTGGACCGGCGAAACCTCGCCGTCGTACGAACTCCTGGACACCGGAGTCCACACGGTCCACCACCGGGTGGCCCGCCGCTGGCGCGCCGGGCGGGTCTTCCTCGCCGGGGACGCGGCCCACCTGCTGGGCGCGCTCGGCACCCAGGGTCTCGACGAGGGCCTGCGGGACGCCGACAACCTCGCCTGGAAGCTGGCGCCGGCCTGGCACCACGGGCCGCACGAGGGGCTGCTGGACAGCTACCAGACCGAACGGCGCGCGATCGTCGCCGCCCGGCTGCGCGCCGCCGACCAGCTGCTGCCGGTGCTGCGCGGGGGCGGCGGACTGCGGTCCCTCGTGCCCGGGTCCGGCCGTGGACACGACGCCCTGCTGATGGACGGACATCTGGGGCGCGGACCGCTGGGCGCGCCGGGGGCGTACGTCGGCTCACCGCTCACACCCTCGCCCCTCGACGGAGAGGTGCTGGTGGACACGCCGGCCGGCGCTCCGGTCGCCGACGTGGTGGTCACCGCGGAGGACGGTTCCTTCGTGCCGCTGAGGGACCGGCTGGGCCACGGCGCGCTGCTCGTGGTGCTGATCGCGCCGGGCACGGGTGTGTGGGAGCGCCGGCACTGGGTGAGCGCCGGCCTCATGCCCCGGCTGGCCGCCGCGGTGACCGCGCTGCCGCACCCCGCCGAACTGCTGGTCGCCGAGAGCTACCCGGGCGCCGCTCCCCACACCGTCCTCCTGGTACGACCCGACGGGCACCTGGTCACCGCGCTGAGCGGGGTGCGCCCGGCCGACCTGTACACCGCGGCGGAGACGGCGCTGGGCGGCGCCGGACATGCCGAGGACCGTGCCGAGGCGGGCGCGCGCTGACCGCGGAGCCCTGTGGACCGTACGCGCCGTGCGGTCCACAGGGTGGCGGCGAGTTGACCGGTCGGTACCGCCGTGGTCTACTCCGGAACGTGACCGACACCGATGTGCGCCTGTGGCGGAGGGTCCACATGGACCTCGTCCGCTATGCGGGCTGCGTGTGTCGTCCGGCCTGTTGAACTCGCTTTCCCTCCCCCGGCGCGCCGCCTCATTCGCACACTCCCGTACGTCCTTCGTCCGTGCCCTGTGCCGCCGCGCGCCTTTCGCGAACGCTCTTCAGGACGGTGCACGTGTCTGTCTCGCCCCTCGGCCCCTCGGCTCCCGATCTCTCCCCTGACGCTTCCCCACCCGCCGTGTCCGCGCCCTCCGTACGGGCGCCGACGCAGGCGGAACTCCTCGACTTCGTGCGGCGCACCGCCGCCGACACCGGGCTGATCGCCTCGCTTCCGCTCGACCCGGAGGGCCGCACCTGGGTGCGCCTGGAGGGGCCCGGCGGCAGTGAGGCCTGGCTGATCGGCTGGCCGCCCGGCACCGGCACGGGCTGGCACGACCACGCCGACTCGGCGGGCGCCTTCGTCACCGCGGCGGGCGAGCTGAAGGAGAACTCGCTCGCGGCCCGGCTGCCCACCGACGGCTGGAAGACCCTCGAACTGACCGAGGGGGTGGACCGCGAACGGCGGCTCCCGGCGGGGCGGGGCCGCTCCTTCGGCCGCCACCACGTGCACGAGGTGCTCAACGAGTCCACCGACCGGCACGCCGTCTCCGTGCACGCCTACCATCCGCCGCTGCCCCGCATCCGCCGCTACAGCCGCACCGGGCAGACACTGCGCCTGGAACAGGTCGAGCGCCCGGAGGACTGGCAGTGAGCACACCCCAACCACCCGTCGGAATCGATGAGTTGCTGGAGCGGATCCGCCGGGGTTACGAGCGCGTCGAGGCGCGCGACGCGTACGCGGCCGCCCGCGCCGGCGACGCGCTCCTGGTGGACATCCGCTACGCCGCGCTGCGTTCGCGGGACGGCCTGATACCGGGCGCCCTCGTCGTGGAGCGCAACGAACTGGAGTGGCGGCTGGACCCGCTGGGCAGCCACCGTGTCCCCGAGGCCACCGGCCACGATCTGCGCGTGGTCGTCGTCTGCAACGAGGGCTACGCGTCGAGTCTCGCGGCCGCTTCCCTGCACCAGTTGGGGCTGCTCCGGGCGACCGACCTGGTGGGCGGCTTCCAGGCATGGCGCTCGGCCGGGCTGCCGGTGACGCCGTGGGACGGCCGCGTTCAGTCGTCGTAGAGGGAGTCGCACGCCAGGCCCGCGCGCTCCCCGTGGTGTCAGTGTCTCCCGGCGCAGGCCGCCCGGCGGGCGCCGGCTCAGTACCCCTCGTCGGCCAGGAAGTCCGTGTCCTCGCCCTCCTCCTCCAGCGCCTGCCGGACCACGCGCAGGGCCAGGCCCTCGGAGTAGCCCTTGCGGGCGAGCATCCCGGCGAGGCGGCGCAGTCGTTTGTCGCGGTCGAGGCCGCGGGTGGAGCGCAGTTTGCGGGCGACGAGTTCGCGCGCGGTGGCCTCCTCCTGATCGGCGTCGAGCCGGCCGACCGCCTCGTCGATCAGCGCCGCGTCGACGCCCTTGGTCCGCAGCTCCCGGGCGAGCGCGCGCCGGGCCAGTCCGCGCCCGTGGTGCCGGGACTCCACCCAGGCGTCCGCGAACGCGCTGTCGTCGATCAACCCGACCTCCTCGAACCTGGACAGGACCTCGTCCGCCGCCTCGTCCGGGATCTCCCGCTTGCGCAGGGCGTCCGCGAGCTGCTTGCGGGTGCGCGGGGTCCCGGTGAGCAGGCGCAGGCAGATGGCGCGCGCCCGCTCCACCGGGTCCCCCGGAGGCTCCCCCTGCTCAGCCCTCGGCAGGGAGAAGGTGCCCCCGTCATCGCCCCCGTCCTCGGCGGACGCCTCGCCGAAGCCGCGCCGACGGCGTCCGCGTCCACCGTGCGACCCGCCGTCACGCGAGCCGCCCCGGCGCGCACCACTCACGGGTGGGCCACCAGCGCGCCGCTGTCCGCCGTCGCCCCAAGGCACACCAGCGTCCGGCTCGGCATCCCCGTGCACGCCGTCTCCGTCCGTGCCCGAGCCGAGCGCGTCCCCGGTGCCCCTCCCCCGTGGGGCACCGAAGGCGGCGTGCTCGTACGCCTGCTCGTGCTCGTACTCGGCCCAGTCGGTTCGCCGTGTCACGGGTCAGCTCTTGGCCGAGGAGGCCTTGGGCTTGGTGGCCTTGGCGGGCGCCGTCTTGGCCGCGTCGTCCGCGGCGGTGGTGACCGCGGCGTCCGCGCCCGGCTCCGCGGCCGGCTCCTGCGGCCGTACGCCGACGCCCAACTTCTCCTTGATCTTCTTCTCGATCTCGTTGGCCAGGTCGGGGTTGTCCTTGAGGAAGTTGCGCGCGTTCTCCTTGCCCTGGCCGAGCTGGTCGCCCTCGTACGTGTACCAGGCGCCGGCCTTGCGGACGAAGCCGTGCTCCACGCCCATGTCGATCAGACCGCCCTCGCGGCTGATGCCCTGGCCGTAGAGGATGTCGAACTCGGCCTGCTTGAAGGGCGGCGCGACCTTGTTCTTGACGACCTTGCAGCGGGTCCGGTTGCCGACCGCCTCCGTGCCGTCCTTCAGGGTCTCGATACGGCGGATGTCGATGCGCACCGAGGCGTAGAACTTCAGGGCCCGGCCACCGGTCGTGGTCTCCGGGGAGCCGAACATCACGCCGATCTTCTCGCGGAGCTGGTTGATGAAGATCGCGGTGGTCTTGGACTGGTTGAGCGCGCTGGTGATCTTGCGCAGGGCCTGGCTCATCAGCCGGGCCTGGAGACCCACGTGGCTGTCGCCCATCTCGCCCTCGATCTCCGCGCGCGGGACGAGCGCGGCGACGGAGTCGATGACGATGAGGTCGAGGGCGCCGGAGCGGACCAGCATGTCCACGATCTCCAGGGCCTGCTCGCCGTTGTCCGGCTGGGAGAGGATGAGGTTGTCGATGTCGACGCCGAGCTTCTTCGCGTACTCGGGGTCGAGGGCGTGCTCCGCGTCCACGAACGCGACCTGGCCGCCCGCCTTCTGCGCGTTCGCCACCGCGTGCAGGGTCAGGGTCGTCTTGCCGGAGGACTCCGGTCCGTAGATCTCCACGACTCGGCCGCGCGGCAGGCCACCGACGCCGAGGGCCACGTCGAGCGCGGTCGACCCGGTCGGGATGACCTCGATCGGCTCCTTCGACCGCTCGCCCATGCGCATGACCGCGCCCTTGCCGAATTGTCGTTCAATCTGTGCGAGCGCGGCGTCGAGCGCCTTCTCGCGGTCGGTTCCTGCCATGGGTTCCACCCGGTTTGCTTGAGTCGATCGCTTCACGTCAAAGACGCTAACGCCTGCCACTGACAATGCGCCCCGACGCACGTCCGGCCTGTGGATAACTCAGGCACTTCTCCCCCCGAACCGGGGCGAAATCCCTTCCGTTGAGCCTCGCCGGAGCTTCCATGAGAATGGATGTTCGATTTTCGTGTCAAGCGCACCCGGCGGCGCCCTGCCGAGCACGTCCTGCCGAGCACGTCCTGCCGAGTACGCCCTGCCGAGCACGCCCTGCCGAGCACGCCCTACCGAGCACGCCCTACCGAGCACGCCCTACCGGGCGCGCCACAGCCGGCGCGCGCGGGCGAGCAGGCCCGGCACCGGGCCGCGTCCGCGGTGGCCGTGTACGCGGGGGTCGTCCGTGACGGCGTACCTCGTCACATAGGCGCCCAGGAAGGCCTGGAGGGTGGCGACCGCGGGAATGGCGATCAGCGCGCCCACGGCGCCGAGCAGGGCGGTGCCCGCGATGACCGAGCCGAAGGCGACCGCGGGGTGGATGTCCACGGTCCTCGCGGTCAGCTTGGGTTGCAGCATGTAGTTCTCGAACTGCTGGTAGACCACCACGAAGACCAGCACCCACAGCGCGTACCAGGGGTCGACCGTGAAGGCGATCAGCATCGGCAGGGCGCCCGCGAGATAGGTCCCTATGGTCGGGATGAACTGCGAGACCAGACCCACCCAGACACCGAGCACGAGCGCGTACGGCACTCCCAGGGCCTGGAGCAGGACGTAGTGGGCGATCCCCGAGACGAGTGCCATCAGGCCGCGCGAGTACAGATAGCCGCCGGTCTTGTCGACCGCTATCTCCCACGCGCGCAGCACCTCCGCCTGGCGGGCGGGCGGCAGCAGGGAGCAGATGGTGCGGCGCAGCCGCGGACCGTCGGCGGCGAAGTAGAACGAGAACAGCGCGATCGTCAGCAGCCGGAACAGGCCTCCGAGCACCTGGGCGGACACGTCGAGCACGCCCGCGGCGCTGTTCTGCGCGTACTTGCGCAACCAGTCGGAGTGGAGCAGTCCCTCCTGCACGTCCACCCGTCTGAGCTCGGTGTGGAACGTGGTGTTGACCCAGTTGATGACGGAGTCGAGGTACTCCGGGAAGCCCTCGACCATCTTGATGATCTGCCCGGCGAGCATCGAGCCGAGCAGCGTCACGAAGCCCGCCGACGCGATCGTCAGACCGAGGAAGACCAGGAAGGTCGCGAGCCCCCGCCGCATCCCGCGGGAGGCCATGCGGCTGACCGCGGGCTCGATGGCGAGGGCCAGGAAGAACGCGATGAGGACGTTGAGGAGCAGGCCGGTCAGCTGGTGGAAGGCCCAGCTGCCGAGCTGGAAGGCGGCGACGAGGCCGATCGCGAGCACCATGGCCCGCGGCAGCCAGCGGGGCATGCGGGCGCCCGGCCCGGCTGCGCCCTCGGCCGGTACCGGAGACCGGGGAGGCGGCGTCGTAGCGAACGGGGATGCGTGCGGGGTCGTCTGCCCGGTCTCGTCAGTGGGTGCCACGGTGCAAGTCTCGCCGACGCCGCCGGCGGCCCGGCACCGGCCCGTGATCCTCGGGTCCGGTCAGTGCCTCTCCCGCGGGACGTTCATGACCTGGCACACCACGCGCCACACGTCCTTCGCGTTCCAGCCGGCCGCCAGCGCCTCGTGCACCGTGCGCCCGCCGAGCTCCGACATCACGTGGTCGCGCGCGAAGGTGTCGGCGTACCCCGTGCCGAAGTGCTCCGCCATCCGCTCCCAGAAGACCGTCAACCGCATGATCCCAGTATCCCGCCCCTGCGGGTGACCTCGTTCCGGGGCCACCTGGGGAGACCGCTTTCCGCCCTACGGTCTGACGCATGGCCGAGACCGGAGCTCCCCCTTCTCCCCCTTCTCCTCCGCCGCCCCCGGCGTCCTCCCCGCTGTTCCGCGCCGAGCACTTCGTGTGGCTCACCGCGCGCGTGCTGGAGCAGCGGCTTTTCGCGTACCACTTCCTGAACGGCGGCGCGGATCCGGTGGAGACCGCGCTGGACGCCTACCGCAACGAGGACGGCGGGTACGGTCACGCGCTGGAGCCCGATCTGCGCGGCCCCGTCAGCCAGCCGCTGCACACCGCGCACGCGCTGCGTGTGCTGGACACCCTCGGCCGCTGCGGCGGACAGCGGGTGGAGCGCGTGTGCCGCTATCTGACCTCCGTCTCCACCTCCGACGGCGCGCTGCCCGCGGTCCATCCCGGTCAGCGCGGCTATCCGGCGGCCCCCTTCGTGCCGATCGTGGACGACCCGCCGAGCGACCTCCTGGCCACCGGACCGGTGGTGGGCCTGCTGCACCACAACGAGGTGTGGCACGCCTGGCTGTTCCGGGCCACCGACTTCTGCTGGCAGCGGGTCGAGTCCCTGGCGACCTCCCATCCGTACGAGATCGAGGCGGCCGTCACCTTCCTGGACTCGGCACCCGACCGCACACGCGCGCGTGCGGCCGCCGACCGGCTCGGCCGTCTGGTGCGCGACCGGCGCCTGGCCCTACTGGACCCGGAGCGGCCGGAGGCCTACCCGGTCGCACCGGGCTACGCCCCCGGGGAGCACCACTTCCCACACGACTACGCGCGGACACCCGGCTCCCTCGCGCGCGCGTGGTTCACGGACGAGGAGATGAAGCGCTCCCTGGACCACCTGGCCGACCGTCAGGAGGAGGACGGCGGCTGGCCGGTCACGTGGCACCAGTGGGCTCCGGGCACCGCGCTGGAGGCACGCCCCATGGTCACGATCGAGGCGCTGCGCACCCTCAGGGCCTACGGCCGGCCCATCGGCTGAACCGCCGCCGGTACGCGCCCCGGCTCACCCCGTCAGGGCCCGCACCCCGGCCGTCACCACCACGGCCGCCCCGACCACCACCAGGAACGGCGCCCGCAGCAGCAGCGCCACGGCGGCGGCCGCGAGCCCGGCCGCCCGCGCGTCCAGCACGAGCGTGTGCCCGTCGGCGAACGTCTGCTGGGCGGTGAGCGCGGCCAGCAGGGCGACGGGCAGCAGCGCGGCGAGCCGCTTCACCAGCGGCCGTTCCAGGGCACCCGCGGGGACGAGCAGCCCGGCCAGCTTGACGGCATAGCAGCCGACAGCGGTCACTGCCACCGCGATCCAGATGTTCAACGATCTCCCTCTCGTACGTCGTCACGGGCACGGCTGCCGCGACGGCCCCGCAGGTACAGCACGGCCGGCGCGGCGAACGCGGCCGCCAGGACCGGCACCCCGGCCGGCAGCACGGGCAGCAGACCGAGCCCGAGCAGTACGGCCAGAGCGGCGACGGCCCGCTCGGTGGCGGTCTTCAGCATCGGCGCCAGCAGCGCCAGGAACACGGCCGGCCCGGCCGCGTCCAGACCCCAGGCGTCGGTGTCGCCGAGGGCCTCGGCGCCCAGCGCGCCCAGCAGCGTGGTGAGGTTCCACAGGACGTAGAGGGTGACCCCGGTGACGGTGAAGCCGATCCGCGCGCTGCGCCGCGTGGGCTGGGCGAGCGTCACCGCCGTGGTCTCGTCGATGACCCATTGGGCCGCGAACGGCCGCACCGCGCGCGGGAGGGCCAGCAGCTGCGACAGGCGCAGCCCGTAGAAGGCGTTGCGCACGCCCAGGAAGAAGGCGCCCGCGGCCGCCGTGAACGGGTTGCCTCCGGCAGCCAGCGCCCCCACCAGCGCGAACTGGGAGGCCCCGGTGAACACCAGCAGGCTGAGCGCGCACGTCTGCCAGAGCGTGAGCCCGCTGCCCGCCGAGGTCACCCCGAAGGCGAACCCGGACAGTCCTACGGCGACCCCGACCCCCAGGGCGTCCCGTACGACGGCGGCGTCGGGCTTTCCTCCGTCGTCGGCGCGTATGTCTGCGAGAGCTGTCTGTTCTGCCACGGCGTCGAGGGTAGGAAGAGCCGGGACCTGGCGTCTTGTACGTTCTTGCGCTCGCGCTGGTAGGCCCCCGGGGGCACGCCCACGATCCGGGAGAAGTGCCGGCTCAGATGCGACTGGTCGGTGAAGCCGACGACGACGGCGGCCTGGGAGGGCGCGGTGCCCGCGTCCAGCAACCGCCTGGCCCGGCGCACCCGGGCGTCGGTCAGCCAGGTGTGCGGCGGCATTCCGTAGGCGTTGCGGAAGGCCCGCAACAGCGCGAACGGGCTGCTGCCCAGGTCGGCCGCCAGTCTCTCCAGGCTCGGCGGCTCGGCCATCCGCTCCTCCAGGACGGCACGCGCGCGTGCCGCGGTCCGCGCCCCCGCCGTCCGTATCTCCCGCTGCGGCAGCGCCCCTCCGTTGAGCCGCAGCAACCGCGTCACGGCGACCCGCAGCAGGGTGTCGGCGGCCAGCGCGTTCCCCTCGTCCGCTGCCCGCAGCACCTGGTGCACCAGCCCGACGGCGTACGGATCGTCGAGCACGGGACGGACGAAGCCCGGCGTCCCGCGAATGCCCGTCGTCTCCCCGGCGATCTCGGCGACCAGCTCCGGCGACGGATACACCGCGCCGTACCGCCACCCCTCGGGCACCGCCGCACGCCCGGTGTGCGGTGTGTCGGGATTGACCAGCGCCAGCGTCCCCGGGCCCGCGTACTGGTCGGACCCCCCGTGGTGGAACACCTCCACGCCCTCGACGATGGCGGCGATCACGAAGTGCTCGTGGGTGTGCCGCACGAACTCCTTGCGGACGTAGCGGGCCCGCAGCAGATCGACACCGGGCAGTTCCTCGTACTGCCAGTGCCGCGCCCGCTCCTCACCCGCTGCCGCCATACCCCCGATTCTCCGTCGTCGGCGCGGCTCCACCGGCGTGGGGGCCGCCCAGGGCGGCCCCGGGCACGCCCAGGTCGGGGGGCGTTGTCAGTGGCCGGGTGCACGATGG
Source organism: Streptomyces sp. NPDC001231 (assembly GCF_042896885.1). Lineage (NCBI taxonomy): Bacteria > Bacillati > Actinomycetota > Actinomycetes > Kitasatosporales > Streptomycetaceae > Streptomyces > Streptomyces sp. NPDC001231. The sequence continues at coordinate 199,471 of NZ_JBIAXS010000012.1, forward strand.
ACACATGGTCAGCGACGCACACCGGGCCCTCGACGGCTTCTCCCCCGCGACCCGCGGCTGGTTCACGGGGGCGTTCTCCGCGCCCACCGCCGCCCAGGCGGGGGCGTGGCAGGCCATCGGCGAGGGCTCGGACGTGCTGGTGGTCGCCCCGACCGGCTCCGGCAAGACTCTCGCCGCCTTCCTCGCCGCGCTCGACCAGCTCGCCTCCACCCCGCCCCCGGCCGATCCGAAGAAGCGCTGCCGGGTGCTGTACGTCTCCCCGCTCAAGGCCCTCGCCGTGGACGTGGAGCGCAACCTGCGCAGCCCGCTGACCGGTATCCGCCAGGAGTCCGTCCGCCGCGGTCTGCCCGAGCCGGAGGTGAAGGTCGGCATCCGCTCCGGCGACACCCCGGCGGCCGAGCGCCGCGCCCTGTCCACCCGGCCGCCGGACATCCTGATCACCACGCCCGAGTCGCTGTTCCTGATGCTGACCTCGGCCACGCGGGACGCTCTGACCGGCGTGGAGACGGTGATCCTGGACGAGGTGCACGCGGTGGCCGGCACCAAGCGCGGCGCGCACCTCGCGCTGTCCCTGGAGCGCCTGGACGAGCTGCTGCCGAAGCCCGCCCGCCGCATCGGCCTGTCCGCGACGGTCCGCCCGGTCGACGAGATCGCCCGCTATCTGTCGCCCCGCCGGAAGGTGGAGATCGTCCAGCCGGAGTCCGGCAAGGAGTTCGACCTGTCGGTGGTCGTCCCCGTCGAGGACCTGGGCGAGCTGGGCGGTTCCCCGGTCGCCGACGGTGGCGACGGGGCGGAGCGGCCCTCGATCTGGCCGCATGTCGAGGAGCGGATCACCGACCTGGTTCAGGCACACCGCTCGACGATCGTGTTCGCCAACTCCCGCCGGCTCGCCGAGCGCCTGTGCAACCGGCTCAACGAGATCGCCTACGAGCGGGCGACGGGCGAGTCCCTGGACGAACACCACTCCCCCGCCGAGCTGATGGGCGGCTCCGGCGCGGCGCACGGCGCGCCGCCGGTCATCGCCCGCGCGCACCACGGCTCGGTCTCCAAGGAGCAGCGCGCCCTGGTCGAGGAGGACCTCAAGGCGGGCCGGCTCCCCGCGGTGGTCGCCACCTCCAGCCTGGAGCTGGGCATCGACATGGGCGCCGTCGACCTCGTCGTCCAGGTCGAGTCCCCGCCGTCCGTGGCCTCCGGACTGCAACGGGTCGGCCGCGCGGGACACCAGGTCGGCGCGGTCTCCACCGGCGTGGTCTTCCCGAAGTACCGCGGCGACCTGGTCCAGGCCGCGGTGGTCACCGAGCGGATGCGCTCAGGCGCCATCGAGTCTCTCAAGGTGCCCGCCAACCCACTGGACGTCCTCGCCCAGCAGCTGGTGGCGATGACGGCGATGGACACCTGGCAGCTGGACGACCTGCTCGCCCTGGTCCGCCGGGCGGCGCCGTTCGCCTCACTGCCGGAGTCGGCGTTCACCGCCGTCCTGGACATGCTCGCCGGCCGCTACCCGTCCGACGCGTTCGCGGAGCTGCGCCCGCGCGTGGTGTGGGACCGCGTCGCGGGCACGATCACCGGCCGCCCCGGCGCGCAGCGCCTCGCCGTCACCTCCGGGGGCACGATCCCCGACCGCGGCCTGTTCGGGGTGTTCCTCGCCGGCTCGGACCCCAAGAAGGGCGGCGGCCGGGTCGGCGAGCTGGACGAGGAGATGGTCTACGAGTCCCGGGTCGGCGACGTCTTCACGCTCGGCACGAGCTCCTGGCGCATCGAGGACATCACGCGCGACCGGGTCCTGGTCTCGCCCGCGCCGGGCGTGCCGGGCCGGCTGCCGTTCTGGAAGGGCGACCAGCTGGGCCGCCCGCTGGAACTGGGCCGCGCGGTGGGCGCCTTCCTGCGCGAGGTCGGCTCCCTGCCGGAGGAGGACGCGCGGCTGCGACTGCTGGCCGCCGGCCTCGACGCGTGGGCCGCGGACAACGTCCTGTCGTACCTGGAGGAGCAGCGCGCCGCCTGCGGACACGTCCCTGACGACCGGACGATCGTCGTGGAGCGCTTCCGTGACGAACTGGGCGACTGGCGGGTCGTGGTGCACTCCCCCTTCGGCGCCCAGGTGCACGCCCCCTGGGCGCTGGCGCTCGGCGCCCGTCTGTCCGAGCGGTACGGCATGGACGCGCAGGTCATGCACGCCGACGACGGCATCGTGCTGCGCCTGCCCGACGCCGATCTGATGGGCCTGGACCTGCTCGACCAGGAGCCGGTGAAGGCCGGCCTGGAGTACGACGCGGAGCAGGCGCCCGTCGGGGCCGCGGACGTCACCTTCGACAAGGGCGAGGTCGACCAGACCGTCACCGACCAGGTCGGCGGCTCGGCCCTGTTCGCCTCCCGCTTCCGCGAGTGCGCCGCCCGCGCGCTGCTGCTGCCGCGCCGCAACCCGGGCAGGCGCACCCCGTTGTGGCAGCAGCGCCAGCGCGCCGCCCAACTGCTCCAGGTGGCGAGCGAGTTCGGCTCGTTCCCGATCGTGCTGGAGGCGGTCCGCGAATGCCTCCAGGACGTCTTCGACGTCCCGGGACTGGTCGAGCTGATGGGCGACGTCGAGTCCCGCAAGGTGCGCCTGGTCGAGGTCACCACCCCGGAGCCGTCCCCGTTCGCGCGTTCGCTGCTGTTCGGGTACGTCGCCCAGTTCCTTTACGAGGGGGACTCGCCGCTCGCCGAGCGCCGCGCCGCCGCGTTGTCGCTGGACTCGCGGCTGCTGTCCGAGCTGCTGGGCCAGGCGGAGCTGCGCGAACTGCTCGACGCCGAGGTGCTGGTGGAGCTGGAGCGCGAGCTTCAATGGCTGACCGAGGACCGCCGTGTCAAGGACGTCGAAGGCGTCGCCGACGTACTGCGGCTGCTCGGTCCGCTCTCGGAGGCCGAGCTGGCCGAGCGGGGCGCCGAGCCCGGCTGGGCGCGGGAGCTGGCCGGGGCGCGCCGGGCCAGCCGGGTCCGGATCGCCGGAGCCGACCACTGGGCCGCGATCGAGGACGCGGGACGGCTGCGCGACGCGCTCGGCACCGCGCTGCCGGTGGGCGTCCCGGAGGCGTTCACCGAGCCGGTGAAGGACCCGTTGGGCGACCTCCTGGCGCGCTACGCCCGCACCCACGGCCCGTTCACGTCGGCGGCGGCCGCGGCCCGCTTCGGACTGGGCGTCGCGGTCACCGAGGGCGCGCTCCAGCGGCTCGCCGCGGGCGGCCGTGTCGTACAGGGTGAGTTCCATCCTGCGGGCATCGGCCAGGAATGGTGCGACGCGACCGTGCTGCGTCGGCTGCGCCGGCGTTCGCTGGCCGCGCTGCGGCACGAGCTGGAGCCGGTGCCGCCGGCCGCGCTCGCGCAGTTCCTGCCCCAGTGGCAGCACATCGGCAAGGGGCACGGACTGCGCGGCATCGACGGACTGGTGCGCGCGGTCGAGCAGTTGCAGGGCGCGTCCGTGCCCGCCTCCGCGCTGGAGAAGCTGGTCCTGCCGTCCCGCGTGGCGAACTACACCCCGTCGATGCTGGACGAACTCACCGCGGCCGGCGAGGTGGTGTGGGCGGGCGCGGGCGCGCTGCCCGGAAAGGACGGCTGGGTCTCCCTGTACCTGGCGGACACGGCCCCGCTGCTCCTGCCGCCCCCGCACCCACTGGAGCCGACCGCGCTCCACCAGTCGGTCCTGGACGCCCTCTCCGGCGGATACGGCCTGTTCTTCCGTCAGATCGCCGACCAGGTCCGCGCGACCACCCACCCCGAGGCCACGGATCCCCAACTGGCCGACGCGCTGTGGGACCTGGCGTGGTCCGGACGGCTCACCAACGACACGCTCGCCCCGATGCGCTCCCTGCTGGGCTCGGGCCGCACCGCGGGTTCCACCGCGCACCGGGCCAAGCGCGCGGTTCCGCGCGGGCGTTACGGATCTCTGACGGCCGCCGCCCGCACCGCGTCCCGCAGCGGCCCGCCGACCGTCGCCGGCCGCTGGTCGCTGCTGCCGGTTCACGACCCCGACCCCACCGTGCGTGCCCACGCCCTGGCCCGTACGCTCCTCGACCGGCACGGCGTGGTCACGCGGGGCGCGGTGGGGGCGGAGGGTGTCGAGGGCGGCTTCTCGGCGGTGTACCGGGTCCTGTCCGCCTTCGAGGACAACGGCCAGGCCCGGCGGGGCTATGTGGTGGAGGGCCTGGGTGCCGCGCAGTTCGCGATGGACGGCGCGGTGGACCGGCTGCGCGCTGTGGCGAACGCCCGTGAGCGGGGCGAGGGCCTGCCCGGCGCGGTCTCCGGGAACGGTGGTCCCGACGGCTCCCGGGCCCCCGGTGGCTTCGACAGTGGTATCGACTCCGGCTTCCCCGCCGCCGAACTCAGCCCTGACTTCGACGGTGACCTCGGCGGCGACTTCGGCGGCGACGTCGACTGGCTGGACTCCGGCCGCCCGGCCCCCGGTGACTACGTCTCGCCAAGGGACCTCGCCTCACCGGCTCACGGAGGCCCGAGGGGCGGCGGGCAGGCCTTCCCGTACGGCAACGGCTTCGGCGACCGCCGTGCCCGTACCGCCGACACCGGACCCCGAGGGGTCGTCCTCGCCGCCGCCGACCCCGCGAACGCCTACGGCGCCGCCCTCTCCTGGCCCGAGCCGCCGACCGGTGCGGGACACAAGCCGGGCCGCAAGGCCGGCTCCCTGGTGGTGCTCGTCGACGGCGAACTGGCGCTGTACATGGAGCGCGGCGGCAAGACGCTGCTGGCCTGGCCGGCCGACCCTGACGGCGCGGCCGGTGACGACCCGCGCCTGCGTGCGGCCGCCGAGGCGCTCGCCGCGGCCGCCCGCGCGGGCTCGCTGGGCACGGTGACGGTGGAGCGGGTCAACGGCGCCTCGGCCCTGACCTCCCCCCTCGGCGCCCTCCTGGAGGGAGCGGGGTTCATAGCGAACCCGCGCGGACTGCGCCTGCGCGCCTGATCCAGGACAGCGGGAACCACCCACACGCGCACCCGCACGTGTCGCCCACCCGCACGTGTCACCCTTGACCCATGCCCGAAGGCGACACGGTCTGGCAGACCGCGAGGCGGTTGCGCGAGGCCCTCGCGGGCAAGGTGCTGACCCGCAGCGACTTCCGGGTGCCGAAGTACGCCACGGTCGACCTCACCGGCCGGACCGTCCTGGACACCGTCTCCCGCGGCAAGCACCTGCTCACCCGTTTCGAGGGCGGCCTCACGCTGCACTCGCACCTGCTGATGGAGGGCGCCTGGAAGGTGTACGGCACCGGCGAGCGCTGGAAGGGCGGACCCGGCCACCAGATCCGCGCCGTCCTCGGCACCGCCGACCGCGCGGCCGTCGGCTACCGCCTCCAGGTCCTGGAGCTGCTGCGCACCTCGGAGGAGGACCGCACCGTCGCCCACCTCGGCCCGGACCTCCTCGGCCCCGGCTGGAACCCCGACCTGGCCCTGGCCAACCTCCTGGCCGACCCGGGCCGCCCGCTCGGCGAGGCCCTGCTCGACCAGCGCAATCTCGCCGGCATCGGCAACGTCTACAAGAGCGAGCTGTGCTTCCTGCTCGGCGTGACCCCGTGGCTGCCGGTCGGCGCCCTGCCCGCCGACCGCGCCGCGCAGCTGCCCGCCCTGGCCAAGAAGCTCCTGGAGGCCAACCGCGACCGCGTCGTCCGCCGGACCACCGGCCTGCGGGGCCAGGACCTGTTCGTGTACGGCCGGGCACCCCGCCCCTGTCTGCGCTGCGGCACCTCCGTCCGGGTGGCCGATCAGGGCGACGGCTCCCAGGAGCGGCCCACGTACTGGTGTCCGAGCTGCCAGGCAGGCCCCGCACCACCTCCGGGCACCGCGCAGAAGTGGCGGGACCGCTATCCCCGCACCACCGGCTGACATCACCGCACCGCCGCTTGACCGTCCCGTCCTTCACGACGTCCCGGATTCCTCGTCCGAACGGTGAGGCGGCGATGCCGTAGCGGTGCCGAACGGCCATCCCCCGTCGGCGGACTGCGGCCCACCGAAGACGCCGTACGGCCACCCGCCGGAGGCGGGATACGGCGCCCCACCGCCGTCCGCGAGCGCCGGCGTCTCAAGCCCCTTGTCCCCCTTCATCTCCGGCCCCACGTCCGGTTCTTGCGTCGGCCCCTCCTTGCGGGCCTCCTTGGGCACGCAGTGCACGGGCAGCAGGCTCAGACCCCATCCCCCGGCCGCGACGGCCCCCTCCAGCACCCCCGCCTCGCCCGACAGCAGCAGCCGCAGCACCGCCCACCACCACACCGCGCCGAGCCCCAGAGCGGCCCCCCAGCGCACTATCGGCCCCGCCATCGCACCCACCACACCTCCAGCCGACGCCGGACCGCCGCACTGGCCTCCACGATGGCGGCACCGCCCGGCACCGGCAAACGGGCGCGGCGAAACCCGCCGTAAACCCCCGGACAAGGTGAAGGCCCCGGCCGCACCCCTCCAGGTCTCCCCGGAGAAGCCCCGGCCGGGGCCTCACTCACGTGTGCGTGGGTTCACGCGCGCGTGCGACAGGTCACGCGGCGACCACGTCCACCGCCTCGGCGGCAGGCGCCTTGATGGTCACCCGTTCCGGTGGCACACCGGTCACCGACACGGAACCCAGCATCGGGCGAACCGGCGTGGGCACGGGCTCGGTGGCCGCAGCAGACCGGGCCAGCTCGGCGAGGGCGAGCTCGTCGCTCACTTCCCGCATGAGCTCGGACATCCGTACGTCCAGCGCGTCGCAGATGGCGGCGAGCAGCTCGGAGGAAGCCTCCTTCTGCCCCCGCTCCACCTCGGATAGATAGCCGAGCGAGACTCGGGCGGACGAGGAGACTTCGCGCAGAGTACGGCCCTGGCGCTGGCGCTGCCGACGCAGCACGTCACCCAGCAGGCGACGGAGCAGAATCATCGGTGGCTCCCTCCTCGGACCGCGTAGCCGCATCCTTCACGCCCCACCGTACCGCCTTGCGCCGCGGCCGTGCGGGGAGCGATGTCGTGTTCACTCAGGGCTGCAAACATCAAAACCCCCCGTTCCGTTCCGTATCCTGTGCCCGCTCATTTCCGGTCTGTTCGCCCGCGATCTGCTCCAAAAGCAGTGCGAGCACGCTCCGTACGCTCTCCATACGAATTTCCGCCCGGTCGCCGTTCAACCGCAGCGCGGCCGTTTTCCCGCCACGTTCGGCGCCGGTTTCCGTCCCGCGCGGCCCGGCCACGGCCACGAAGACCGTCCCGACCGGCTGCCCGTCCTGGGGGTCGGGGCCGGCGACTCCGGTGGTCGCGATGCCCCAGTCGGCTTCCAGGGCTTTCCGCACCCCGGCCGCCATCTGGGCCGCGACCTGCGGATCCACCGCTCCCCGCTCGGCCAGCAGGGTGGCGTCGACGCCGAGGAGCCGGTGCTTGAGGTCGGTGGCGTAGGCGGTGACCGAGCCCCGGAACACCTTTGACGCCCCCGGCACCGCGGTGATCTCCGCCGCGACCAGGCCACCGGTCAGCGACTCGGCCACGGCGACCGTCTCGCCCCTCACCGTGAGTAGTGTCACTACGTCGACGGCCGGCGAACTCACGCTTGCGACTCCTCCAACGCGGCACGCTGCTCGGCGATTCCCCGCCTGCGCAGCACGATGGCCTGTCTCACATAGTCGAGGCCCGTGACCACGGTCAGCACGACCGCCGCGGCCATCACCCAGAACCTCAACGTGGCCAGCCAGCCCGTCAGCGCCAGTACGTACATTCCGACGGCCACGCCCTGCGTGAGCGTCTTCAGCTTGCCGCCGCGGCTCGCGGGGATGACGCCGTACCGGATGACCAGGAAGCGCAGGAGCGTGATCCCCAGTTCCCGGCCGAGGATCACCCCGGTCACCCACCAGGGCAGATCGCCGAGCCCCGAGAGGCAGATCAGCGCCGCCCCCATGATCGCCTTGTCGGCTATGGGATCGGCGATCTTCCCGAAGTCGGTGACGAGGTTGTACGTCCGCGCCAGATGGCCGTCGAACAGGTCGGTGATCATGGCGATGGCGAAGGCCGCCCAGGCCAGCGACCGCCACGCCGGGTCGTACCCGCCCTCGGCCAGCATCAGGGCCACGAAGCAGGGCACGAGCAGCAGCCGGAGCATGGTCAGCAGATTGGCGACGTTCCACACACTCGCCTGGTTCACGGCGGCTGCCGCGATCTTCCCGCCCCGCGGTGCCTTGCCGGCACCCTGCGTGGTCTCACCGGCCGCACTCGCCGCACCCGTCGCACCGGAACCGGCCGGAGTGGCGGAAGCGGCAGGGCGGGAAACCTGGGAGGCGCGCGAAGCGCCCGAAGCCCCGTCGGCACCGGCGCGACGCGAGGCCGCCCCCGCGGCCCTTCCCTGCGCGCCCGAGGAGCCGCCCGCGGCGGATGCCGGGACTCCCGTCATCTGCCCGCCTCCTCGCTCCACGCGAACGCGCCCGCCAGCGGCTCGGCCACCAGGTCGACACCTTCCGTGCCGACCACCTTCGCCTCGACCATACGACCGACGTCCAGGCCCTCGCCGCCGACGAGCAGCACCTGGCCGTCCGTCTCCGGTGCCTGGTGCGCCGCCCGGCCGCGGACCCCTTCCTCGACGTCCACGGACTCGACCAGCACGCGCACCGTCTGACCGACGCGCTCCTCGGCCCGCTGGGAGACGAGTTCCTCGGCCAGCCGGGAGACACGCGCCAGCCGATCGGCGACGACGTCCTCGTCGAGCTTGCCGTCGTACGTCGCCGCCTCCGTGCCCTCCTCGTCGGAGTAGCCGAAGACGCCGATGGCGTCCAGCCGCGCACCGTTCAGGAACCGCTCGAGCTCGGCCAGGTCGGCTTCGCTCTCGCCGGGGAAGCCGACGATGAAGTTGGACCGCACGCCGGCCTCGGGGGCCTTGGAGCGGATGGTGTCGAGCAGTTCCAGGAAGCGGTCGGTGTCGCCGAAGCGGCGCATGGCGCGCAGCACGCCGGGCGCGGAGTGCTGGAACGACAGGTCGAAGTAGGGGACGACCTTCGGGGTGGAGGTCAGGACGTCGATCAGCCCGGGACGCATCTCGGCCGGCTGGAGGTAGCTCACCCGCACCCGCTCGACGCCCTCGACCTCGGCGAGCTCGGGCAGCAGGGACTCCAGGAGGCGGATGTCGCCGAGGTCCTTGCCGTAGGAGGTGTTGTTCTCGGAGACCAGCATGATCTCCTTGACGCCCTGCTCGGCCAGCCACCGCGTCTCGTTCAGCACATCGCTCGGGCGGCGGGAGATGAACGAGCCGCGGAAGGACGGAATGGCGCAGAAGGAGCAGCGCCGGTCGCAGCCGGAGGCGAGCTTGACCGAGGCGACCGGGGCGCCGTCCAGGCGGCGGCGCAGCGGGGCGCGCGGGCCGGAGGCCGGGGCGACACCCTCCGGGAGGTCCGCGGGGCCGTGCCCCGGAATGGCCACCTCCGTGCCGGCGTCCTGCCGCTCGGCCGGGCTGATCGGCAGGAGCTTGCGGCGGTCGCGCGGAGTGTGCGCGGCGTGGATGCCGCCGCTCAGGATCGTCTGGAGGCGGTCGGAGATGTCCGCGTAGTCGTCGAAGCCGAGCACACCGTCGGCCTCCGGGAGGGCCTCGGCGAGTTCCTTGCCGTACCGCTCGGCCATGCAGCCGACCGCAACCACCGCCTGCGTTCTACCGTGGTCCTTGAGGTCGTTGGCCTCGAGGAGGGCGTCGACGGAGTCCTTCTTGGCGGCCTCCACGAAGCCACAGGTGTTGACCACGGCGACGTCCGCTTCCGCGGCGTCCTCCACGAGCTGCCAGCCGTCCGCCTCCAAACGGCCTGCGAGCTCCTCCGAGTCCACCTCGTTACGGGCGCAGCCGAGAGTGACGAGTGCGACGGTACGGCGTTCAGGCATGGGCTCAAGACTACTTTGTCTCTCTGACCGCCCAAGTCGACGGGGTTGGCCGATCTTGGCCAACCCCGTACTCGCCTGTCTGATCGGCCCTTTGTGTACGGGCCGCCCGTCCGCCGCTACCCGACCTGCGGGTCGCCCTTGGTGTACGTGAGGCGTTCCACGGCGCCCGGCTGGAACTGGTCCTCGATCTTCTTGCCGTTGACGTACAGCTGGATCGCGCCGGCGTCGCCGAGGATCAGGTTGATCTTGGAGCTGTCCTGGAAGGTCTTGGACTCGCCCTTCTGCAGGAGCCCGTCGAAGAGCATCCGGCCGTTGTGGTCCTTGGCCGAGATCCAACTGCGCCCGTTGTCGGCGCTGACCTGCACGGTCACCTTGTCCTGCGGCGCGGCCGCGATGGCGCTGTCGGACGGCGCCGGTGCCGGGTCGGCGGGCTTGCTGCTCTTCGGCGTGGGCGAGTCCGAGGTGCCGGCCGTGGGCGTGGCGCCCTCGCCGATCTGCCCCTTGGCGCCGGTGTCGTCGCCGCCGCCCTTGACGGCCGTGAAGCCGACGAAGCCGATCACGACGACGATCGCCGCGACCATGGCCGCGGTCCAGTTGGGCCCGCGCCGTTCCGGGCGGATGCGTTCCGCCTCGAACAGGGGGGCGGCCGGGGTCGGGGCGGGGCGGCCGCCGTGCTCGGCGTCGAAGCGCGCGATCAGCGGGGCCGGGTCGAGGCGCACGGCCTTCGCCAGGTTCCGGATGTGGCCGCGGGCGTAGACGTCGCCGCCGCAGGGCGCGAAGTCGTCGGCCTCGATGGCGTGCACGATGGCGACGCGGACCCGGGTGGCGCTGCTGACGTCGTCGACGGTCAGCCCGGCGGCCATCCGCGCCTGCTTCAGGGCACGGCCGACGGAGGGGCGGGCTTCCTCGGAAACGTCTTCGAAGGGACGCTCGTCTTCAGGGGAGTTGCCGATGGACACGGGGGCGCCTTTCGAGCGTGTAGCCGCCTGTGCTGGAGGTTCAGTCTAGAGATGTGCCAAAGGGTGAAGCGACCCGGCGGTGGACTTTGTACGCCATCGGAATGGCCGGACAATCCGATGGTGGGACAGATGTGGCGCCCAGGGCGGGACCCGCACCGGTCCTCTCGCTCAACTTGACGTACGCCCAGGCGAAACGGTTGCCCGTCGCTCGCTAACGGGTGGATCACGGTCCACGCGTCCACCCGCGGCGAGCACATCCGCCGGACGGCGTTTTCCTGCTACCCCTCAGACTCCCCACGAATCACGGCCAGCACGCCGTCCAGGTCGTCGGGCTTCACAAGAACGTCACGCGCCTTGGATCCCTCGCTGGGTCCGACGACGCCGCGGGACTCCATGAGATCCATGAGCCGCCCCGCCTTGGCGAAGCCGACGCGCAGCTTGCGCTGGAGCATGGACGTCGAGCCGAACTGCGTGGAGACGACCAGCTCGGCCGCCTGGCACAGCAGGTCGAGGTCGTCGCCGATGTCCTCGTCGATCTCCTTCTTCTGCTTGGTGCCGACGACGACGTCGTCCCGGAAGACCGGCGCCATCTGGTCCTTGCAGTGCTGGACGACCTCCTGGACCTCCGCCTCGGTCACGAACGCGCCCTGAAGTCGGGTCGGCTTGCTCGCGCCCATCGGCAGGAACAGCCCGTCGCCCTTGCCGATCAGCTTCTCCGCACCCGGCTGGTCGAGGATGACGCGCGAGTCGGCCAGCGAGGAGGTGGCGAACGCGAGCCGCGAGGGCACGTTCGCCTTGATCAGACCGGTGACCACGTCGACCGAGGGGCGCTGGGTGGCGAGCACCAGATGGATGCCGGCGGCGCGCGCGAGCTGGGTGATGCGGACGATCGCGTCCTCCACGTCGCGCGGCGCGACCATCATCAGGTCGGCGAGCTCGTCCACGATCACCAGCAGGTACGGGTACGGCCTCAGCTCCCGTTCGCTGCCCTCCGGCGCCTTGACCTTGCCGTTGCGCACGGCCTCGTTGAAGTCGTCGATGTGCCGGAACCCGTACGCCGCCAGGTCGTCGTAGCGCAGATCCATCTCGCGCACGACCCACTGCAGGGCCTCGGCGGCCCGCTTGGGGTTGGTGATGATCGGCGTGATCAGGTGCGGAATGCCCTCGTACGCGGTCAGTTCGACGCGCTTGGGGTCGACGAGGACCATGCGCACGTCCTCCGGGGTCGCGCGCATCATGATCGACGTGATCAGGCAGTTGATGCAGGAGGACTTGCCGGAGCCGGTGGCGCCGGCGACGAGGATGTGCGGCATCTTCGCGATGTTGGCCATCACGTAGCCGCCCTCGACGTCCTTGCCGAGCGCGACGAGCATCGGGTGGTCGTCCTCGGCGGCGGCCGCGAGGCGCAGCACGTCCCCGAGGTTCACCATCTCCCGGTCGGTGTTGGGGATCTCGATGCCGACCGCGGACTTGCCGGGGATCGGGCTGATGATCCGCACGTCCGGGCTGGCGACGGCGTACGCGATGTTCTTGGTCAGCGCGGTGATCCGCTCGACCTTCACGGCGGGCCCGAGTTCGACCTCGTAGCGCGTGACCGTCGGGCCGCGGGTGAACCCGGTGACCCGGGCGTCGACCTTGAACTCGGTGAAGACGTTGGTGAGCGAGTCGACGATGGCGTCGTTGGCCGCGCTGCGCGCCTTGCCCGGACCGCCCCGCTCGAGCAGGTCGAGGGAGGGCAGGGAGTAGGTGATGTCGCCGGAGAGCTGGAGCTGCTCGGCGCGCGCCGGCAGGTCGCGGGGCTGAGGCGGCGGGGTCTTCGTGAGGTCGGGGACCCCGGACTGCTTCTGGTCGGCGGGACGCGGGGCGGGCGGGTCCTGTTCGGACCGCCCGGTCCGGCCGTCCTGGCCGGGGCGTGCGGCGGGCACGGGCGTCGGGGTGGTGCTCTCCCCGCGGTCGCCCACGCCGACGCCCTGGGTGAGGTCCGCGACGATCGGCGAGGGCGGCATGCCGTGCAGCACCGCGCCGTCGAGCGCGGCGGCGGCAGCGGCGGCGACGTCCACGGCGTCCATCCGCCGTTCCATGTCCGGCTGCGGCACCGCCGAGCGACGGGGACGGGAGCGCCGCTTGGAAAGGGCCTCCTGCTCCTCGGTGTCGGGATCGTAGTCCTGGGGGGCGCTCGACCGCTTGCGGGAGCGCGCGGGCAGCGCCTCGCGCCACTGCTCCTCGTAGCGCGCGTCGTCGTCGCCGTACTCGTCGGACTCCGGGTCGTGCACGATGCCGAGCCGCACCCCGAGCAGCCGCAGCCGCTGCGGGATCGCGTTGACCGGGGTCGCGGTGACGACCAGCAGGCCGAACACCGTGAGCAGCACGAGCAGCGGTACGGCGAGGACCACGCCCACGGCAAAGGTCAGCGGGGTCGCCGCGCCCCAGCCGATGAGCCCGCCGGCGTCCCTTATCGCCTGCATGCCGTCGCTGCGGGCGGGCGAGCCGCAGGCGAGGTGGACCTGCCCCAGCACGCCGATCACCAGGGCGGACAGCCCGATGACGATCCGGCCGTTGGCCTCGGGCTTCTCGGGATGCCGGATGAGGCGGACGGCGATGACCGCGATCAGGATCGGCACCAGCAGGTCCAACCGGCCGAAGGCACCGGTCACCAGGATCTCGACCAGGTCGCCGACGGGCCCCCGCAGATCGGCCCAGGTGCCGGCGGCGACGATCAGGGTGACGGCGAGCAGCAGCAGGGCGATGCCGTCCTTGCGGTGCGCGGGGTGGAGGTTCTTGGCGCCCTGCCCCACTCCGCGGAAGACGGCGCCGACGGCGTGCGCGAGTCCGAGCCAGAGGGCGCGCACGACCCGGTACACGCCCCCCGTCGGACTGGGCGCCGGCCGGGCCGCGGGTTTGCCCGCGGCCTTTTTGGCGGGCGCCTTCCTGGCGGGGGACTTCTTCGCGGCGGCCTTCTTCGCCGGAGCCGCCCCGGAAGCGGCGGCCTTCTTCGCGGGCTGCTTCTTGGCTGCGGAGGGACGTGAGGCCATGGGTGTGAGGTTACCGGTGGAGACGACAGTGGACACGTGCGCCCGTTGCTTCACCCGTTCGTGTCGGGTCCGGAGAGGAGCCGGGCTGACACGCCCTCAAGAGCTCTACATCACGGGGAGCATGGCCCGATCCCGCCGCTCGCCGAGTGGGCCGGGCCCGCGCCCCGGATTCGGACTCAGCCCTGCGAAGGCACCGAGGATGCACTCCCCGTGCCCGGCTCCAGCGCGTCCAGGGCGCGCCGCAGACCCGTCAGCTTGCGCTCCAGATGGGCCGCCGTGGCCACCGCCGCCGCGTCGGCGGACTCGTCGTCCAACTGCTTGGACAGGGCCTCCGCCTGCTCCTCGACGGCCGCGAGGCGGGCGGAGAGTTCGGCGAGCAGACCGACCGACTCCTTGCCGTCGCCCATCGCGCCTTTGCCGCCGCCCTCCAACTGCAGCCGCAGCAGGGCCGCCTGCTCCTTCAGCTGGCAGTTCTTCATGTACAGGTCCACGAAGACCGAGACCTTCGCGCGCAGCACCCACGGGTCGAACGGCTTGGAGATGTAGTCCACCGCGCCCGCCGCGTAGCCGCGGAAGGTGTGGTGGGGGCCGTGGTTGATCGCGGTGAGGAAGATGATCGGGATGTCCCGGGTCCTCTCCCGCCGCTTGATGTGCGCGGCCGTCTCGAAGCCGTCCATGCCCGGCATCTGGACGTCCAGCAGAATGACCGCGAAGTCGTCCGTGAGCAGCGCTTTGAGCGCTTCCTCCCCGGACGATGCCCGCACCAGCGTCTGATCGAGCGCAGAGAGGATGGCCTCCAGCGCCAGCAGATTCTCCGGCCGGTCATCGACCAGGAGGATCTTGGCCTTCTGCACCATGGCCCGCCCTCCTCGCCCCGGCTTGGGGCCGCCCCTGTCCGCAGGAACCGGGGAGGCACCGGCGGGTGCCGCCCCAGGGGACGGCTCCCTTGCGCCGCCCGTCCTTGTGCCGGTCATCGTAGCCGCACCCCGCCCGTCGCCACACCCTGTCACCGTGATGTCACTGCGCACCTGGCAGAAACGCCGCGGGAGACCAGAAGGTTCCCCGGATTCCGCACTTCTACTCGGCTTCCGAGCCTCCGAGCCGACAACGTCCCACGCCCTCCGAACGTTCCGGTCACCGGTCCGTCGTCACTCCCCGCTCATCCACTGCGCCATCACACTCAGCAGATGATCGGGGTCCACCGGCTTGGTCACGTAGTCGGAGGCGCCCGACTCGATCGCCTTCTCCCGGTCGCCCTTCATCGCCTTCGCGGTCAGCGCGATGATCGGCAGCCCGGCGAACTGCGGCATCCGCCGGATCGCCGTGGTCGTCGCGTAACCGTCCATCTCGGGCATCATGATGTCCATCAGGACGACCGCCACGTCGTCGTGCTGCTCCAGCACCTCGATGCCCTCGCGCCCGTTCTCGGCGTACAGCACGGACAGGCCGTGCTGCTCCAGGACACTGGTCAGGGCGAAGACGTTGCGGATGTCGTCGTCGACGATGAGCACCTTCTCGCCGCCGAACCGGATGTCGCGGTGCCCCTGCGGGACGGTCTCCGGCTCCGCCGGGCCCGCCGACGCCACCACCCACTGCTCCTGGAACGGCTGCCCGTGCCGCGCCGGCCTGTGGTCGGCGGCGGGCAGGACCTTGCGGCGGCGCCGGAAGAGCGCGGCGGGACCGTGCTGCGTCTCCCGGTACGACTTCACCTCCGCCGGCGTCTCGGCCTGCGCGGCGGCCTGCCCGGACGGGTCCGGCCCGGGGGCGGCGACCATTTCGCCGGCGTCCAGCACGGAGCCGGGCTGCTGGTAACCCTGCGGCGGCAGCTCCCCCGGGTGCAGCGGCAGATACAGGGTGAACGTCGAGCCGCGGCCCGGCTCGCTCTGGGCGTGGATCTCACCGCCGAGCAGTTGCGCGATCTCCCGCGAGATGGACAGCCCGAGTCCGGTACCGCCGTACTTGCGGCTGGTGGTGCCGTCGGCCTGCTTGAACGCCTCGAAGATCACCCGCATCTTGCTGGCCGCGATGCCGATTCCGGTGTCGGTGACGGAGAAGGCGATCATGCCCGCGTCCGGGTCGGTCAGCGAGCCGGCCTCCAGCAACTGCTCGCGGATCGGCTGCGGAACGTCGTCCCGGGCGGGACGGATGACCAGCTCCACCGACCCGGAGTCGGTGAACTTCACCGCGTTGGACAGCAGGTTGCGCAGTACCTGGAGCAGCCGCTGCTCATCGGTGTGCAGGGTCGCGGGCAGTTCCGGCGACACCCGTACGGACAGGTCGAGGCCCTTCTCCGCGGTCAGCGGGCGGAAGGTGGCCTCCACGTAGTCGATGAGCTGGACGAGCGCGATGCGCGTCGGGGAGACGTCCATCTTGCCCGCCTCGACCTTCGACAGGTCCAGGATGTCGTTGATCAGCTGGAGCAGGTCGGAGCCCGCGCCGTGGATCGTCTCGGCGAACTCGACCTGCTTCGGGGAGAGGTTGCCCTCGGCGTTGTCGGCGAGCAGTTTGGCCAGAATCAGCAGGGAGTTGAGCGGCGTACGCAGCTCGTGCGACATGTTGG
Organism: Streptomyces sp. NPDC001231; assembly: GCF_042896885.1. Classification (NCBI taxonomy): domain Bacteria; kingdom Bacillati; phylum Actinomycetota; class Actinomycetes; order Kitasatosporales; family Streptomycetaceae; genus Streptomyces; species Streptomyces sp. NPDC001231. The sequence goes on from NZ_JBIAXS010000012.1 coordinate 215,865, forward strand.
CCAGGAACTCGCTGCGGTAGCGCATGGAGACGGCGAGCTGTTCGGCGCGCTCCTCCAGCACCTGCCGGGCCTCCTCGATCTCGGAGTTCTTCGCCTCGATGTCGCGGTTCTGCTGGGCCAGCAGCTCGGCCTTCTCCTCCAGTTCGGCGTTGGACGCCTGGAGCGCCTTCTGCCGCTGCTCCAGCTCCTCCGACCTCAGCCGCAGTTGCTCGGTCAGCTCCTGGGACTGCTTCAGCAGCTGCTCGGTCTTGGTGTTGACGGAGATGGTGTTGACGCTGGTGGCGATCATCTCCGCGATCTGGTTCAGGAAGTCCTTCTGGATGTGGGTGAACGGCGTGAACGAGGCCAGCTCGATGACGCCGAGCACCGTCCCCTCGAACAGCACCGGCAGCACGATCACCTGCGCGGGCGGCGCCTCGCCGAGCCCGGAGGAGATCTTCAGATAGCCGCTGGGCGCGTTGTCGACGAGGATGGTCCGCCTCTCCTCCGCGGCGGTCCCGATCAGCGCCTCGCCCGGCCGGAACGACGTCGGCATCGAGCCCAGCGAGTAGCCGTAGGAACCCAGCATCCGCAGCTCGTAGGAGTCCTCGCCCTCGCCCCCGAGGTCCGTGTCGTCGGCGAGCGGCATGGCGACGAAGAAGGCACCGTGCTGTGCCGAGACCACCGGCGTCAGCTCGCTCATGATCAGCGAGGCCACGTCCTGGAGGTCGCGGCGGCCCTGCATCAGCGCCGAGATCCGGGCGAGGTTGCCCTTGAGCCAGTCCTGCTCCTTGTTGGCGATCGTGGTGTCGCGCAGGTTGGCGATCATCTTGTTGATGTAGTCCTGGAGCTCCTGGATCTCGCCGGAGGCGTCCACGTCGATCTTCAGGTTCAGGTCGCCGCGGGTGACCGCGGTGGCCACGCGCGCGATGGCGCGCACCTGCCGGGTGAGGTTCCCGGCCATCTCGTTCACGGACTCGGTCAGGTCCCGCCAGGTGCCGTCGACGTCACGCACGCGTGCCTGGCCGCCGAGCTGGCCCTCGGTGCCCACCTCCCGGGCGACCCTGGTGACCTCCTCGGCGAAGCTGGACAGCTGGTCGACCATCGTGTTGATGGTCGTCTTCAGCTCCAGGATCTCCCCGCGCGCGTCGATGTCGATCTTCTTGGTCAGATCGCCCTTGGCGATGGCGGTGGTGACCATGGCGATGTTGCGCACCTGACCGGTCAGGTTGGACGCCATCTGGTTCACGGACTCGGTGAGGTCCTTCCAGGTGCCGGCCACCCCCGGGACGTACGCCTGGCCGCCGAGGATGCCGTCCGTGCCCACCTCGCGGGCCACCTTGGTGACCTGGTCGGCGAACGAACTCAGCGTCTTCACCATGGTGTTGAACGTGTCCGCGAGCTGCGCGACCTCACCGCGCGCCTCGATGGTCACCGTCCGCGTCAGATCGCCGTTGGCGACCGCGGCCGCGACCTGGGAGATGTTGCGCACCTGCATGGTCAGGTTGTTGGCCATCAGGTTGACGTTGTCGCTGAGGTCCTTCCAGATGCCCACGGCACCGGCCACGTGCGCCTGGCCGCCGAGGATGCCCTCCGTGCCCACCTCGCGCGCCACCCGCGTGACCTGCTCGGCGAAGGACGACAGCTGGTCGACCATCGTGTTGACGGTGGTGACGAGCTCGAGGATCTCGCCCTTGGCGTCGACGGTGATCTTCTTCGACAGGTCGCCCTTGGCGACCGCGGTCGTGACCTCGGCGATGTTGCGTACCTGGCTGGTCAGGTTGTTCGCCATGAAGTTCACGGACTGGGTGAGGTCCTTCCAGGTGCCGGAGACGCCCTGGACCTCGGCCTGACCGCCGAGGATGCCCTCCGTGCCCACCTCACGGGCCACCCGCGTGACCTCCTGGGCGAACGAGGAGAGCTGGTCCACCATCGTGTTCAGGGTGTTCTTCAGCTCCAGGATCTCCCCGCGCGCGTCCACGGTGATCTTCTGCGACAGGTCACCGCGGGCCACGGCGGTGGCGACCTGGGCGATGTTGCGCACCTGCGCGGTGAGGTTGCCGGCCATGCCGTTCACGGAGTCCGTGAGGTCCCGCCACACACCGGCGACGCCGGGCACCTGCGCCTGACCGCCCAGACGCCCCTCCGTGCCCACCTCGCGGGCGACCCGGGTGACCTGGTCGGCGAAGGCGGAGAGCTGGTCGACCATCGTGTTGATGGTGTTCTTCAGCTCCAGGATCTCCCCGCGCGCGTCGACGTCGATCTTCTGCGACAGGTCGCCACGGGCCACGGCCGTCGTCACCTGGGCGATCTGCCGCACCTGGGAGGTGAGATTGCCGGCCATGAAGTTGACGGAGTCGGTGAGCTCCTTCCAGGTGCCGGACACACCGTCCACGCGGGCCTGACCGCCCAGGCGGCCCTCCGTGCCCACGTCCCGGGCCATCCGGGTCACCTGGTCGGCGAACGACGACAGCTGGTCCACCATCCTGTTCACGGTGTTCTTCAGCTGGAGCATCTCGCCGGAGACGTCCACGGTGACCTTCTGCGACAGATCCCCGTTGGCCACGGCCGTGGTCACCTGGGCGATGTTCCTCACCTGCCCGGTGAGGTTGCGGAACGCGGTGTTGACGGAGTCGGTGAGGTCCTTCCAGGTCCCCGCCGCGCCCGCCACCTGCGCCTGGCCGCCCAGCTCGCCCTCGACCCCGATCTCCCGTGCCACCCGCGTGACCTCGGCACCGAACGACGACAGCTGGTCGACCATGCCGTTGACGGTGTTCTTCAGCTCCAGCATCTCGCCGGCCACGTCGACGGTGACCTTCTGCGACAGGTCGCCGCTGGCCACGGCCGTCGTCACGGTGGCGATGTCCCTCACCTGTGTGGTGAGGTTCCGGAACACCGTGTTGACGGAGTCCGTCAGGTCCTTCCAGGTGCCGGCCACCCCCGGCACGTTCGCCTGCCCGCCCAGGCGGCCCTCGGCGCCGACCTCGTTGGCCACCCGTGTGACCTCGTCCGCGAAGATGCGCAGCGTCTCGGTCATCTGGTTGATCGTGTCGGCGAGCTGCGCGACCTCGCCACGCGCCGGAACGGTCACCTTCTGCGACAGGTCGCCGTTCGCCACAGCGGTGGTGACCTGGGCGATCCCGCGCACCTGCGCCGTCAGATTGCCGGCCATCAGGTTCACCGAGTCGGTGAGTTCCTTCCAGGTGCCGTCGACCCCGGGCACATGCGCCTGACCACCGAGGATGCCGTCCGTGCCCACCTCACGGGCGACCCGCGTCACCTCGGAGGAGAACGCGGAGAGCTGGTCCACCATCGTGTTGACGGTGTTCTTCAGCTCCAGCATCTCGCCGGCGACGTGGACGGTCACCTTCCGTGACAGATCGCCCTTGGCCACCGCCGTGGTGACCAGCGCGATGTCCCGCACCTGCGCCGTCAGCCGGGACGCCATGGTGTTGACGGAGTCCGTGAGGTCCTTCCACGATCCGGACAGACCGCGCACCCGCGCCTGCCCGCCCAGCTTGCCCTCCGTACCCACCTCGCTGGCCACACGCGTGACCTCGTCGGTGAACGTCGACAACTGGTCGACGAGGTTGTTGACGGTCCGTCCGACCTTCAGGAACTCGCCGCGCAGCGGATGCCCGGCCCCCTCCGGCACCTGCGTGCGCAGCTCCATGCGCGGCGACAGATCGCCCTCGGCGACCGCGGTGAGGACCCGGCCGACCTCGGAGACCGGTCGTACGAGATCGTCGACCAGCGCGTTGGAATGGTCGATCGCGGTCGCCCAGGAGCCCTCGCAGGCGCCCGTCTCCAGTCGCTCGGTGAGTTTTCCCTCACGTCCCACCATGCGCCGCACCCGCGACAACTCGCCCGTCAGATGCAGATTGCGGTCGGCCACCTCGTTGAAGACGGCCGCGATCTCCGACATCACGCCGTCCCCGGACACCGTGAGCCGCCTGCGGAAATTGCCGTCGCGCATCGACACCAGAGCGGCCAGCAGTCGGTTCAGGGAAGCCGTGTCCACCTCGGTGGTCCCGTTGCGCGTCGTGCGCCGGTTCTTCGGGGACTGTCCGCCTTTCGCGCGCGTCTTCGTGCTCCGCGTCGCTGCGCCAGACTCCACTGTGTCCCTCCCGCAGGGGTCGACCGTTACCGCCGTGCTGCGGTACGCCTGCTCGCGTACCGGTTACTGCTGCGCATTTCTGTCCGATGTAATCAGCCCACAGGAAGAGCTGCTGCCCTGGGTGCAGAGAACACACTCAGCCTGCCCGGACCTTCACCAGAAGCCTGCCCAGTGTTTCACCCCGGCCGAACCAGGCCATAACAGTTCGGCAGCTTCGCACACCCTCCGCACACCCTCGGGGCGGAAACACTGGCGACCGGCATCCGCGTGGACGGCGAAGGTAAGTAACCTTGCACGGGGCTGTCCAGCCGCACCGGTCCGTCCGGCCTGGGCGGTGGCACGGGAACGAGCGGGCATCGGAGGGCGGCCGCAGACATGACCACCGGAGTGATCCCCGGGGGACAGCCCCCGGAGCCACAGCCGAACGGCCCGCAGCTGCCGGAGCAGCGGCGCGAGCCCATCGGCCACCAGGGTCTGCACGTCGACAACCGGACAAGGAGTTCTGTGATCACCGCGCGCGCGGCCGCCAGTTTCGATCCCCTGGGGCGATCGGTCGCGACCGCCCGGTCCTTCGTCCGCGACACCCTCCAGGGGTGGGGCTTCGGCGACATCGTCGACGACGCGGTGGTCCTCACCAGCGAACTGGTCACCAACGCCGTCGTCCACGCCGGAACCGCCGCCGACGTGCTGTGCCTGCGCAGCGACGACGGAGTGCGCATCGAGGTGTCCGACCGCTACCCCGAGCGCGAGCTCCCGGTGCAGAGCTCGGCGATCAACATGGGCAGCCCCGACCGCGAGGGCGGCCGCGGCCTGCAACTGTGCGCGGCCCTGGCCGGCCGCTGGGGCGTGGAGTACACGCCGACGCACAAGAAGGTCTGGTTCCAACTGGACCTGCCCGAGCGTCCGGTCGGCACCCGCGCCGCCGGCCCCTGCCTGCCCGCAGACCTTCTCCCGCTCGCCGACGGCCGGGTCCGCGTGGCCGTCGTCCAGATCGAACGCGGCGGCTCCATCAGCGCCTGGAACGAGGACGCCGAGGAGCTGTTCGGCTACGCCTCCAAGCAGGTCACCGGCAGACCGCTCACCGACCTCGCCGCCTGGCCGCACACGCCCGGCACCAGCACCGGCATCGCCGAGGCGCTCCAACTCTCCCGCTGGGAAGGCAGCTACGGCATCCGCGGCGCCCACGGCCGCGTCATCCCCGTCTACGCCTCCCACCTCCGCGTCCGCGACACCGACGGCGAACCCTCCACGGTCTGCCTGCTCGTACGGGACCACGAACGGGCCGTGCTCCAGACACCATTGCGCCTCCCGGCGTCCGCCGACGCGGGCAGCGCCACCGAGGGCTCCAGCACCGACCCCTTCGAGGTCTTCATCGGCTCTCCCGCCCCCGACGACCTCGACGGCCTGCTGCAACGCACGGTGGAACGCGCCCGCGACATGCTCGACGGCGACGCCGCCTTCCTCCTGCTGGCCACCGACGACGAAACGGAGTTGGAGGTCCGCGCCTCCACCGGCCTGCCCTCCGCGCGCCAGCGTTTCGCCCGCGTTCCCGTCGAGGCGGGCCCCGGCCGCTACGGCTCCGCCCGGATGCCGGCCGTCCACGAGGACCTCACCGCCGTCCCGGGCGCCGTCCCCCTCCTCAACAGCACGGGCATGCGCTCGGTCGTCACGGTCCCGCTGAAGGTCGAGGGCCGCCTCACCGGCTCCCTCGGCGTCGCCGCGGAGGCACCCGGCCGGTACTCCAACGAGGAGGCACTGCGTCTCCAGTTCGCCGCCGACCGCATCGCCCTGGCCGTCGAGTCGGCCCGCCTGGGCGAACTGGAGCGGCTGCGCCGCGGCTCCCTCAGCTTCCTCGTCGAGGCCTCCGACCTGCTGGCCGGCACCCTGGACCGCGATCAGACCCTCGCCCTGATGGCCCAGATGACGGTCCCGACCCTGGCCACCTGGTGCGCCGTCTACACGATCGCGGACCAGGCCTCCGACCCCTACCTGTCCTACGTCCTGCACGAGGACGAGGAACTGATCGACGGCATCAAGTCCCTGCTGTCCAAGATCGCCCCGCCGGACCCGGTTCCCACGCCGGGAGCACGCGTGTGGACCGCTCCCGGCGAGGCCGCCCACCAGGCGGCCCTGCGCAGTTCCATGCGCAGCCTCAGCCTGGGCGACTCGCACCACCACATCGGAACGACCATCGGACCGACCCTCGCCACGGCCTCCGCGGTCGGCGGCGAGACGGTCGTCCTGCCGCTGGTCGCCCGCAACCGCGTCATCGGCATGCTCACCCTCGGCAAGCCCACCGACGAGCACTTCCGCCAGGAGATCCTGGAACTGGCCGAGGACCTGAGCCGCCGCGCCGCCCTCGCCCTGGACAACGCCCGCCTGTACTCGGAGCGCACGGCCATCAGCCAGTCGCTTCAGCGCAGCCTCCTGCCGCCGGGACTCCCCGACGTCGAGGGCGTGGAGGTCGAGGTCATCTACCGCGCGGCCGGCGAGGGCAACGAGGTCGGCGGTGACTTCTACGACCTCTTCCCCATCCGTGACGGTGCCTACGGCTTCGCCATCGGCGACGTCTGCGGTACGGGCCCGGAGGCGGCCGCGGTGACCGGCCTGGCCCGGCACGCGCTCAGGCTGCTGGCCCGCGAGGGCTTCGGCGGCCCGGCGGTGCTGGAGCGCCTGAACTCCGCGATCCTCGACGAGGGCGCCCGCAGCCGCTTCCTCACGCTCCTGTACGGCGAGTTGTGGCCGCAGGAGGACGGCAGCGCCCGGCTGAAGGTGGTCTGTGCCGGCCATCCGCTGCCGCTGCGCCTGCGTCAGGACGGCACGGTGGAGCCGGCCGCCGACCCCCAGCCGCTGCTCGGCGTCATGGAGGACCTGGAGCTGTACGAGCAGACGATCACCCTGGACCCGGGCGACGTGCTGCTGTGCGTCACGGACGGCGTCACCGAGCGCCGTGAGGGCACCCGGATGCTGGGCGACGACGGTCTCGCCGACGTGCTCACCACCTGTACGGGGCTGACGGCCGGTGCGGTGGCGGCCCGCATCATGCGCGCGGTGGAGCGCTTCGCCTCGGACGCCCCGTCCGACGACATGGCGATCCTCGCGATGCGGGTGCCGGGCCTCCAGCAGTAGGGCGCCTCAGGGCATGCAAAAGGCCCTCACCCGATGGGTGAGGGCCTTTTCCGTTGGAGCCCCCAAACGGAATCGAACCGTTGACCTTCTCCTTACCATGGAGACGCTCTGCCGACTGAGCTATAGGGGCCTGTCACCTTTTCGGGGTTTCCCCCGCGGCAACGGAATAGATCATACCCCGAACAGGACCGTGCTCCCAACCACGATCGGTCCGCCGAGCGCGTTGCACACCGAGACGATCCGCTGCATCTCCCGACGCGTCAACGAGGCGTCCACGGGCAGCGCGAGCGTCTCCTCGGCGGCCCGCTCGGTCTCCGGCAGGGACACGCACCGACGGAACTCCGGCAGCCGGTGCACGGGGGTCTTCACGGGCACCCGGCAGTCAACTCCCCTGGCCCGTATGGCGCGTGCGTAGGCGTCCCGGTCCGGCCGGCCGTTCCCGGGCACCCGCACCACGTACTGCTGATAGGTGTGCCCGTCACCACCGTCGGGGGTCCGCACGCCCCGCAGCTTGGTGTCCAGATAGGCGGCACGCTCCCTGCGCCGCGCCATCTCGTCGTACGGCGCCTCGGACTCGCCCTGCTCCAGCACGAGCAGCCCGCGCCGTCGGCCCATCTCGTGCAGCCGCCCCATGTCGGCGGACCGGCCGAAGCGGTGTACGACGACCACGGCCACCGTGCGCGAGGTCAGAGCCTGTTCGACGGTGGAGGCGTCGAGGCAGTACGTCATCGGGTCTATGTCGGCGAACACCGGCAGCGCGCCCACCTGTGTCACGGCCTCGGCGACCTCCACGTTGCCGAACGCCGGCACGACGACCTCGTCACCGACTCCGACGCCGGCGGCCCTGAGCAGAGCAGCAATACCCATGATGCGGATGCTGGTTGCGCAACATGAACTTCAAGTAACGGCAAACAAAAAAGGGTTGGACCCGGAACCGAAGTTCGGGGTCCAACCCTTTCACAATTTGTTCGGCGGCGTCCTACTCTCCCACAGGGTCCCCCCTGCAGTACCATCGGCGCTGTAAGGCTTAGCTTCCGGGTTCGGAATGTAACCGGG
>NZ_JBIAXS010000013.1:0-16475 GCF_042896885.1 Streptomyces sp. NPDC001231
TCCGAGTAGTCCTTCATCGCCATCGGCGGTGTTCTCGCTTCCTCCGGATCAAGCAGACCCAGTATCAGCGTGTCCACCATTCAGGGGGAGGCCCCGTGTGCTGCCCCAGCGGTGACGAAGTCACCTACCAGCACACATGGCAAAACCACCAATTGCAGTACACAGAGTCCACTTCGAGCAGTCAGTAGCCACACAACTAGCCTCGATCTTTCGTGACGGTCTGCCGACGGAGTTGGCAGACCGTTTCGCGTTCTGTGTCTGATGGTGGGCAGGCCGACTGCCCGTCTGTCGCGTCGGGTGGGCGCCGGGTTCCACGGCTCCGGTTGGGTGTTGCTGTTCGCAGGGATGGAAAGGTGCTGGTCAACCGGGGTTCGGGAGAGCATGGAGCCGGTCCAGGGCATCCGTGATCACGTCGATCCAGGGCCAGTGCTTCGCGAGACGGAGGTAGCGGCGACGGCCGGTGGTGACGAGCTGGGCGGCGGTGGAGAACAACTGAAGCCGCAGGCGGCGGGGCTCCCAAAGCCGGGCCTTGCCGGTCAGGGCGAGCAGGGGCATCCAGGCGAGCAGGTCCAGGGCGATCTGGATGATCTCCAGCCAGATCTGGTTCTGGGCCGTGTCGTGGAGAGGGAGGTTGCGCAGGCCGGTGGCGCGGGCGGCGCGGATACGGTCCTCGGCCCGGGCCCGCTGCCGGTGGCGCAGTTCGAGGGCAGCGATCGCCTCGCCCGCCGTGTTGGTGGCGAAGCAGGTAAGGCGCATGCCGTCGTCGTCGGTGAAGCGCAACTGGGCACCGGGGTGCGGCCGTTCCTTGCGCACGATCAGCCGCAGCCCCTTCGGCCAGCCCGTCAGGCAGTCGCCGGCGACTTCGGCGACCCAGGCGCCGTCGCGGATGTCACCGTCGGGTTCGACGGCCGGCGTCCAGGCCGAGGCCGGGATCTTCAAGACGGCCTGGTGGATGGCGTCGGTGATAGTCATCCCGACCGAGTACGACAGCCACCGCCCGCGCTTCGCGAGCCAGGCGACGAACTCGTGGGTGCCGCCGCCGGAGTCGGTGCGGATCAGCGTCTGACGCCCCCGCCGGTACTGTTTCGGCAGCTGGGCCAGGGCCAGTTTCGTGGCCTCGATGTGGTCGGCGGCGGTGTTGGAGCCCGCGTTGCCGGGCCGCAGCAGGCCCACGACCGGCTCGCCGGACCCGCCGCGGCCATGGTCGACGAACCCCATCAGCGGGTGGTGCCCGAACGTCTTCTTCCAGGTCGCGGCGGCGTCCTGCTTCTCGGAGTGCGCCAGGACGAGGACGCCGTCGATGTCCACGATCACTTGCCCGTCCGCGTCCGGCGCCGCATCCCCGGCCAACCGCCAGACGCGTTCGCGCACTTCGGCGCGGGCGGTGCGGAGCGCGGCCAGGATCCGCTTGCCGCCCGACGCCAACTGGCCGACCAGGCGAGAGACCGTCGGGTCGGAGGCCACCGGCCCGAACACGGCCGGCTCGGCCCGCAGCAGGGCCACATCGGCCAGGCAGTCCCTGCCCAGCGCGACGGCGAGCGCCACATCCAGCAGGATCTTGCCCGGATCGTGCACCGCCCGGGCCTTTCGCCACGGCGCCAGCGCCGCCGATATCGCCGCATCCAGGCCAGTCTTGCGGACCGTCTCGACCAGCAGCACCGCACCGGCCTGGGATACCACTCCGCGACCGCCGCCCTCGACGCGGACACGCGGGTAGGACCCGATACGCTCTCTCACCTGGGAAGTGCTCTTTTCCTCGCAGCCAACAGGACCCTCAGCAAGTCCTATCGTTGCAGGTCAGGGGCACTTCCCGTGTTTCTGATCAGCTCCTGGACAGCCCACCTTGTGAAAGCGCGAGGTTAGTCCTCCTCGTCAGAGTACCCGCGGGGGATGGTGATCCCGCCGTCCGGGTCCAATCCCTGAGGCCATCGAGCAGGGTGATTGAAGAGCCAGGCGTGGCCCGCATCAGCGGCCTTGTGGGCGACGCGCTCGGCGCCGTCGATCTCGCCTGCCTGCTCATGCATCTGCGCGAGGCGGAACAGCGCGTAGGGATCTCCCGCGTCGGCCGCCTGTTGGTACAGCGCCGCGGCACCTTCGCGATCACCTGCCTGCTCCAGCCTTTGTGTGTCGGTGAGGGGATGGAACCCCTCGATGTCGGCGGCTTTGCGGGCGAGGCTTTCAAGCCCTTCACTGTCGCCTGAGCGCTCGTACTTCTGGGCCAGGCGGAACCAGGCGAGTGGGTCGCCGGCGTCGACGGCCTGCTGATACAGCGCCTCGGCGCTCTGAAGATCGCCTGAATGTTCCGCCACGGCGGCCCGACTATAGAGAGCTGATGTGTTTCCCACATCGCCGCCCAGGTCGGTTGCGCGACGCAGAAGGGCATTCGCCCACTCCATGCGAGCACCCCTGAAAGCGGCTTTGGACAGGGCGAACAGGTCGGGGGGGGCCATGTGATCGTAGGCGGCGTGCCAGAAGGAGGCGGGCGGGAAGAGCGTCCGGCGTTTCGCTCTGCCGACCTCCACGAGGTAATCGGCCAGTTGGAACGCCTGATCAGGGGCTCGTTCCTGGACGGCCACCCCAGCCTGCTCCCCGAACCTTGAGGCAGCAGACGCGCGTACCTTGGTCAATGGCGCCATGCGGCCGCGTACGAGCTGGGTGGCTTCGGCGAACGCGGACTCGGTCCAGTCGTTGCCAAGCGAGTCAAATTCGGCGTCGGAGAGGTAGTCCACCGCTGCCTCGGCAAGGAATGCAGCGGGCAGAGACGCTCCCGTGCCGTATCGGCGGGCATCCATGGCGGCGTGCAGGATGGCCCGGGCCGCTGGTGTAGCACTGTGGTAGCGGGCCATCAGTTCGGGCGCACCCGCAAGGAACTGGGGCACGCGACCATCGCAGCTGTAGGCGAGCGCCGCGGCGAGGCGAGTGTCGCCATGCTGGGCTAGGGCGCTCGCGGACTCGAGTGCACTGTCGTCGAATGCGTCGGGGACGCGGATGAGCCGTCCGGCGAGCAGCGCGCGGGCCTGGGCATGCGGGTCGGGTACGCCCAGTGCGGGCGGGGCGGTGAACCGACTCGCATACTCAGGCCACAGGGTGCCCATGACCAGGACAGGACCGCGCTCTGGCTCCATGAGCAGATCCCGCAGCGCGGCCGCGATCTGTTCGCCGCGGCGCGGGTGGCCGAGGTAGTGCTGGCTCTCGTCAAGCCACACCACTGTGCGCGGCGGTACGTCCCGCATGCCCGCCAGCGCCTCCTCGGCACGCGTGGGGTCGAACGGATACCACAGCTGCCAGCCCTTTGAGGCAAGCGACTTGACCGCTTCCCAGCACGCGCGTGTCTTGCCCGATGACGACGTTCCCACGAGGACCACTATCCGGCTGCTGCCCGCGTCGGCTGCCGCAACTTCGCTGAGCAGGGCCCGATCGTGCTCGCGCACGACGTAGGCCGGCAAGACCTCACCAGTGCCGTGGCCCGATGCGTTTACCGCTCGGTGGACTTCCAGATCGAATGGGTTCCACTCGCTGATCGGTCTGATCGCGCTCTGCCTGCCGCCTGGTGGGCTGTGCGGGGCAGCGGACGGCTGGGGCATGTCCACCGCGGATTCAGAAAGAGACGCCAACGCCCGCGCCAGGGTCGTGAGCGTGGCCGCGTGCAACGGCGCGGCGATGGCCTCTGTGTCGAGCGCGAGGTTCGCTCCGAGCACGAGGGCGGCGTTCGTTGGGGATGTGTCGAGAGCGGCCTTGAGCACCCCTCGGGTGGCCGGTCCACGTTCGGCTTCCGGCAGCGTGTTGATCAGTACGTGCGCCACTTGCAGGGCATGCGGCAGCGCGCGGTCCGGGTGACGAAGCGCCCGCTCGATACTGGACTTCGACAATGGTGTGCCAGCCGAGTTGAGGTGCTGGGAGATATCGCGCAGGCTCAGGCCGGCCTCCTCCTGCAAGGTCAGCAGGTGGTCGAGAAGGGCGCTCCGACCGGTACGCAGCCGACCCTCGTCGCTGACCTCGACATTTGCCTGGTGGAGACGAAATTCCAGCCATCTGGTCTCGTCCTCGCTCAGAGCGAGGGCACGGGCGTAAGCGTGAAGGTCCTCGTCCTTGATCAGGCGTTCGCCATTGAGTGCGCGCGACAACGACGAGGGGCTCAGGCCGGACACCCGGGCGAGTTCACGCATGGTTCGGCCGGACCGCGCGTGAAGGCGTCGCAGCTCGACTGCGAGGGCGCGGCGAGCCGGCGGCAGTTCGGGGGACAAGGCAGCCATGCGCCGTCCGGCGCGACGTTCGGTCATGTGGCTTCACCATCCCCTCAGCTGCATTGTTTCCATTGTCTCAGAAAATCTGGGACAGTGGGCGTGGGGGACAGCACATCCAACCCCGTCCCCTCGTCGTGCCCGCAAGGCACCCCGCCTCGAGGGGGATTCCGTGTCCATCGTCGTCGCCGTGCTCCTACTCTGCACAGCGCTCGCCGCAGGCGTTGTCGCGCGCATTGCCTTCCGCCTGGCACAGCCCGACGGTGCGAGCAGAGCCGTGGCATGGGGCGCCGCCGGTGCGGCTGCCGTCGCGACGATCACCGACGTCTGCACGATCGCGGGCGCGTTGGACCTGGCACACGGAGACCCGGCTCCTGGCCGCATCGCGCTGAGCGTGGTCACCGCTGCCTTTGCCCTCTTCCTCGCATTCCTCGCGTACGACGTCACCGGGCCGACCGTAGCGCCGGCGGGAGGCACCACGGCCCCCGGCCTGAGCAAGCCGAAGCGCCTCGCATCAGCGGCAACAGCTTTCACCAGTACCTTCATCGTGCTCGCACTGATCCTTCCCCTGCTGAAGTAACCCACAACGCACCGAACCCGCCCCGCTCCGCCCGATGCACACCCCGCACGAAAAGCCGGACGAGGCTGATCGGAGCTCACCAGTTCTCCTTCCGCGCGCAGATCTCCAGGTAGACGATCTCAGCTTCGGGATGCATACGGCCGGTGTCGACCAAGCCAGCTCTTCACCGCGGCCGCCACGTCGCCGCCAGCCGCGTCCACCATCTGCTTGAACTAACCTCGAAGTTTCGTGACGGTCCGCCGACGGAGTCGGTGGACCGTTTTCGTGCTGTGGGCTGAGGCTGTGCAGGCCGAGGGCCCGAGTGTCGCCTCGAGGTAGCGCCGGGTTCCACTGCTCCGGGTGTTGAGGTGCTGTTCGTAGGGACGGGGAATTTGCTGGTCAGCCGGGCTCGGGCAGTTGGGTGAGTTGGTCGAGGGCTGCGGTGATGTGACCGGTCCAGGGCCAGTGCCGGGCCAGGCGGAGGATTCGCCGACGGCCGGTGGTCACGAGGTGTCCGGCCGCGGTGAACAGGCGGAGCCGCAGGCGGCGGGGCTCCCAGAGCCTGGCCTTGCCGGTCAGGGCGAGCATCGGCATCCAGGCCAGCAGGTCGAGAGCGATCTGCACGATCTCCAGCCAGATCCGGTTCTGAGCCGTGCGGTGCAGGGGCAGGTTGCGCAGGCCGGTGGCCCGGGCGGCCCGGATCCGGTCCTCGGCCCGGGCCCGCAGCCGGTGACGGAGCTCGAGCTCGGCGATCGGCCGCCCCGAGGTGTTGGTGGCGAAACAGGTCAGCCGCATGCCGTCCGCATCCGTGAGCCGCAACTGGGCCCCGGGGTGCGGTCGTTCCTTCCTGACAATCAGCCGCATGCCCTTGGGCCAGCCGTCCAGGACGTCGCCGGTGAGTTCGGCGACCCAGGCGCCGTCGCGGATCTCGCCGCGCGCCTCGACCGCCGCCGTCCAGGCCGATGCCGGAACCTTCAGCACATCCTGGTGGATCGCCTCGGTGATCACCATGCCGACCGAGTAGGACAGCCACCGTCCCCGCGGAGCGAGCCAGGCGACGAAGTCGTGGGTGCCGCCCGCGGAGTCCGTGCGGATCAGGGTCCGGCGCCCGCGCCGGTACTTCTTCGACAGCTGGGCCAGGACCAGTTGAGTGGCGGTGATGTGGTCAGCCGCCGTGTTCGATCCCGCGTTGCCTGGTCTGAGCAGGGCCGCGACCGGTTCACCGGTGCCGCCCGGTCCGTGGTCGACGAACCCCATCAGCGGGTGGTGGCCGTAGGTTCGCTTCCACGTGGGTGCAGCGTCCTCCTTGTCCGAGTGCGCGATCACCAGCACCCCATCGAGGTCCACGGTCACCGTCCCGCCCGCGTCAGGCGCTTCCCGGTCTGCCAACCGCCAGACATATTGGCGGACTTCAGCCCGCGCGGCACGGATGGCCCGCAGGGCTTTCTCCCCCGAGGCTGCGAGGGTGTCGACGAGGCGGGAGACCGTCGGGTCGGAGGCCACCGGCCCGAACACAGCCGGCTCGGCCCGCAGCATGCCGACATCCGCGAGGCAGTCCCCACCCAGCGCGACCGCCAGGGCCACATCCAGCAGGACCTTCCCCGGATCGTGCACCGCCCGAGCCTTCCGCCACGGCGCCAGCGCCGCGGACATCGCGGTGTCCAAGCCGGCCTTACGGACGGTCTCAACCAGCAGCACGCCCCCGGCCTGCGAGACCACCGCCCGGCCGCCGCCCTCGATGCGGACACGCGGGTACGACCCGATACGCTTCTTCACCTGAGAAGTGCTTCTTTCCACGGCACGATCTGGACCCTCGACAAGTCCTATCGTTGCAGGTCAGGAGCACTTCTCGCGTTTTCGATCACGCCTCGGACAGACCACCTCATGAAAGCCCGAGGCTAGGTACTCGACCGCCCCGCCGCCAGCCCACATCTGGTTGCGGGGCGGTTCACTGGCGGGTGTACTGCCCTGGAGTAGGGCGAACGGTTGGCGGGAGCGGGCCGGAGTGCTCGTCCAGCTGGCGGTCGTGATCGTGCTCGGGGCACGGAGTCTGCTGGAGGCCGAGCAACTCCAGTGCCATCAGGCGCCCGTCGTGTCCCGGAGTAAAGCGCCGTGCAAGGCCCGCCCGCCCCGTTGCTTACTCACATTGCGCATCGGCTGCGCGTCCTCAACCGACCTTGCGCATGAAGGACGTGGACCCTGGACACTCACTGCTGGACGGCAGTTGTCCTTGGACAGTGAAGTTAGTCGCTGAAGTCGCCCTGGCCTGCACCAACTGGGGTCGGTTGACGAAGAATCACTCGTCGAGCTGGCCCCTATACCGCACGGTGCTCAGGGTCGGTCCCGGCGCACGTCCTTGCGCCGTCGTTCGAGTTGAGGGAGCCAGTGCTCGGGCGGCTGGGGATCCGAGGCTGCTACCGCCCAGCCGTCCTCTTCTTGAGGGTTCCGGGGAGCCCAGGTGCGCGGTGGGCTCAGTGCGAGGACATCCCTGACGAGTGCCCCCATGGCATCAGGAAGGTCCCGGTCAGGGTCGTTCAGCAGAAGAGGTATACCCAGCAGGCCCCGTCGGGGGGCTGGTGTCCGGTAGGTGACCTGGCAGAAGGCGTTCGCTTCAAAGACGACGCCGCGGGCGTCGGTCGGCCCCTCCTCGTCCGAGAACCAGATCAGCCGGTCGCCGGCTACCAGGCGCTCCCTGCCATGGAGCATGCCGTTCCGCACGGTTCCGTCTCTGTCGAGGAAGGGAACGGGGTCCTCGTATGCGCCGGGATCGTTGTCGCTGATTCCTGCCACGTGCCCGGGGGCATGCGTGGAGTGGATCTCCAGGAGGTCGCCGTCCGCGTGGGCCATCCAGATGTCGAGAACCTCAGCGGACGAGCTGAGCAGATGGGGGTACGCGGTGAGCGCGAACAACTGCCCCGCCCTCAGGGGCAGGACGACTCGGTCATTCGCGCGCAGGCGATGAATTGCAGGGATCGGCTCCCAGCTGATGATACCGGTTACCTCCCTCTGGCATCGGCGGATCGCCTCGATGGCCGTCTCCAGGGAGACGCGGAAAAACTCCTTGCCTGCGTTGACCCGTTGGGCGGTGAGGAGGCGGTGGACAGCCTGTTCGACGTCTTTGGGTCGGGACGTGTGGGCCCTGAAGAGCACGTCGAAAGGGAAGGGGACCGATGTCCCTGACAGGTCCTTAGCTCGGTCCTCGGCGAGCAGGTCTGTGTAGCCGATCTTGAGCATGTTCGGGAAGGCAGGGTTCCGCTGGACGTACACGAACCCAGTCGTCCGAGGAGGAGGCACAGGAGTCCCGGTGCCCGCCTTCCGGGAGCTGCCGGACTTCTGGTGCCTCTTCTTGATGCCCCTGGAAAATCCGGAGAGCGTGACCGGCGGGTCGGACGACAGTACTTCGATCCCACCTTCGAGGTTGTGATGGGATGAGGCGGTGATGCGGCGTCCCGAGGAGAAGTGCTCCACCTGAGCGCGGGACAGACAGCGCAACGCTTCTGCGAGCGGTTCGATCCCCTCATGTTCGTCGTGTTCGCGGTCACGGAAGTCTGGCAGGGATCGGGCCAGTGCATTGGTGGCGGCTTCCGTGATCAGACTGGCGAGCTCCGGGCCGATGTGTGCGTACACAGTGCCCAGGTGGGTGGACTCGATTTCGTCATACTCGTTGTGTGCTTGGGCGTAGAGGTCGATAGGGACGCCGGAACGCTTCGCGATGAGGAGCAGCTCGCAGGCGTGGCCTGGGTTATCCAGGTCGAAGACGAAGTGGGCGTGCATGCCCGGGGACTCCGTCCTGGGCTTACGGCAGATGAGTAGAAGGCGGTTCCGATGTTCGGGATCCCGCTCGAAACCGAGGGGCAGCACCCCCTCTGTGAATGCGGCGAGGGCAGCCTCCGCCTCTGCTGCGGTTCGGACGATGATGTTCCACCAGGGCAGAGGGCCGAAGGTGCCGTGTACCGCCTCGGCACCAGGGACATAGGAACTGGCGGGGTACGACGACTGCCGGAAGTCGAGGGACTGGTTCAGAAAGGTCAGAATGCAGGCGTCCTGGAAGCGCTCCTGATGTGTGCGCGCCCGCAGCATGTCGCGCTCGGTGCTGCTCAGACACCCGATCGCCTCGCCGAGTGTCTCTAGCTGCTCGTTGACCAGCTCCAAGGCTCGGGCGATCACTGGTCGCAGAGCGTGATTCTTCCGGAGCTGTCGGCTTACCTCTCGAAGATGCCCCTTGGCCGCGGTGCAGTAGGCCGCGTCTGCGCCCAACTTCCACAGATGCCTGGCCTCGTGAGCGGGAAACTGCTCCAGCCACAGACGTTGAGCCTCGTTGCCCTTCCTGAGCAAGGCAACTGAGGCGGCATGCCGGACACGAGCGTCGTGTTCCGATTCCAGTCTCGACCAGATGGAGTCGGAGTACGGATCAAGAGATATGACTGAGAGAGGCACCAGAGCTTCTTCGGTGCGAGTTTCCACGCTCCAGTGCCGGGCCAGTTCCCTGGTCACCTGCGCGGCGGTGGCCGCGCGGGCCAACCGACGGGACCAGTGGTCCAGGAGCAGGGCATACGTGCTCTCCGGATCCTCAGCACGCAGTCCGAGGCCGAACAGCAGGACGGAACCGACAAGGCCGTCGCGCTCCACGTGCTGGCGGACACGCTCGACCAGGCTGGTGACTTGATCCGTGTCAGGCTTGGGATCGGCGAAGACCGGGTGCCTTGCCAGCAGTCCGGTGATGTGCGCGGTGGACCGGCCACGCGCGTCCAAGACGGCGATCCGCAGGATCAGAAGGGCACGCAATAGATCCAGATCACTCGGGTTACCGACGATCCGCGCCGGATCCAGCAACGGGTGGTGGCGACCGACGGAGGTGGCAATCCCCGCGCAGATCTTCTGGATCCACTGCTCGCGCAGGTCGGTCAAGCCACTAGCGGAAAGCACAGCTCTGATCCCCCTGTTGACAAGGACGGCAATGGAACCTCTCCGACATCCGCAACGGAGACCGTCACACCTCGTGAAAGCTCTGCCGGCGCGTGGTGTCAGCGACCTGCGGGACATGCGGGCGCCTGGCAGACGCCATGCCCATAGAGCCCTGGTGGCCTGGAGGGCCACGGCCAGGGAGCTCATCATCCTGGCCTGTCGCATCTGCGGAGTGTATGAGGTGCCACTGACAAGAGACCCGCACCAGCAGGACATCGCGACGTTCCCGCCGCCCTCCTCGGCGTGGCGGTGTAGGAAGCCCGCATGAATGGGTTCGCTGTCAAACGCCTCGATTGAATGGCAGGGGACAGCGGTTCGCCGGGGGCAGACAGAAAAGAGCCGAGAAAGACTGGCCAATGTTTGCAGGGGCATGTCAATCTATACGACCTTCTCGGAAACCGCCCAGGTCAGTGAGGTGATCGCCCGTGACCGTGGCTCCTGCGAGCCCCGGATTCTCCACCACCGTCCAGGCCCTGAAGTTGCGCGACTGGCAGCTCGGCCCGGGCCAGCCGACGCTTGTGATGGATCAGTTCTCCGCCGGCGACTTCCACATGGTCGTGGACGACCGTGCCGACGTGCACGTCAATTCGAAGGACGGCCGTTTCTACATGGGGTGGTTCCCGCTCGGACGCCCCGGGACCGACGGCGAGGGATGGAAGATCGCCGTCACCGGCACCGCGAAGGTGCCGGGGTACAGCATCTCCTTCGACACCGAGACGCCGGCCGATATCGTCGCCGCCGTCGTGGCGCGTGTGCTGGAGACCTCCCGGCCTCTGTGAGGGGCACGCTCGAGTCGGCTTCGGGAGAGTTGACTCGGCGCTGCCTCCTTCTCCCGCTCATCGAACGGCGCGAACTGCGTCGTCCCGTAAGGCCCGCTCCCCGAATGCAAGGAGACGTCCCGTGGAACTCTCGGAGATGACCGTCGGTGATCTCGTCGACCGTCTGTCTGCCTGTGACCGGACCGCACCCGTGCGGCTGGCGATGAACCCGTTCTTCCCCATGGCTCACCGTGCGGCGCAGATCGTCGAAGCCCGGGATGAGGCCGGACGGCCCGTCGTCTATCTGGCCGAGGGACGGGACGTGGACACCCAGCTCGGGCATCTGCCGCCCGAGGTAGCCGTCGCGCTGACCTGGCAGGCCCCCGTGCAGGCGCCACCGCGTCGGCCCCGCCGCACCGCAGGCGGACAGTAGACCCGCACCCAATCCTTGGAGCTGCCCCTGAACCCCAACCCCCCGCTCGACCCGCCCACCCCGAACCGCGCCCAGCCCGCGTACTGGGTCGGCCCACGGCACCTGGCCGGTGACGACGGACGCCTCTACGATGCCATCGCCGACACGCTCGCCGGCCTCGGCTGGACGAGTCTGACGATCGTCCGCGGACGCCAGGAGCCGGACGAGGCGCCGGAGGACCGGCAGGTCCTGCGCAGCACCGTCCTCCACATCAGCCCCGACAACCGCCGGTGGGCCCAATGGGTGCTGCCGGACGAGCCGTTCCACCTGGGCGGGCTGCCGATCGCGTGGCAGGTCTGCGCCCGCGAGGACGTGACTACACCGCTGGCGCAGTGGTCCGCCTACTTCACCCCCGACGTCCCGGGCGAGGTCCTCGTCGACTTCCTCCTCGCGCTCGACGCCCGCGACCGGCCCACCGCCTCCTTCACCGGGCCCGAGGTGGTCCTCGACGCCGTCACCGCGCACGGCTGGCTCCGCGACGTCGACCAGCCCGACGCGGGCGCGACGGACCCCACGTTCACCTCCCACCTGAGCCTCGGCGAGGTGCCGCCCCTCATCCAGGACGCCGACCTCCGCGCCCTGACCGGCGAGGCGGACGAGGCCGGGCCTGCCGGATGGCAGGCGTGGGCAGAGCCCGTACTGGGCGCGCCCTGCCTGTGGGCCGTGTCCTTCAGCGCCGGCGTGCCGCACGACCTCGTCGCTGCTTTCGCCGTCGCGGTCAGCTCCACCGCGCCGGTCCTGCGCCGGGTGCTGCCCGAGAGCACGCGGGACCAGCTCCTGCGCGTCCCGGCCAGCTGAGTACCGGCGCATTGTTTACGAAAGCCTGGCCTCCCGAATTCGGGAGGCCAGGCTTCGTGCTGTGCGGGCCTGCTCCTATGCCCCCTGTACGCCGTCCCGGAGGACGGGACATGTCACGGCGCCCCGGCCGTTCGTGTGGCCGGGGCGCCGTGACTGTGGGAGGGGAACGTCAGCGGGGCGCTGTCGCCTTGGCGAGAGCCTTGCCGAGGTGCCGGTCGACGAGAGCGGGTGAGCCGGAGCCGATCAGCAGCACGTTCCCGGTGCGGATCGCGGTCTGCTTGAGGACGCTGCTCCGTCCGCCGGCGGAGAAGGTGAGGAGTTGGTTCCACTGCTCGTCGCCGAGCGGGGGCGCGGCCATCTTCTGGGTGGTGACGCCGATCGCGTTGTTGCCGGCGAGGACCTGGTATTCCGGGCAGCCGGTCATTGCGGCGAAGATCCGGCCGGTGCCTCGGAGAGTTTGTTGGCGCTGTCGCTGTACAGCTTTTCCGAGACCTCCGCGCCGGTGCCGGGCGTGTGGGTGAAGGACGCCTTCGCCTTGCGGGGGAAGTTGAGCAAGCCTCCGGTGGCTGCGTCGCCGTCAAGCTTTTTCAGGGCGGGGCAGCCGAGGATGGTGACGTCGTCGTGCTGGGCGGCGCGCTCGGGCATGCGCGTGTAGCTGCTGCCGAGGTCGCTCTCATCGAGCAGGAGCGTCTCCAGCGCGGCCGACGACAGCGGCGCCGCCTGCCGTTCCTCGTGCGCGGGAGCGCCGGCGCGGGCGGCGGAGGCGGCGGGCTTGGCCTCGCTGGAGTCGGGGGAGCAGGCGGGCAGAGCGAGGACGGTGACGGTGGTGAGGCTGAGAGCGGTGGTAGTGGTAGCGGTGCGGACGCGCACGGAGAGACCCCTTGGAGTTGGGTGACAGGTGGGCAGTGCGGGCCCGTGGGCCCGGTGGGGTCGCAGGGGGAGGGGGTCAGTGGCCGAGGTGCCGCAAGCAGTCCTCGAACGAACTGAATGTCGCGTCCGCGGGGCCGGCGTGCCGGTAGTACCAGGCGGTGTCGAGGCGCGTTTCGTGTTGCTGGTGGCCGACCCGGCAGCGCAGCCAGATCTGGTCGCGGGTGGAGAGGACGAGCCAATCCCGGTATGCGCCGCACTCGGTGCAGGTGACCACCTCGCCGTCGAGGACGAGTGGCTGCTTCCAAGGCATCATCCGGCCGTCGAGCTGGTCTTGACTCGGGACACGCAGCTCCGGCGGGAGGAAGTCGTCCACCACCGCGGCCGGCTCGGATGCGGCCCGCATCGCGGCCTGCATCCGTTCCGCCTCCGGCGGCACTTGGCCCTCCAGCCCCGCCCACATCTCGTCGTGTAGGCGGCGCATCTCGCTGATTTCCGCCCCGCGACGGCGGCGTATCCATTCGAACACCTTGGGCCCTCCCTTGGCTTGTCCTGCCCGCGTCATGATCGTGCCCCAGGCCTCTGGCCTCTTCAATTCACAAAATCCACAGTCACGACCGTCCGTGTCGGGACCCGGACCGCTGCGGTGCCTGCTGGCCCGTACGGCGTGTGGCCTGGTCCGTCCTGGGGGTGTTGCTGACCATGTCGCTGCTATCGGCGGGCAAGTCACCGGTCAGGCGCAGCCGCCACACGAGGACGTCGCTGACGGATTCGGCCGTGTCGAGTTCTCGTCGTCCGGCGGCGTCGGCCAGGAGGTTGGGCAGGTCGCGGCCGGCGGCTTCGGCGTCGGCGAGGGTGGCGGCGAGCGTGTACCAGCCGGGCTCGGCGAGAATCCGCTCGGCCAGCTCCGGCAGTGCCTCGCGCAGCACCGCCGTCTGCCGCTGGACGAGGGGGTGGCCCAGGCGCCGGCCGCGCTGGTAGAGGGCGCCGAGGGGCTGGGCGGCGGCAGCCTGGTAGGCGGCCCGCAGGTGCTCGGCAGCCTGGCGCGCGGCGGCTGCCTGCTGCGCGTGGCCGTTCTTCGCATGCCAGTGCACCGCAGCGGTGATGAGGAAGAACAGCGTATCGATCGCCATCGCGGTCGTCGCGCCGTCCTCGCCCCTGCCGAGTGCGGGGCCGCTGTAGACGAGGTCGCGGGCGGCCTGCCGCAACGCGCGATCGTGCCCGCGCGCGGCCCGGACATGGGATCGGGATGCCCGCTCGAACGCGAAGGCGGCCTCTTGGAGTTCGTGTCGGGTGTAGGCGGCGGAGGTCTTCGCGAGCGCGTCCAGGACCTCACCGGCCGCAGCGATGTGCGCGGCGGCGACCGTGTCCTCGCCCTGCTCGACGGCTATTGCCGCCTGCCACGCTGCCGAAGCCGTGCGCCGACGGGCGGCGGCCGGGCCGCTCGGCCCCGCCGGCACGCTCGGACCGACCGGTTCGGCGACCTGGTCGCGGGCGTCGGCCGACCAGCGCTCCCGGATCCGGGGCAGGGACAGGTCCGGCGCAAGGCGCGCGCCGGGGTAGAACACCGGCTCGTCGTCCTTGTTGCGGTCGTCGGGCAGGGCCACCTTGTACCCCAGGAGGTCTCCGGAAGGAGCCGCCCTCTTGCGGATCAGGAGGCCGGCGGCGGCCAGCCGGTCGAAGAACTCCTCCTCGCTCTGCGCGCCGGCCACCGCACGCCGCACGGTCTCGCGCAGCTCCTCCCGCGCGGTGCGCTCCCGGCTCTGGCGTTCGGCCTTGTGGCGCTCGGCGCTCGTCGGGCGCTTGGCGGCGGTGCCGTCGCCTTTGTTGAGTCGGCGCAGGCCCAGCTCCACTTCGAGGGCGCGGGCCTGGGCCTGGACGCGGGCGGCGTCGTGGTCGAGGTCGGGTTTGTAGCCGTCTTCGCGGACGAGGGTGGCGACGATGTGGATGTGGTCGTCGGCGTGCCGGACGGCAGCCCACCGGCACCCCGGTCCCTGCCTGAAGTCGTCGATTCCAGCGGCGATGACCATACGGCGGGCTACCTCGCCCCACTCCTCGTCCGTCAGGATCCGGTCCTCGGCGGCGTTGCGGACGGACAGGTGCCAGACGTGCTTCTTCGGCCGCTCAGCCGCGTCGAGGGCGTCGACGGGCTGGTCGAGAAGCTGCTGGAGCTGCTTGAGGGTGGCGGAGGTGTCGCGGCCGGGGTCGGGCGCGTTGTTGTCCCAGGAGGCGACCAGATGCGGGTCGGTGTGTTCCTCGTACTTGCCCGGCCCGTACAGGTAGTACAGGAGGCCGATGGCGCGCTGCCCGCGCTTCTGGATCCTGGGGATCATGCCGGTGGTGGTTCCTAGTCCTGGTGCAGGAGGCGGTCGGTGGCGTGCTGAACGCGTTGGACGGCGCGTTCGGTGGCCGCGATCACGGCGTCGAGTTCGGGCGGGTGGGCTCCCGCGTTGATCGCGCGGGCGATCTGGTTGAGGTTGCTGCCGACGTGGCCGAGGTGCCGGCGGGCGGCAAAGAACTCGGCGATCACCTCTCGTTCGCCGGCGACTGCACTCGCGGTCCGTTCGAGGTCGCGAGCGGCGCTGAGGGCGGCGCGGGCGAGGAAGCCGGCGACGGTGAGGCCGGCGGCCTGGGCGCCGGCGGTCACGCGGGCGAGTTCGTCGTCGCTGAAGCGGGTGTTGCGGACGTGGGGGCGCTGACGGCGCTGGTACTTGCGACGGCGGGTACGCGGGGACATAGCGTGCTCAGCCCCCTGCTCTTGCCCCTGTGGCTGCGATCCGCCCTCGGTCGCAGCCTCCTCGTCCGGCGTCCCCCGGCGCAGGACGAGCCCCTGCCCCGATGGGGCGGGGGAACCCTTGGATACTCCGCACAAGGCGGAGTATCCAAGGGGATAACTTGCTCGCCCCGAGACCGAGTTGAGGTTCGACTCGCGGTCCGGGGTGGTGCCGTTCTCGTGCGGGTTCGTCATCGGGTATCGAGCCTTGTCGAGCGGATGCGGAGCTGGATGGCGGCGGCCAGGTCGACGACGTCGGCCGGTCCTGCGAGGACGCGCACGGGCCCGTCGGCCTCGTTCTGGATCAGCCACTGGCCGGTCGGGGAGAGAACCGCGGCGTGCAGAAGCCGCCGTCGGACCAAGACGTCCGCCCAGGCACCGGCCTCGGCGACCGTTGGCGTGGACGAGCGAGTGGGAAGGGGTAGCAAGGGCGCCTCCGCAAGGTGTTGGGTGGCCCGGCACAAGGGCGGGCCACCGTTGTGGATAGGGGCTTTGACTGTTGGTTTGAAGGTCAGCCGCACTCGGGGCAGCGTCCGACGTGACGGCTGAGTGCCCGAGCCATCCGCGCCTTCGTCGACACGGCGTGCTTCGCGCTGGACTTCGCCGCCGGCCTTCCGGCATGCCGCTCGGAGTGAGCGTTCAGGAAGCCGATCTCCCGCTCGTACTCCTCACGAAGGGCCACGAACCGTGGGCAGGTCTTCATCGGGTGGTGCTCCTTGTCGTCGTGCTGGTCGCCTCACTCCTCAGTTGCTGGAGGACGAGGCTCAGTCGGTCGTTCCGGCCGCCCCTGAGGCCCTCGCGCCGGATGATCTCCCTCAGCTGGACCCGGGTCACGGCTTCGTTGCCGTCCCGCTCGAGCAGGGCCGGTACGTGGGGGCGGACCTGCTGGACGAGGTGCTCCACGGACTGCTCCGGCTCGCGCGGTGGACGCTGCGTCTGCGGGCTCCGGGACCTGCTCTGCTTGCCTGCCCTGCTCTCGGCCTTCGTGGTCGGCTTCCGCTTGAGGGGCACCTTGTGCTCCCGGTCCCTGGTGGTGTCGGTC
>NZ_JBIAXS010000013.1:16573-162408 GCF_042896885.1 Streptomyces sp. NPDC001231
TCCCCGTGTCGGGGGTGCTCGGTCCCCGGTCCCTGGTGGTGTCGGTCCCCGTGTCGGGGGTGCTCGGTCCCCGGTCCCTGGTGGTGTCGGTCCCCGTGTCGGGGGTGCTCGGTCCCCGGTCCCTGGTGGTGTCGGTCCCCGACTCGGCGTCACTCGGTCCCCGGTGCCGGTCAGGGCCCTGAGCAGGCGCTTTCGCCGCATCGAGGTCGGTCCCCGCGCAGCTGACGAGGTCCTTCTTGGGCTCTGGTTTGACCGCCTCGGTCCCCGTATCGTCACGGTCCTCGGTCCCCGTATCGTCACGGTCCTCGGTCCCCGCGTCACGGTCCCCGGTTCCCAGCTCGGTCCCCACGTCACGGTCCCTGGCTCCGGGGACCGGTCCCCTCTCCGCGTACGGTCCCCGGTCCCCGGCGAGTTCGGAGGCGGTGCGGGGACCGTCGGTGGGGACCGTGGTGCTCCAGGCCGTCGGGACGGGGACCGTGACGGTCGTTGTGTTGTAGTGGTGCGCGGACCAAGGGGAGGGCAGGGGGACCGTGGCGAGCGCGAGTGCGTGCCTGCGGGCGGCGAGCTGGTCGAGCAGCGCGGCGCGCTGGGCAGGGTCCGTTGCGACTGAGGCCCGGCCGATCGCCTTCGACAGCCGTCGCGTGAGGCGCTGGCCACGCCGGCTCTGCTGCTGTTTGGGGGTGCGCTCGGCGAGGCGGGCGGCGAGCGTGACCGCGCGGGCGGTGGCGCGGTCGCGGGTGATCTGCGCGGCGTCGCGGTCCCGGGCGGCGATGCCGAGGCGGGACAGCAGCCGTTCACGTGCCTCACGTCCGAGGGTGGCGATCAGACCGTGGGAGGCGGCGCCGGGGGTGCGCAGGCGCAGTTCGATGCCCATGGCCAGGTGCCACAGCGCCGCCGCCATGACCGGCCCGACGAAGGCGCGGACGGTGCCGCCGACGGGGCCGCTCTCGGCGTAGGCAGGGATCACCTGCACTCCGGTGATGACCCACACCAGGGTGCCCGGCAGTCCGGGCGCCCCTTGGGTGGCCAGGTTCTGCCGGGCCATCAGCGCGGTTGCGAAGAGGGCGAGTTCGGCGGCGGCGAACATGCCGACGCGCTCGGCGGTGCCGGCCATGTCGAGGTAGTCGGCGGCGAACCGCCAGCTCGTGTCCGCGCTGTAGGCGGTGCAGCCGAGCGCGGCGAGCGCGGCAACCTTGACCGCCGGGCTGCCGAGACGTTTCTGCGGACGAACGCCCCGGTGTCGGATCACCCAGGCGGTCAGGGCCAGCGCCAGGGCGGTGACGGGGACGCCGATGGCGAGGAGGAGAGACAGGCCCGGGACGGCGCCGAGGGACAGAACAGTGAGGTGGGTCATGCGGCCTTTCGGTGAGAGGCGTGCACCGAGGTGGGCTTCGCCGGCTGGCGTGCCGGCTGCTTCATGCCGGGTTTGACGGACGCGGGTCGGCTGGTCGTCGGGGCGGTCTGCGTCCCCTTCTTTTTGTTCTTGCGCCTTGGTACGCCGAAGGTCCGGTCGCGGTCGAAGACCTTGTTGGCGGCCTGCCGCAGCAGGTCACGGGCGTGCTTGTGGCTGATCTGCAGGGTGGCGGCGAGCCGGTCGGGGCGCCAGCCCCGGACGTAGGCGTGGTCGATGACGACATGGCGCTCGATCTCGGTCAGGTGCACGTCGCGTCCGTTGAAGAAGGCGATCACGCGGCCGTAGTCGAGGCGCTGGGGCAGCCCGTTGTGCCAGGGACGCCGCTCCGCCTCGGTCAGGCCGCCCCAGATCCCTTCCTTGAGGGTGTTCTCCAAGGCGTAGTTGAGGCAGTCGCGGCGGACCGGGCACAGGCCGCACAGTTCCTTCGCCTCGACGATGGCCTCGTAGTCCCGGGGCAGCGGGAAGAAGGTGGCGTCGGCGTCCTCGGGGTCCATGCCGTGGCACACACCGCGGGTATGCCAGCTGGTGTCGCCGATGCCGCGCAGGCCGGTGGCTGGCGAGGTGTGGGTGGTGATGTGGCGCAAGGGTGGTCTCCGATGTGCTGCCGCGTCGACCGGTCGGAGCCGACGGTGGGCGGACGCGGCGTCGGGTGCCGGCCGCGGCGTTGGGTAGGTGCCGCAGCCGGGGCGGGACGGTGGCGTTGTTGCGGTGCACCGGACGGGGTGCACCGGCGGGTTGGGCTGGTCAGGCCATCGCGGGCTGATGGGGCTCCTGTGCCTGCTGGGCGGCGGCGAGGTCGAGGCGGCAGTGGTGCGGGGTGGCGCGCGGTACGTTGCCGCGTGCAGCGCCGTCGGGGCTGATGCGCCGACGGCGGCACGGTTCGCCGACTGGGGCCTGGCACCACTCGCAGCGGACCGAGAGCGCGTCGGGCTCGCCTTGGGCGATGGCCGCCTCGCGTGCCGCTCGGGCGGGCCGGTAGGGCGCGAGGGCGGCCCGGGCCTCCGGCGGGATGCAGGAGCCGACCCGCCGCAGCCGCGCCTCCAGCTGCG
Source organism: Streptomyces sp. NPDC001231 (assembly GCF_042896885.1). Taxonomy (NCBI): domain Bacteria; kingdom Bacillati; phylum Actinomycetota; class Actinomycetes; order Kitasatosporales; family Streptomycetaceae; genus Streptomyces; species Streptomyces sp. NPDC001231. The sequence goes on from NZ_JBIAXS010000013.1 coordinate 19,037, forward strand.
GGTCGATCCGGCGGCTGGTGATCTGCCGGTGCTGCGCGGGCTGCGCGGTGCCGGTGGCGACGGCGTGCCGGGTGCCGACCAGCTCGGCAGTCCAGGCCGCCTGGTCGTCGGGGTCGGCGGACGGGGTGGGATCGGTGTGCCGGTCCAGGCGGTCGCGCCGGTAGCTCTCCCACGGGCGGGCGATGTCCGCCGGCAGGATCTGGTACGGCGAGAGGCGGATGTGCTGGCGGGCTGCGATGCGGGCGTCCCAGCCGTGTGGCGTGGCCAGTGGCACGTCTGCGAGCAGTTCGTGCCACTGGGCGAGCTGGTCGCGGGCCTCGCCCTGGTCGGTGCGGATGGTACGGGTGTCGAGTCGGCCGATGTAGGCCAGCAGGGCGGCGATTTCGCGGCGGTCCATGGCTACTCCGTTCCGGTCGGTTCGTCGAGGGCGGCGAGGAGGGCGGCGGTGTGAGCCTCGGCGCGGGTCATGCCGCCTGCGGGGGCGGGGCCGCTGCCGGGCAGGGCGTAGAGGTTCGGGCGGCCGGGGGCGTGCTCGCGGGCGATCCAAGAGCGCCAGTCGGCAGCCCAGGCGCTCGCCGAGCGGGGCTTCCAGTCGGCCCGGTGGGCACGCCACTTCGCGTCGGCGGCACGCAGGCCGTCCTTGCCGAGGCGGGTGAGATGCCCCTGCTGGTGGGCCCAGGCTTCGGTGGCTGGGTCGACCTGCCACTCGCCAGCCGAGGTGAGGGCAGCACCACTACTGCTGCCTTTACGGTTCACCTTCGGTTCTCTACGGTTCTGGGGGTTGGATTCCGTACCTTGCGCGGTGCGGATTCCGGCACGTCGGGGGGTCGGAATCCGTCGCGAGGGGCCGGATTCCGCACCGGCCGGATTCCGGCGGGAGGGGTCGGATTCCGTACCCTCCTTGGGCCAGATTCCGTGACGCCGGAGCCGCGTCTCGTCCAGCTCGGGCACCGGGTCCGACTCGGTTGGCGGCTCGACGTACGCGTCCGGGTCCTCCCACGTGGCTGCCGCGACCTTGGCCAGCCACGCGGCGGCGCGCGGCAAGCGGTAGGCCGTGGTGCGCTGCGGGCCCTGCAGATGGTCCAGCACCTTCAGCTCCCCGCTCTGGACGAGCGACGTGAGCGCGTCGCGTACCGCGGTCCGGCTCGCGTTCGTGCGCTCGATCAGGCTGGAGAGTGAGGCCCAGGCGGCGCACTGCTCGTCCGGTACGCGGTCGGCGACCGACAGCAGGACCAGGCGCGCGGTCCCGCGGCTGGAGCTGTGCTTCCACACCCACTCGCGGGCATCGACGCTCATCGGCCGCTCCCGATCGTCGGGTGGGAGGGCTGCATCGGCTCGGGGGCCGGGACGTGTTCACGCGGCCGGTGGGTGGAGGCAGGGAAGTGGGCGGCTGCCGCGCAGGCCAGGCCGTTGGACCTTTTGCGCAGGGCGGAGCGCATGCAAGAATCTCCTTCGGTGTTGCCACGCTGAGACGCCCCGTGGAAGGGATCAGCGTGGTGATGATGGCGATCTCCGCCCTTGCCGGGGCGGTTAGTGCCGTTGAAGCGTTCGGCGTCCGGGAGTTGCCGCTCTCGGGCGCCGCCGCTGTTTGTGGGCCTACGTGGCCCGGAGTGTGCGCATGCCACTGCTCCTTATGTTCGTTGCGCTGGGCGGTCTGCCCGGCGGACGACGAACATACGTACGGCACCGTGTCAAGATCCAGACTTGGTTCTTAAACTCCCCACAACTCTCTGCTTCGTGTGGTTTTGCCCGCTAACGGGCTTGCGTGCAGTCAGCATCTTGCCTCTCGATTGAGGTCGCCCCCTCACGAGGGCTGTTTACACCTGTTGACGGACAGGCAAGATCGTAAGTCGTGGGCAGCGTCCACTGTCAACAGGTGCGGACGACTTCATTGGTTCTGTGAGTGCGGTGTACACATGAGTTGACGGGTCTGGTTTGATGGACCCCGATGTGTGATAGAGGGAGGTCGAATAGTGGGCGACGAGGTCAGCGAGGAGGGGCGCGCTCTGGCGGAGAAGGTTGACCGGCTGTTTCGGGTGATTCACCCCGAGGGGCGGGGGCCTTACTCGCTGCGCGAGGTGGCCCGAGGTGTGGCGGACATGGGTGGCCCCAGCATGTCGGCGAGCTTCCTTCACCAGTTGCGTACAGGGCAACGCGACAATCCGGGCATAAAGTATCTAAAGGCAATCGCAGGATTTTTTGGTGTGTCGCCGGCGTACTTCTTTGACGACGGCGAGGGGGCGCGCGCTCAGGCGGAAGTGACCCTGCTCGAGTCGATGCGCGACAACCAGGTCCGTTCCGTGGCCCTGCGTGCCTCCGGCCTTTCTCCCGAGACCCTCCGTACCGTGCAGGCGTTCATCGAGCGAGCTCGGGAGCTCGAGGGCCTCAACAAGGGCGGTCAGCCAGAACAGGGCGTATGACTCTCGTCACTCCCTGCGGGGGATAGGTCCCGTAAAAATCAGGACACTTCTGTCTGGTCATCCTGGAAAGTGGCAGCGTTATCGAGAGCGCTTCGTTTTCGGATGTGAATCCTCATCCCCAGGTCGCATAAAGTGCTCGGTGGTGGGCCTTCAGTGCGCCTGCAGCAAGCAAGAAATGAAAGACCAGGAGGGGATCGTTGCGCTCACAGCGACGACTCCGGATTCCGTCCTTCCGGCAGCGCCGGAAAACGATGAAGCCGGATCCACTGTCAGGGATTGAAATTCCTTCCCCCTTCGATCTGCAGAAATTCTGCGCCGCCGTAGCGGAGCATCGAGGTCGCCCGCTGCTCGTCGAGGAAGTCGAAGGAGTGAGTGGCGCAGACGAAGAGTTGTGTGGCCTTTGGGTGGAACTCGATACCGCGGACTGTATCTTTTTCGAGGCGTCGACCTCCCCGTTGCACCGAGACCACATCGTCCTGCATGAGATCAGTCACATGCTCCTCGGGCACAGCTCCTCGAGCGATGGGACTGTGGGCGCCAACCTGGGCGGACTGTTCACCACCATCGATCTCCGCACTGTCCGTAGTGTGCTGGGGCGGGCGAACTTCAGCAGTCCCCAGGAGCGCGAGGCCGAGCAACTCGCCACCCGAATAGCCAAATTGGCAAAACTGACGCCCCTTCCGAAAAATCATGATCCCGAACTCGACCGTATAGCTGCGGCGTTGCGCGGTGACGGCAGATGATGAACCTCTTCACGTTTGTGGTCACCGCACTCCTGTGGATTACCGTTGCATGGCGCGCCGTCAAGGTCTGGCGGAAGGGGCAGGACCGATCCCTTTGGTGGGCGTTCTTCGGGCTGGCCGTCATGATGACGTTGCGCATGCCGCCCGGAAGAGCGCTCGACCAATGGACAGGCGTTACCGACCTCTCCTACTTGCTCAAGCACCTCATCGGAGGGGTGCTCGCACCAGCTGCTCTGCTGGCCTTCCTGCGTAAGGTTTCCGGGGCTTCGGATGGGCCGCGAACCAAGCGGCGGCGCATCACGTTCGCCTGCGCGACGGCGCTCGCCATGGCGATCTTGTTCTTCGCGAAACTCCAGCCGTACGAGACGCCGGCAATATTCGCGGACCCCGTGGCCCATTACGTGTTTCTCGCCTACACGCTTCTCTTCCTCGGCTACCTCACCGCCTCACTGCTGGGAGGCATGAGGGTCTGCTGGCGCTGGGGACGCAACTCAAGTGGCCGATCGCTCAGTTGGGGGCTTCGAACCATTGGCGTGGGCTTGGCCGCTGGCGTCGTGTATGCCGTCGTCAGAGCGGCAACGATCGCCACACGCATCCGCGGTGACGGCCTCTTCCCCGGCGCCGTGGACGACTACATCTGCACCGTCCTGCTCATGGCGGCCCTCGTTCTCATCGTCGCAGGCACCAGCCTGCCCATGCTCAGCCTGCTCCGCAGCTGGCGGGCCGAGCGGCACGCGCTCCTGCGTCTGCGCCCCCTGTGGCGAGACCTCACACAGGCCACACCCTCCGTACGCCTTCACACTCCACGCGGTGCGGTGACCGAACACCTCAACCCACTCAATGTGCACGACCGTTTGTACCGTCGAGGCGTCGAGATCCGTGATGCCGCGCTGGCCCTCAACAACTACGCGTCGCCCGCCCTGCGGAATCGGGCCCAGCAGCACGCCGAAGCCCGCGGCCTCTTCGGCACGCAGGCCGCAATCGCCGCCGAAGCCTGCTGGCTCGCCGCCGCACGCCACGCCAAGCTCCGGGGCGCAGCGCCCGTTTCCAGCGCCGAGCACCGCCCCGCGGGCGGCGGGCGGGACCTGCGCAGTGAGATCTCAGCGCTCACCCAGCTGTCCGACGCATACCACTCCGACCTCGTCCGAGACTTCACGGACTTGGAAGACCGCCTGATGGAGCCACCGGCATGAGCACCTTCGTTGCACCCCCCACCCCGGCCTACGCCGAAGCCACCCCGCGCGTGAAAGCGGCGAAGGTCCTCACCGACGTCTTCGCGCCGGCCAACCTGGTCATCGCGCTGCTCCTGCTGATCGGCCAGCACAGCACAAGCAGTTTCAGCGGAGTCGGATGGGGCCTGTTCGCGGCCTTGTTCTGCGGCATCGTCCCCATGGGGATCATCCACTTCGGCGTGCGTCGCGGGAAGCTCACCGACAAGCACGTCCGCGTACGCAAGCAGCGCATCGCCCCGCTCACGGCCAGCTTGACCTCCGTGGTGACCGGCATCGTTCTCCTGAACGTCCTGGGCGCGCCCCGGGAGGTCTTCGCGCTCGTCATCGCCATGCTCGCTGGCCTGGCCAGCGCGCTGGCGGTGACGGTGTGGTGGCAGATATCCGTGCACAACGCCGTTGCCGGCGGCACTGTGATGATCCTCGTCCTGGTCTTCGGCCAGACGCTGGTCCTTCCTGCGTTCCTTTTCGTCGTGGCCATGGGGTGGTCCCGCCGCGTCCTGAAGGCACACACCTTGGCTCAGCTCGTCTGCGGCTCGGCGTTGGGCTCCACCGCTGCCCTGGTGTTCGCGCTTCTGCGGTAGTACCCCGGCGGGCGCGCCGTGTCGGTGGCGCTCGCGGGGGCCTGACTGGCGTCCGGGCCCCCGAAGCGCTCAGCGTGTCATGCCGGGATGGGACACGAACACTGACTCAGATCATTGATTCGGGCGTCTGAGCCCCTTCGCCGGCGGGTCGGGGTGAAGATGCACGTTCGGCCGCCTCGGTGGGTGCCGGCCAGAGGCTGCGTTGGACGGCGATCGCGGCGGCGTCGTCGGCGAGGTGTCCGCCGGCGTGGGCGATGAGGTCAGTGCGCAAGTGGTGGACGAGCGCGGAGGGACTGTGGCGGTCCCAGGAGGCGGCGAGTTCGGCCAGCGGGTGGAAGACGCCCCGGGCATTCCGGGCCTCGGTCACCCCGTCGGTGTGCAGCAGCAGCGTGTCACCGGGCTCAAGTGTGAAGGTGCCGACGTGGTAGCGGTGGCCGGTCAGCTCGCCCAGTCCCAGCGGCGGGGCAGGGCAGGCTGCGTTCAGCAGTGTGGAGACCTTCCGGCCGTGGAGCAGCATGGGGGCGGATGCCCGCAGGTGACCATCTCCACCTGCGGCAGCGCGTCGGGGATGTCGAGGATCGCGACGGTGATGAAGCAGTCTTCGGAGGAGATCGTGTTCTCTCCGCTGGTCAGGGAAGTTGTCGCCGACCTGCTGAAGCGCGAGAAGCCGATGTGGCGCGACGACCTGCGCGCGGTCGCCACGCACATCGGACTCGCGGCGTAGGCATATGCCAACCCTGAGCCTTACTCAGCCCTGATTTTTTCTCAGGGGTGAGCCGTCAAAACGGCTCTAGATTTACGGGTCATGACGACAAGTCACGCACAGTCGGAATTCGGCGTGGCGCCATTACCGCCCGCCAAGCGCCAACTCCGTCTTGCTCGCGAGGCCGAAGTCGAGCCGACGGAGGCCGGCCGCTTCACGGTCCCCCTCGCCCTGTACGAGGGGGCCGCGGAGCCGGCGTCGACCAGCTCCAGGCTGACTCGCGGATTCAGATGGCTGGTGGCCTTCAAGACGGGCGCCGCACGGCCGTCTCCTGGCCGCCGGGGGCCGTTGGAAGACCTGGGCATGGCGCACGTCGTTCGGGGTCCTGGAGTACCGGCTCCGCTGCCGCACGCGCTGGCTGACGGCCTGAGCCTCCCGCCTGCTGCTGTGAAGGGGATCGCGTCATGCCCATGCCCCAGGCCCTCCCGTCGCGGGTGTCGGGGTGAGCGCCGCTGTGACCACCCGACCCGTGCACGTCACCGCCGCGCGCCGGCTCCCGGGCGAGCGGGAGCTAGTGCTGCCCGGCGAGCCGGAGATGGCCGGTCGGGCGAGGGATTTCGTGCGCACAGCGGCGCGTGACTGGGAGCTGGGCGAGGAGACGGCTGACACGGCCGCACTCGTCCTATCCGAACTGGTCACCAACGCTGTGGAGCACGCCAAGGACGGCAAGATCCGAATTTGGGTCCGTGCACGCGAGGACCATCTGGTCGTCGAGGTTGCCGACCATCACCCGTGCAAGCGGCTGCGAGCGAGGTCGCCGGGGCCCGAGGAAGACCACGGCCGCGGTCTGTTGATTGTGCAGGCCGTCTGCCTCGCATGGGGGCGCCGGCGCTTGGACGGTGACTCCGTGACCTGGGCCTGTCTCGCGATCAGCGGCGAGGGCGCACCGGATCCGCACCGTGGGCTGGATAGCCTGCCGCCCTCATCCCCTCCCGGAGATCGTCCGCCGACGCTTGACGAAGGAGCCCGTGTGTCCCTCTCCCCACCCGGCCTGAACCTGTACGCGTCCTGGGAGGCGCTTGCCGACGGGCTGCAGGTCCAGCGCCTGGCCCTGCACCTGCCGCAGCTGCGCGAGCAGCTCATCACACCGCCCGGCGATGTCGCCTTGTTCGCGCGGACCTCGCCGGGCGCGCTGACCACGTGCCCCGCCGCGCTTGCCGGGCCCGCAGCCGAGGCGGTGATCGACGGGGCCGGCCTGGCGCACTGGCTGCGTCTGCCGGCCGAGTACGGCACGGCCGACGCCGGGACGACTTCGCTGACCGTGAGCGCGGAGCAGGTCGCGGACACTCTGCTGCAGGGCGTCACCGAGCCGGTCGCGCACGCGGCGGTGGCCGCCGTGTGTGCGGCGTCGGCCTGGTGGGTGGGCGCGTTCGCCGTCATCCGCCACCTCGGGGTCCATCACACGTCCCTGCAGCCGGTCGATACCGCGGTCTGTCTGGAGACGCTGGAGGACGCGACGCGCATCGTGGCGCTCGGCACCGCCCAGCGGATCCTCGCCCAGTATCTCCGCACCGCTGACGATGAGACCGTGCGCCTCGGCTACTGCCGTGCCATCACCGAGAGCATCGTCGTCGAGAGTCGGCTTCCCACTCTGTTGGACGAGCTGGGCGAGCTGCGTCTGGTCGACCTGGTGTCCACGTCGATCCCGTGGCGCGGCCGGTTCACGAAGTACGCCGGGGGCACCGGCGCCGGGCAGGTGGAGTAAGCCGATGGACTACCCCTTCATCGTTGTCGAAGGGCTGGATGGCACCGGCAAGACGACCCTGCGCAAGGGGCTGTTCCGCCTCTTCGAGGGCCTTTACCAGGTCACCCCGCTCGCTGTGCTGACCACCAACTTCCTTGATCCGGCTGTGGCACTGGACCTGGTGGAGGGCAAGTACCAGCCCATCCCGGAGAACCAGGACCGCTACCTGGCGGCGCTCGCCGCGGACAAGCAGGCCACCTCCGGCCGGCTCATCGCCCCGGCGCTGCCGGCCCGCCCGGTCATCGCGGACCGGTGGCTGCTGTCCGAACTGGCCTTCTTCGCGGTCAAGCACAACCGCACCCCCAAAGAGACCTACGCCCGACTCACCGAGCAGCTCCACCTGGTCCCCGACCTCACGCTCGTCCTGGACATCACGCCCGAGGCCGCGATGGAGCGGGCCGCCGCCCGCTCCGGGGACGCGACCCGACCCGACTGGGACGTCCTCGAGATTCAGGCAAAGGTCCGAGAGATCTACCAGTCGGTCGCGTCCGCCGCTTTTCCCGCCCTGGGCCCAGTTGTACGGATCAACGCCGCACAGGACCGCGCCACCGTCCTGCACACCGCCTGGCAGGCCCTCGACGAGTACGGCCTGCTGCCCAACAGTGAAGGAGCTTGACGTGAGCACCCCCACAGAGGCCGACATAGCCCCGCTCACCCCTCGGCTCATCGCGGCCACCCGCGCCGGCCGGCCGCTGCGGGCGATCGGCGCCGCGAGCGCGGTGGCCGCCAAGGTTGCCGTGGAGACCGGCTTCGACGCCCTGTGGGTGTCGGGCCTGGAAGTCGCCACAGCCCTGGGGCTGCCGGACGAGAACGTTCTGGGCCCGCGGGATCTGGCTGACACCACCCTCGCCCTCACCCGTACGGCGGCGCTGCCGGTGATCGTGGACGTGGACAACGCGGGCGGCACCCCCGCCACGGCCCGCCGGTTCGCCGACGACCTCACCCGAGCCGGAGCCGCCGCCCTCTGCCTGGAGGACAGCGCCTACCCCAAGGTCAACTCTTTTGCCCTTCACCGCAGTCAGGCGCTCACCCGTGTGGAGACGATGAGCGAGCAACTCGCCGCGATGCGCGAGGCCGCGGGCCGCGAGGTGGCGCTCATCGCCCGCACCGAGGCCCTGATCTGCGGGGCCAGCGTGGCGGAGAGCGTTCAGCGGGCCGCGGCGTACGCGGAGGCCGGCGCGGACGCGGTCCTCATCCACTCCAAGGACCCCACAGGCACCCAGGCCCTGGCGACAGCCGCTGCGTGGACGGGAGCAGTGCCGCTGGTTACCGTGCCCACCGCGTTCGCACACCTGGCCCCGGACGAACTCGGCGCGGCCAGATTTGCACTGGCCATCTACGCCAACCAGCTCTCGCGCGCCGCGCTCGCCGCGATGCGCCAGGCTGCCGCCTCCTTCCAGACCACCGGCTCCTTCACCGCCGACGGCACGCCGTTGTCCGACGTTGCCGACCTCCTGAAGATCGCCGACCCCGCGGCGCGCGCCTGCCTGTAGCACTGCGCCAGACCTTGCTCCAGCCCCGCACCACCCACGCGCGGCATCCTGCCGCGCGGCCCGACGAGGGAAGGACGCACCACGCCCATGGCCACGCCCCTGCCCCGCATCAGCGTGTCGGTCAAGGCCGCGATCGTGCACCAGGACCGCATTCTGCTGATGTCATACGACGATCACTCCGGCTTCCACTACAACCTGCCCGGCGGCAAAGCGATCGTCGGGGAGCCGCTGCGAGACGCGGTCGCCCGCAAGGTGAAGGACGAGACCGGACTGCGCGTACGCGCCACCCGGCTGCTGTTCGTCGTGGAGTACGTCCCCGAGCAGTACAACGACGAGTTCGGCACCGTCCACAAGACCCAGCACAACTTCCTCGCCGAACTCCTCGGAGATACCGCCACTCCGCGCAAGTCCGACCCGCCTGACCCGATCCAGGTCGGTTTCGAGTGGGTACCGCTGCCCGAGCTGCCCGACAAATACCTGCTGCCGCGCGTCAACCAGCAGCTCCTGGACGCGCTCGCCGCTACCCCCGCCGACCGCGACGTCCTCGTGGACCGGTGGTGACCATGCCGGGACTGCCCACCACCGCCGTCCTGACCGAGCTGCACGCGTGGTTGTTAGAACACCACGGTGACACCGTGGACGCCGACCGGCTGCCCGCCATCCGCGCAGAGCTCGAACGCATCGGCGCCGACGACGTGCCCGGCGCAGTCGCCGAACTCGGCTGCTACCAAGGCGCCATGGCCCTGTGGATGCGCGCCGTCCTCGACGCCACCGGACAGCAGCAGCGACCCATCCACGTCTACGACTCCTTTGAGGGCCTGCCCCAGCGGGGCGAGAAAGATCCGAAGCTGTTCGAGCCCGGCTTCCTGCGCGCCGAACCGGAACAGGTCCTCGCCCTGCACGACCGCTGGGGTCGTACCCCGCCGGTCATCCACCGCGGCTGGTTCGCTGACACCCTGCCCGAACAGCTGCCCGACCAGATCGCTTTCGCCTACCTGGACGGGGACTACTACGACTCCATCCGCACCTGCCTGGCCGGGTGTGTTCCCCGGATGGCCCCGGGTGGCGCGCTCGTCGTCGACGACTACGCCGACCTTCAAGCCAACCCCAAGGCGTGGAACGGACTGCCCGGCGTCAAAGCGGCCTGCGAGGACCACTTCGGCACGCCGTCCCCGCTGGAGGTACTGGCCGGCACCGACGACCTCGCCTTCGGCCGCTACACCGCCCCCGCCCTGCCCAGCAGGAGGGCAGGGCGGTGACCGGAGCAATGCCGGCACCCCTGCTCGTTAGTGTGCGAGGCGCGGCCGACACCAAGCTGCTACAGAGGCACCTGCCCGGCTGCGCGGTCCGGGAAATCGATGGCCTCGCCTCCGCAGAGGTGAAACTCGCCTCCCGGGCCGAGGTACTGGTGCTGCGCTCCGGACAGCTCCTTAACACCGACCGGCTGAGGGTATGGCTCGCGCTGCGGCACGTGATCCGGGCCGGCTCCGGCACGGACGGCATCGACGTCGCTGCGCTAGATCGCCGCGGTATCACCCTGCACCGCAACCCCGCCCCGTCCGCCGACGCGGTCGCCGAATGGGCCCTGGCCGCTCTGCTCTGCCTCGCCCGCCGCATCCCGTACGGGCATGCCGCCCTGATGACCGGCCAGCACACCAAGCAGCAGTGCCTGGCCCCGCCCGTCTCCCGGATGCGGCTGGCGGTCTGGGGCGCCGGGCCGGTCGGCCGCGCCTGTGCGAAGGTCCTCGCCCCGCATGTCGCCGAGATCGCCTTCGCGGCCCGGCCAAGCCTGCCCAGCGCCCTGCCCGCCCGCTCCTGTGACGAGCTGCCCGCCTGGGCAGACGCACATGTCGTGGCGCTGCCACTCACCGCCGAGAACCACGGCCGGTTCAACGCCGCGTTCCTCACCTCGGCCCGGGCACGGCGCCCCTTGCTGATCTGCGTCGGCCGCCTTGGCACGCTCGATGCCGACGCCTGCCTGCGTGCGCTCGCCGACGGCCAGCTCGCAGGGCTCGCCCTCGACCCCGTCGAGCCCGGCGACCTCCCGTTGTGGGCCCACAGCGATCCACCCGGGCCGCTGAATCTGCTTGCGACCCCGCACATCGGCGCCCAGCGCCACGACGTCCGCGCCGTCCTCGACGCCTGGGTCGCCACGACCGCCGCCGCAGTCCTGAACCCTGAAGGGAGCGTGCCCCGATGACCGACGCCTGGCAGCCCGCCCCCTGGCTTCAGACGCGGCTCAAGGTCGCCGAGCAGGCCGCCGCCGAACTCGCCGACGAGCACTTCGGCGCCGACGTGTGGCTCGTGGGTGCCCTTGCCGAGAACTTGGCCCACCAGCAAAGCGACGTGGACCTCTTCGTTGTCACGCCCGACGACCGCGGCCCGGCCCCCGAGCTGAGGTCGCGCCTCACGTGTGGCATCCGCATCGACGTACGGGCGGTGACCAAGACCACCGTGCACGACTGGCGCACGCTGCTCGAGGCGTTCACCGTGTCCCGCGACGACATCGAGATGTTCCGCACGGTCCGGGCCCGGCTGAGTAACCTCACCCTCCTGCGTACGGCCCGTCCGCTGGCCCGGGCATCGGACCAGGCGGAGATCCTTGCGCCCGAGCAGCGGGCCACCTATCAGCGGTGGGCGCTGGCGGACCGCTGCGAGGCAGCGGCGAGCCTGACCGAGGACCTGCTCGGCCTGGCTCAGGCGGGCCTGTACCCGCACGCCGACCTGGTGTGGGATCAGCTCGCCCGCGTCGTCGCCCAGGCCGAGACCGTCGCCGCCGGCGCCCCGCTGCTCGGCGAGAAGTGGCTGCCCAGCCTGCTGAGCAGCCGCGACGACGCTGCCCGCTTCACGCCCGTGCCGGCCCTTCCTGAGCCTCGCTGGGTGAGCGCCGCCGCACACAGCCCCTTCTTCGCCTCCGTCCAGGCCCGCCTCGCGAATGCCCTGCTCTCGCTCTGGCCCGCCGACGTCGAGCCGGAGCCGCTCGACGAGGCGGGGCTCGGCAGCTTCGGCTGGCTGCCGCAGCGCTACAGCGACGGCTGGTTCCTGCGCCGCGGCGACGCTCGCGTCCCGCTCTCTACCAGCCGGATGCGCGCCTGGCGGGACGCCGCCGCCCGGCGGGCCCGCACGTGATCCATCCGCCTACCTGCGAATCGGGGAGGTCCCGATGCCCAGTACGCTCACCACCCCCACGACAACCGTCGGCGCCGAGGTGTGGCGGCCGCTGGAGGACACCGATCACGGCGCCGCGGTATCCGTGGTCCTCAAGCTGCGCGGCGAGACCTGCGACGTCGACTGCCTGTACTGCTTCGAGAAGCGCAAGCTCGCTCCCGGTGGCGCCCAGATCACCCCGAAGCACGTACGCCGCCTCGGCCAGATCTTCGGCCAGCGGCCTCTCGCGATCGAACTGCACGGCGGGGAACCCCTGACCATCGGCAAGCTGGCCATGGCCGCCCTCCTCGACGAGCTCACCGCCCAGCCCACCGTGCACCGTGTGCACCTGCAGACCAACGGTGTACGGCTGGACAGCGAGTGGCTCGACCTGTTCGACGCCCACTACCCGGACCTGCACATCGGCGTCTCCATGGACGGCGACGAACAGGGCAACTCGTGGCGCCTTGGATACGACGGCACCGCGATCTACCCGCACATCGTGAATGCTCTGAACCTGCTCGCCGAGCGCCAACGGAGCTGCGGCATCGTCACCGTGGTCACCCCGGCAGTCCTGGGCCGCGCCGCCGAGGTCATCGACCACATCGCCACTTTCGACGCGGTACGCGCCGTGCACCTCCTGCCCGCCTTCGACACCACCGTCACGGAGCCGCTGAAGGCCACCGGCCGGCGTACCAGCCCCAGCCGCCGTCTCCAGGCCCGCGCAGTCGGCGAGGACGGAGCGGCCTGGGCGATCACTCCCGCGCAGTACGCCGAGTTCGTCCTCGACGCCGCGGCCCGCTGGATCGGCGCCGGCCACTTCCGTCGGATCAAGCTCGACCCGGCCGTCGCTGCGATCCGCCGTCTCAAGGGCCTGGGCACCGCCCACTGCCACTTCGCCGCGCACAAGTGCTCCCACGTCTTCGCCACCTACCCAGACGGCCGCTTCGGCTCCTGCGACGAACTTCCCTGGCCCCAGGCCAATTTGCTGCCGCTCGCCGCCGCTCGCAGCGAGGCGGACGTCACCGAGGCCCAGCACGCCAACCCGCTGCTCACCGCCGGGCGACAGCTGATGACCACGTGCGCCTCCTGTCCGTACCGGGAGGTCTGTGGCGGCGGATGCACCGCGACCCGCTGGCGCATGCGGAAGGCAACCGGGAGCGACGACGCGTACTGCGACCACCGCGCCCGCTTGATCGACGGCATGGCCCACCTGCTCGCCGCCCCCGACCACCCGGCCGGCGCCCACTGCCTCCGTGCCCACTGGCGGCCCACCGTCCCGACCGTCCTGGACGACGCTGACGCCTTCCTCGCCCGCTGGGACGATCCAGCGGTCCCCCGAACCCCGGCCCGGCTCCGGCGCAGCGACCAGGGCAACATCAACGCCGTCGGCCTGCCCGGCCAGCAGGATGCCGACGAACTCGGCCCGCGCCACCCTCAGTGGCGCGACGGCATCGAGGACAGGGCGTGGCACCTGGTCGACACGATCACCCGCAGCTGGCAGGCCGTCATCTACGACTCCTGCCAGGGGCAAGCCCACTTGGGCACCGGCCTGACCCCGTCGGCCTTCCAGGTCGGCCTACTGCCGCGCACCCGCGCCGAGTACGCCGCGCTCGCTGCCCGCCTGTGCCACGCGCTCGCCGCCGCCGACGGCTACCTGCCTGCCGCCACCACCGCGCAGCTGGTCCGCACCGAGCTGTCCAGCACCCGCACCGGCCGCCAGTACCCGGCCCTCAACCTGACCCTCACCCCGGCCCCAGACAGCACGTGGGCCGACTACTTCACCGGCCTCGACCAGGCCGTGCGAACCCTTACCCACGTTGCCCGCCACACCCCGCAGGTCACCGGATGCGCCTGCGCACTCCGCCCGCCCCGCCCCAACCGGGAGACACGATGATCCACATAGCGGAGACGCTCACCGTCTCCAGCTTCGAGGACTTCCTCACCCCCGACGAGGTGGCCACCCTCACCAACGTGGTGGACCACGCCCTCGGCGATGACGGCATCCGCCGATTCGACACCGAGCGCACCACCACCCTGCACTCCATCCCCGGCCACACCACCGAGCAGGCCATGGCCATCTACGAGCCCGCCGGTCGCCTCGAAATCCACCCGCCCCCCGAGAGCGCGGCCGAGATCCTTGCCCAGGCCGTCGAGCGGGCGATGCCCGCCCTGCGGCGAGCCCTGCCCGCCCTGACCGCCTGCCGCGAATGGATGTACGTCGAGTACGCGCCCGGACAGCACATCACCCCGCACGTCGACGGCATCGCCCCGCACCCCACCGATCCCATCCGCCAGCTCGCCGGGATGAGCGTCGTCCTCGAACACGCCCAAGCTGGTGGGGAATTCTTCGTTGAGACCACCTCCCACCCCGCCCTGTGGAGCGACCAGCAAAGCGGTAACGGCTACCACCCGGCCATGGCGTTCACCCACGACGGCGCCGACCACTCCGCCGACTGGTTCCGCACCATGCCGCGCACCCGCTGGAGCGTGCGCCCCGCCCCCGGCACCGCGCTGCTGTACGGATCCCAGGTCACCCACGGCACCGAGCCGGTCCGCGTGGGGCGCGAACGCAAGTTCATCAGCTGGCTGATCAGCGAAGCCTGATCCGGCCATGCTCCCGTCCATACGCAGCCCGCCGTTTGTGCGGTGCACCCCGACCAGTCCCTGCAACCCGGAGGAAGAGATGGACACGACCGATGAGTGCGGCGAGTTCCTTGCCGCGGTGGACCAGCTGCGCGACGAGGGCACCGTGCGTCTGACCGCGCACACCTCCAGTGTCTCCGCCGACGCCTGGAGCACCCCGGACGCCGCCGAGCCGGCCACCGCCACCCCTGCGGCGGACAGCACCAGCTGATCGGGCCGGACCAGCAACCTGCCTGTCGTCAACGGCCCCGGTGCCGGCGCCCGCTGGGCCCGGCACCGGGGCCCCGCAGCCAAGGAGCCTCCCGACATGAACGACATCGCCGCCGCTCTTGCCCTGGACGCCATCGCCACCCACCGCCGCGAACGCACCGCCGCCGCCCTGGAACTGCTCGACGCCGGGCACACCCCGCCGCCGGGCGACAAAGCGCTTCCCTTGGCCTACGCCCTGGCATACCACCGACTCGAAGGCGCCGAGAACGCCGCCCGCCACAGCGACACGACCGCCCTCGACTGGTACCGGAACACCGCGGGGTTCTCCCTGACCCGCCTGGTCCGCACCTCCCGCCTCGGCCCACGCATCGTGGTCGCTCCGAACGAGGACGAGATGATCAGAGGCCCGCACTCCGACACCCCGTACTACGTCCTCGGCCCCGACACGACCCGCGCCGCCGAACCTCTCGCCGCGCTGACCGACGAAGCCTTCGACCAAATCGCCGCCACCGGCCTCGACGCTCTCGTCGAGGCACACGCCACTGTGATCTGCCTGACGGGCCGACGCCGCCCTTACCAAACCCTGCGCAGCTTCGCCATCACCCGTCTGCCGGCGACCGTCTTCACCGACCACACCGGCGACGGTGCCGTGCTGGGCCGCGACCTAGTCCACGAAGCCGCCCACAACTGGCTCAATGACGCCCTGGCCGCGCTCCGAGTTACTTTCCCCGACGAGGAAACCTACTTCTCCCCGTGGCGCGGCACCGAGCGGCCCGCGTATGGATTCGTCCACGCCTGCTTCGCGTTTCCCCTCACTATGATCTACGCCGCGCGAATCCTGGCTGACTCCTCCGGCCCCGAACACGCTGCCCTCGCCGACCACGTCCACCAACAGCGTGCCCAGTTGGCAGCAGCGCAAGACGGCTTCACCCGCGCGCTGAAGCTGGTCACCGATCACGGCCTGCGAGAGCGGCTCGGCACGGTCTTTCAGCACGCCCGCTCGCTCTGAACCGCCCACGGAAGTCGCCAGCACACGTCCCAACTAGCCGGTCGTGCGACCGTTTTCAATAGGACTGCTCAGAGCGTCCACAGTGTGGCGTCTGGTGGCGTCGGAGTGAGTTGGATGCGCGTGTAGAACTCGGTGCCCAGGATCTCTTCGCGTGTCGGCGGCTCCATTCTGGCGAGGAGGCTGGGCAGGGAGCGAGAAGCGGCGACCTGACGCTGACGTCTGCGGTCGTGCTGACGTACGCGTCCGGGACCGTCAGCGCGCTCTTGCCTACTGTGTACAGCGCCGCGGCCAGAGCAGCACCCCCGGAGACAGCGTGGGTGGCGAGGTAGATCGCCTCGGTCTGCCAAGGCACACCTCGCTCACGGTGAAGGCTGCCGAGGGCTGCTGCTTCGACGGCAAGCAGAGTCGCCTGGTGGGTATAGCGGTGGTCGGGGTGGCCGGTCATCTGGCCGAGGGCATCGTGGGTCACCACGGTCGTGGGCCGAAAGTCGCGGATATGGGAAACCAGGTCGCCGACGACTTCATCCATGGGGGTGTCGCATAGACGGGGCCGGCCTGGTGCGGATGAGTCGTTGCGCGCATCGCTGTATGCGAGCATGTGGGGTGACCCTGCGCCAAGGATGGACAAAGCAGCGGCGAGTTCCGGTGCACGTGCGCTGTCTGAGCCCCAGGTGGTCGTAACGACTGCCGTACGCGCCCCGCTCGCGCTGTGCCGCGCGAGCACGCCCCCGGCGAGCAGGGATTCATCATCGGGGTGGGCAAAGACAGCAAGCAGTGATGGCAGCGTCGTCGGCGCAGTGCTCGCGGATGAGCCCCGCTCGTCGGGCCCGGTCTGGTGTGCGGGTTGCATGATCATCTCCTAGCGAGGCGGGTGGAGTTCATGCCCCGCCGCTCACAGCGGTAGGTGCCAGCCCGGTGCCTTGGGCGTAGGGCGTGAAGTGCGCGGGGTGGTCAAAGGGCGGATCCGGGTGCCAGGCGGTGAGGATTTGGGCGCTGCATACGAAAAGGCTGTCGGGCAGCTGGTCGAGGGAGTACCAGTCCCAGTCGCCGACGCTCTCGTTCGGCTGGGTTGTCGGCTGGCCCTGCCAGGTGTTGACCAGTGCGGCGACCAGGGTCCGTTGCATGATCGGTTCTGTCTGGAACGTCGGGTTGGTTCGCAGTTGGGGTGGGGTGCCCCGGTCCGGGCGGAGGGTGAACGCAGTGCAGGCAGGGTCCCAGTGATCATGTGAGTGTCGAAGTCCCATGAACACTTGGTGAGTCCGTGCCTGCTCCTCCATCTTCTCTCATGCCCTCCGCGCTGGATCAACTGGCTCAGGCCACTGCACCGGCCCCGTTGACGGACGCACTGTGTCTGTCGCAGTTCCTGGAGACGATGCCCGACCTGCGAGGTCTTCGCGGACGCCGCTACCTGCTGTCCGCCCTGCTCGCAGCGGCCGCGGCGGGCGTCCTGGCCGGCGCCCGCTCACTGACCGCGATCACGGAATGGGTCGCGGATGCCCCGGCCTGGGCCTGCCGGGCCCTCGGTTTCCCCGTCGACCGGCTGACCGGCACCGTGTCGGTGCCGCATCCCCACACGCTGCGCCGTCTCCTGGTCCAGCTCGACGGCGACGGCCTGGACCGGGCGATCGGCGCCTTCCTCGCCGCCCGGGCCACCCCGACCGAGCCCGGGCTGCGGGCTATCGCCGTCGATGGCAAGGCCCTGCGCGGCTCGCGCACCGCCACGGCCACGCACGTCACCCTGCTCGCCGCGATGGACCACAGCGGCAGCGTTCTCGCCCAGTGTCAGATCGCCGACAAGAGCAACGAAATACCCGCCTTCCAGCCCCTGTTGGACAACATCGATCTCACCGACAGCGTGATCACCGCCGATGCCCTGCACACCCAGCACGCCCACGGCGCTTACCTCCGCAACCGCGGCGCCCACTACATCGCCCAGGTCAAGGCCAACCACCCCGGTCTGTTCGACCGCGTCCGCCACCTGCCCTGGCAGGAGATCACCCTTGACCATTACGAGCGCACCCCCGCCTACCACCGCAAGGAGATCCGGCGCCTCAAGACCGCCTCCTTCGCGCACATCGACTATCCCGACGCCCGCCAGGCCCTCCAGGTCGTGCGCTGGCGCAAGGACTTCACCAGCGGAAAGCTCACCATCGAGCGCGTCTACCTGATCACCAGCCTGCCGCCGGGAGCCGTGAGCGGCGCTCAGCTCGCCGCGTGGATCAGAGGGCACTGGAAGATCGAAAATCTTCTGCACCACGTCCGGGACCGCACCTTCAGCGAGGACGACTCCAAGATCCATATCGGCCGGCTCCCGCGCGTCATGGCCGGCCTGCGCAATCTCGACATCGGCATCCACCGCCAGGATGGCCACACCAACACCGCCGCCGCGCTACGTCACGCCGCCCGCGACTGCCACCGTCCCCTGACTGCCCTCGGCCTCACCGGGTGAACCCGGACAGAACTGATCACGCAACGAACCCTGGATACTGGTGGCTGTGGTGACCTCGTGCTCTCTGCGGGAGGTGTCACGACGGACGACCTCGTAGCCGCCCTCGTCCAGGACGGCCGCTGAGGCGAACCAGCAGGCTCCCGTGCCGTTGAGCGAGGTGTTCGACGTCTCAACTCACTTGCACAGCAGCCCTCTCCTATCCTGCCGCACTCGGAGACCAGCTCAGAACCCGAGAACCCGAAGCCGGTTCAGAGCGGCGATCGCGTCCGCATGCCCCTTCTCCGCGGCCAGGGTGTACATGGCGATGGCATCCTGGATCCGGCCCCTCTGCTCCCACACGGTCCCCAGGGTGTGAGCTCCGATCGGCTCACCCGCCTGCGCCGCGTACTGCCACCACTTGATCGCCGCATCAGAGTGTTCCTGCTCCAGGCACATGAGACCGAGGACCGTGGCCGCCAACCCGTACCCTGTCGTAGCGGCCCGGTAGAGCATCGCCCACGCCTCTTCCGTGCACCCCTGATCCTTGAGCTGCACGCCCAGGATGCCGGCCGCCTCGGCATTCCCGGCCTCGGCCGCCTTGCGGAGCCACGGCTCGGCCTCTTCTCTGCGGTCGCGACCGTGGAGGAGCTTGCCGAGTTCCGCTGCCGCGGATGACTGGCCGCCTTCCTCCGCTAGCCTGAGCCAGGATTCCGCCTCGTCGAGGGTTCCCTGTTCCTTGAGCAGGAGCCCGAGGGTGAGAGCGGCGCCGGAGGACCGCCCACTTTCGGCGGCGCCGCGCAGCCAGGCCATGCCCTCGTTTCCCGAACCCCTGTTGATCAACGCGACGCCCAGCATCATGGCCGCGTCGGCATGACCCATCTCCGCCGCCGAGCGGAATGACGCCTCGGACTGGTCCGGCTGACCAGCATCCCGGAGGCGGAGCCCGGCGGCGAACGCCTCGTCGGCTCGTCGTTCGTCCTGCTGCGCGGGTGCTCCCGATCGTGGCTGCGCACCCTGCGCCCGCAGCGTGGCGAGATGCTCGGAGGCCTCCGACACACCCAACTCGACCGCCTTCTCGAACCACTCTTCAGCGTCTCGGAAGCGCTCCTGCTGGCTCAGGAGCAAGCCCAGGATGTACGCAGCCCTGGGCACGCCGGCTTCCGCCGCCTGCGCAAGCCATCTGTGCGCTTCCTCGTATTGGCCGGCCTCCGCATAGTGCGCCCCCAAGCGACTGCTCGCGAGGGACTCGCCTGCCCGGGCGGCCCGCTCGAGCCACTCGATGCCTTCCGAAGAGCCCTGATCCAGCAAGAGGAAGCCGATCCGGTACGCCGCCTCCGAGGACCCGTCCGCCGCGGCCTCGCGCCACCACCGTAGGGCTTCGTCGGCTCTGCCCTGCGCGGCGAGGGCGCGCCCCAACAGAACTCTGGCCTCTGTACTCCCTTCGTAGCCGTCTTCGGCTGCCTGGACCAGCCATGGTTCGGCCTCGCCTGCGCGGTCCTGAGCCAGCAGGGCTTGCCCGAGGTGATGCGCGGCGAGCGGGCTACCGCCGGTCTCGGCCACAGCGCGCCAGAAGGGCTCCGCTTCGGTGAACCGAGTCTGTGCGGAGAGGATCATCGCCAGGAAGGCTCCGGCATTCTCCGCGCTCTTTCCACCGAGCGCGAACGCCTTGCGGAACCATGTTTCCGCCGTGACGAGGTCGCGATCGTTCTGGGCTGCGAGCCCCATGAAGACCATCGCTTCGTTGTCGCCGGCCTCTGCGGCCTTGACGAACCAGGGAAGGGACTCATCTCTTCTGCCCTGCCCATCGAGTGCCTTGCCAAGGACACGGCACGCGTCCGTGTCGCCCTCCTCGGCCCACGGGCGCAGCAGACTCTCCGCCTCCGCGTACTTCTCCTGACTGATCAGGATCGTGCCGAGGTACACGCCCGCACCGGGGATCGCGGATTCCGTTGCCAGGGCCTCACGCAGATGGACCTCGGCCTCGGCAAACCGCTCCTCGGCGCAGAGCAGCATACCGAGCAGGGACCTGCAGAAGGCATGCCGCTGCGGATTAACGGCAGTGGCGATCAGCTGCTGCTTCAGCAACTCCTCGGCGTCGCGCAGCCTGAATTGTCCTACGAGAGCCTGGCATAGGCCGACGAGCGCGTCCTCGTCACCGGCGTCCAGCAGCTCACGGAAGACGCCCTCCGCGATGTCGTACTGCTTCTCACTGATTGCTGCTTCTGCGACGTTCGCCCGATCGGCTTCAGCGGCCATCCGCAGGGCGGCGTCCCAGACGACCTCGGGCACGGGAGGGGCGGCGGCATCCCGTTGTGTGGTGTCGACGAGGTAGTCGAACACCGTGATGTGCCCCTCGGAGTCGGTGGGCAGAAGCAGACTGGTGGTGGCCCTGATCTGAGCGGTCGCCCACTCCACGGCCTGGGGGAGGAGCTCGGGGCGAAGCCGGGCACCGCCCCGCCCGCGCAGATAGTGCCCGTGCAACTGTTCCAGCATCGACAGCGCAAGGGGAACGCGCACCCCGGCGCGGCGAAGGTCCACACCGGCGGCAACGAGGGCAGCACCCCGTGGATGTGCCCCGGGCGCCCACCCGTTGAGCCAGGCCGTCATGAGGTCGGGCCCCGCCGCCAGGTACTCCCCGAGCCCGTATTCGTCGGAACGAGTCAGCGCCTCCGTGAGCCGAGAGTCCTCGGCCCCCCGGGCGCGGCCTAGTTCGGCCGATGACCACCGTCGCTCCACGCGGACCACGTGATCGGCCTGCCTGAGGACATCGTCGCCAGCGAGGCGGTGCCCGTCCCCGCCCGGTCCGGACCGCAGCCGTGAGTACTCCTCCACACGCATCGTCGCCAGGAGTGCCACACCCTTCCGCCGCATCAGGCGCAGCCACGGGACAGTCAGGCGAGCCGCCCCCAGGTACTGCTCGAGATCGTCGAGCCAGACAATCACCGGCATCCCGTCCGGGATGTTCTGGACCCCGCTGATCAGATCCTGGGGCGGTACGTGAAGCAGTCGATGGTCCGGAACGACGCTACGCGCGGCCTCGAACGCACACCGGCTCTTGCCTGCGGTGGACTCGCCGAGGACCAGAACCAGTCCACCGGACTCGGCGACGGCCCGCAGCGCGTCGTGCAGCGCGGCGTCACCGTCCCGCGGCACGTAGGGGGGAAGCTGTGGCTCCCCGTCCCGGCCCATGGCGGTCGGATGTACGCCCATGTGAAGAGGCGACTCCACGTGCCGCAGCAGAGGCCACTCCGCCGGCGGAGGCACATCCGCTCCCGGTGCCCGCGCGACGACCGTGGTGATCTGGACGTTGTTGTCACCGACCTGGACACCGTATGCATGACGGGCGTCAACCGGCTTCGAACCCGAAGCAGTCGTGTGCTCGCTCACCGTCAGCTGAAGTGATTCGTTTGCGTGTTGTGGTCGCCAGTCTGGACGCCCTTGGCCTCCCGGGCATCGACGGCGTACTTCGATACGGGGCTGCCCTGGGCCTCCACCTGCGCGAGGAGTACCTCGGCGGCGCGGAGGATCTGCTGGTCTTTATCGGCTCCCGCCGCGACCAGATGCTCACCGAGCTGCGCCTGCCAAACGTCGGGCTCGACCTCCTCAGCGTCCAGTACCTGAACCGCCGCGTCACCGCGGACTTCCAGTCGGCGCCTGACCAACTCACGTAGGGACGTGTAGGACTGGCGTACAGCATCACTAACGGTATCCGTAAACCCAGCCGCCGCACCTGTGGCCAACGCGGCCACGATAACTTCAACTCCAGTCACTGCTACTCCTGTTGCCAATCCATAAGGATGATGCATCCGAGCGACGCATGCGCGCGACACATGCGTGCGCGAACCTCGCACTCGTCCCGCGGCCGGTCCGTTAAGGGTCGTCACGACGTGATTACCATTAGCGGGGTGCTGCGCCGTCAGTGCAAGTCGTTCGAGCGGGACGACAGGATCAACCCGCCTATGCCGCAGGAGAGTTCGAACCAAAGACCCAGCAGCGCGCACTTGTCAATCCCCTGGTTGCGTAGAGACGTTGGTTATGCGGTCCGGCCTTCCTGATCGGTCCGGGCTCGCGCAGCGCGATCGGCTTGCCGGTCTCAGTGACGATCCGCACAGCACCCTCACGGAACTCCGAATCGAACTTCAGCCTCTTGCTCGCCATGACTCCCAACTTCCCCTGCAATCACGGTCTCTACGCTACGAGGGGAAGGTCAGTCCCGTTCCGGAGCCGCGCAGGTCCCATCCCATGCCGGTGAGGCGGTTCAGGACCCGGGCGATCGGATCCACGTTGAGAGGGCGGCGGGCGAGAGCCTCTGCCCTCACGCGCGGCAGGTCGAGGCGGGCTGCGAAGTCGGAGGCCCACAGGGTGATCAGCCGGATCGTGTCGTCGGAGCGGCCGGGCAGGGTGTGGACGTGGCCGAGGAAGAGGCAGGGGCCCTCGCCCCATCCGAGGTCGGGATCGCGCTGCAGGATCATGCAGGCGATCAGGAGGCCGTCCTCGAACAGACCGGCCAGCTCCGCCTGCGGGTCGCGGAAGAGAGCCGGGATGTCAGCGCGGGCGGGCACGGGCAGACCGCGGAGGGTGAGCCAGCGCTGACGGTCCTGGACGAGTGCGGCGGCTTTGGCCCGTTCGGCGTCCGTGCGCAGCGAGTGCATCTCGTACGCGGACACGAACGGCCTCGGGCGCCGGGGGAGGGGTGCCGGCTGCTGCTGGGCTGCGGTGGAGGCCGGAAGCGTCGTCACTGCCTCGCTCCGCTCTGCACCGCGCTGGTCTGGTCTGCGGTCAGCAGGTTCCAGCCGTGCGCCTGGGCGACCAGTTGGGTGGTGTTCGGCGCGCTCGCGTCGGCGAGCAACTGGTCGAGCGCGGAGTGCAGGTCAGAGGGGGCGATGTTGGCGGCGCGTGCGATGTCGAGTGGCGTGCTGTGCTCGGTGATGGCTCGCAGCAGGCTCGTCTGTTTGGTGCTCAGATCGGGCGCGGGTGCGTCCGGTGACGGGGCCGTGGCGTCGTTGGCGCTGAGCAGGCGGTGGGTGACGATCGCGAGGGAGCAGCGTTCGGGGCAGTGCAGCTTCCTGCGCAGGGTGCGCATGTGTGAGCGGACCGTGTGGTGAGACAGGGTCTCGGCGTCGGCGATCTGTCGCGCCGGCAGGCCGTTGACCACGTGCTGGGCGATGCGCCGTTCGGCCGGGGTGAGCGGCGTGGCCGGGGCGGAGGCGGTCATGGTGGTCTTCCTCGTCGGTATCGGTCAGCGTGTCGTGATGGGACGCAGGTGCACGGGGACGGTGGTGTGTCCGTTACTGATCAGGCTCGGCAGCCTCTCCAACTCGTCGTAACGAGCGGTGAGTTCGACGTCGGGGAAGCGCTCGAAGAACAGACGCAGGGCGGTGGCAACTTCGAGGCGGGCGAGCGGGGCGCCGAGGCAGAAGTGGACACCGTGTCCGAAGGCCAGGTGTTCCTTGCTGGGGCGGGTGGCATCGAAGCGGTCGGCGTCCTCGTGCCAGTCGAGGTGGCGGTTGGCGGCGGCGTAGGAGGCGAGGATGGCGTTGCCCTTGCGGATGTTCTGGCCGTTGGGTAGGGGAATGTCGGTGAGGGCGTAGCGGAGCGGTAGGTGCTTGACCGCGGGCTGGTGGCGCAGGGTCTCCTCGACGATGTCGTCCCAGTCGGCGCGGCCGGCGCGGAGGTGTCCGAGCTGGTCGGGGTCGGACAGCAGGGCGACCAGCCCCCAGTCGATCGCGTTGACGGTGGTCTCGTATCCGGCGCTGATCATCAGGACCAGGGTGTCGCGGAGTTGTTCGTGCGTGAGGCCGGTACCGTCGCCCTCGTCGTCGCGGGCGGCGATGAGCAGCGAGGTCATGTCGTCGCCGGGGGCGGCGCGTTTGGCTTCGATGAGTGCGTCGAGGGCCTTGTAGAGGGCACCGGAGTTGGCGACGGCCTGGTCGGTGGTGAGGGTGGTCTCGAAAACGCGGTCGACCACGCCGCGGAAACCGGCGCGCTGCTCCTGGGGGACGCCCATGATCTGGCAGATCACCGCGATCGGCACCGGGTAGGCGAGGCGCTCGCGCAGGTCGACCACCTCGCCGGTGGGGAGGGCATCGAGGTCGTCGAGGAGCGCAGTGATGATCTGCTCGATGGCAGGCCCGAGAGCGGTGATGCGGCGTGAGCTGAAGGCGGGGGCGATCATGCGGCGCAACCTGCGGTGGTCGCCGCCGTACGCGGTGAACATGTTCCGAACCGAGATCCACAGGGCGAGGGGCCAGACGGGCGCGGTCTCGGCGAAGGCCGGCCAGTGGGCGCGGCCGTCCTTGGAGACGTCCTTGCTGGTCAGAAGCTGCTTGAGGAGGACCGGGTCGGAGACGGACCAGGCGCGCACGCCGAGGATGTCCACCAGCGTGGCTGGGCCGCGCTCGCGCAGGGCCTGGTGTTCGGCGTCCGGGTCGGATCCGGTGGGGTCGAGGACGAGTATCTGTTCGGACATGGTGGGGCCTCTTTCAGCGTGAGGGGAAGGTGACGGGCAGGGCGACCAGGGAGCGGTGGAAGGGGCCGGGGCGCCAGGCGAGGTCGTCGCGGTGGCCGTCGAGGTCCATCTCGGGCAGGGCGTCGAGGATGTGGAGGATGGCGGCCTCGGCGATGAGGTAGGCGTGCGAGCTGGCGGGGCAGCGGTGCGGGCCTGCGCCCCAGGCGAGGTGGGCTCGGTTGCCCAGTGGCCGGTGGGGGCCCAGGGCGGGGTCGTTGTTGCAGGCGGCGTAGCTGATGACCACCGGCTGGTCGGCCGGCAGGAGGAAGCCGCTGATGTCCACCGGCCGGAGCGGGTAGGTCATCTGGAAGTTCGCCAGCGGCGGATCGCGGTAGAGGACCGTGTCCAGGGCCTCGCGCACGGGGGCATCGCCGGCGTGCAGGTCTCCGGAGAACTCACTGTTGGTGAGCATCTCCAGGAGCGTGTTCGTGATCAGGTTGGTCAGGGGCTCGATGCCCGCCCCGTAGAGGGTGATGAGCTGGTGGCCCATCTCGGTGTCATCCAGCCGTGCCATGTGGTCGAGCAGTCTGCTGGTCACGTCGTCGCCGGGGTGCCGGCGACGCAGGGCGACGAGGTCCGCTACGGCCTGGGCGAGGATCTGGTTGCCGATGGAGGCATTGACCCCGTCGAAGACCTTCGCCATCCCGTCGGCGATCCGGTGGCCGACCTCGTCGGGGCAGCCGAGGAGGTGACTGAGCGTCTGAAACGCAAGGGGCCAGGCGTACTGGGACAGCAGGTCCGCCTTGCCGCCAGCCTTGAAAGCTTTGATGGTCTGCTCCGCGACCACTTCGACGTGGGCGCGCAGCGCGTGCTGGTCGACGGCGTCCAGGGCTGCGGTGTTCGCGGCCCGGTAGCGGGCATGCTCGGCGCCGGCCGAACGCAACGCGTTGGGGCGCCACTCCATCATCGGCCGGATCGGGCAGGTGTCGGGGACGGAGGTCTGCCACCGGCGCGGGTCGGCGGGAAAGCGCTGCGGGTCAGCGACAATGCGGCGGGCCTGCTCGTACCCGACGACCAGCGTGGCGGGCACGCCGGGGGCCAGGTCCACGGGGACCAGGGGGCCGAACTGCTCACGCATGCGCTGGTAGGCCGCGTGCGGATCTCTGGCGAAGTCCGGTTCGTACAGGGGGATGCGGTGGGTCGCGGTGCTCACGGTCGGGGCTCCAGAGGGTGCGCGAGACGGGCGAGATACTCGGTGAGCTGGATCAGTGCCTGCATGCAGGACGCTCGCTCGCGGGCGTCGCACATGGTCAGCGGCGTGTGGCCCTCCAGGGCGAGGGCTTCGTGGATCTCTTCGAGCGGGTGGTGGGGTGCGCCGTCGAACTGGTTGACCGCGACCGCGTATGGGACGCCGTTCTCTTCGAGAAGGCCGAGGACTTCGTGGGAGACGTCCAGGTCGCGGGGGTCGACGAGCACTAGAGCGCCGAGCGCGCCGACGATCAGCTCCTGCCACAGGAAGCTGAATCGGACCTGGCCGGGGGTGCCGAACAGATACAGCACCAGCGCGTCGCCCAGATGGATGCGGCCGAAGTCCACGCCGACTGTGGTGGTGGCCTTGCTCGGCGTGCGGGCCAGGTCGTCGACCAGGGCACTCGCCCGGGTGATGGTCTCCTCCATGTGCACGGGAGACACCTCGGAGACGCTGCCGACAAAGGTGGTCTTGCCCACGCCGAAGGCTCCCGCGATCACGATCTTCGCGGTCTCCGCTACCGTGGGTGCGATGAACCGGTCAGGCGAGAGCTCAGGCGAGAGCGCGGAGTCCATGCAGAACCCTTTCGAGGAGTGAGGCCACGGGCCGGTCGTCGTCCCGCCCCTGGGCGAGGGTCATCAGTCCCTGCTCGATGAGGTCGGCGACCAGAATCCGGGTGGTGGAGGGTGGGAGGGACAACGCGGAGGCGATCTCCGCGACGGCCAGTCCTCCACCTTGCGAGGGCGCGAACAGGGCGAGCACGCGACGTGCGTCCGGGTTCAGGCCGGGAAGGGTGCCGGTCGCGGCGAAGACCAGGCTCTCCAGGCGCACGTCCTTGCTGGGGCGGCTACGTCCACCCGTGCGGACGTAGGGCCTGACCAGATCCGGGTCCTGCCGCGGCCCGCTCATGCCCGCGAGGCGTCCGTGCCGCCCGCGACGCGCGTCTTGACACCCAGCCGGTCGCCCACGCTCGCGGCCAGGCGCAACGCGGCCTCGCTGATCACACCGATGTCCGCGTGGGGGCTGTCCGTGCGGACAGCGAGCATCGAGTTCTCGCCGGCCGGGATGAACAGCGAGATGTGGTCGACCGACTCCATGACGAACTGGCGGACGCCCCCACCGTCCGTTTCCCGGTCGTAGGCCCGCGATGCTCCCCACAGCGTGGAAGCGATAGCCGAGATCTTCTCGGCACGCACGCGCGGCAGCCGGTCGGTGTAGGCCGGGCTCATGCCGTCCGCGGCGACCAGAACGGCGTACTCCACGCCGGCGGTGCCCTCCAGGCTTTCGAGGAGCCAGCCGATGTTCTTATCGGTCATGCGTCCTGTCCTTGGTCGTTGTCGGCGATGGAGGTGTAGGCGTCCTGCTCGGCGCGGGCGCGCTGCGTGCCATGAGCCCAGGCGGCGATCACGCTCGCCCGTCCCGGCTTGGCGTTGGCCGGGCGGGGAGCGGGAGCGGCAGCGGGTGTGGTGCGCTTGTTGCGCACGGACAGGCCGCTGGCGGTCGTGCGGACAGCGGGGCGCTCCTGGCCGGGCTCCTCGGCGGCCGGGGCAGCAGCGAGTGCGGGCTGCGAGGCTGCTGGAACCGGGGTGAGCGCGGGCGGCGGGTCGGCCGGGACGGGGGCGAGCGCGGGCGACTGGATGGCCTGCGGCGGCTGCGCGGGTGCCAGCGGCGTCTGCGGCACCGTGGTGAGGAGGTCCTGGGGAAGAGTCAGGAGCGCACGAGTGCCCAGCAGGGAGTTGGGTGCCTGGACATCGACCCGGAACCCGTAGGCGCTCGCGAGTGCGGCGGCGACCCTGAACCCGATCTGCGGACGGGCACCGAGTTGCGTGATGTTATCCCTGTGCTGCCCGGTGAGGATGTCCCGCGCAGCGTCGAGCTGCTCAGGCGTCATCTGCAGGCCGCTGTCGTCCACGAAGACGGTGACCCCGTTGTGACCCTGCTCGAAGGAGACATGCACGCGCGACTCCGGCGGAGAAAAGCGCAGCGCGTTGTCCAACAAGGCCGCGAGCGTCTGCACCACGGGCCCCACCGCCCGGGTAGTCACCGCCACGTCGAGCTCCTGCGGCAGCACCCGCTGGTAGTCCTCGACGTAGCCCATCGCGGCCCGCACCACGTCGGTCAAGGACGTCGTGGGCCAGCGCCGGGTCAGCTTGCCGCCGGCCAGAACGGTCCATCCCTGGGCGACCAGCAGCATCTGCTGGACCGTGTGGTCGATGCCGATCAGCGTCTCGAATGCGGCGTCGTCCTCGTGGGCGCGCATCCCCTTGCTGACCTTGCGGCTGGTCCTGGCGGCCATGCCCACAAGAGCAGACGACACGCTGCGCACGGCGGCCTCGGTCGACCGCAGCGCGGTGGAACGGACACGCGCAATCTCCTCCTGCGCGGCGGTATGCGCACCCCGCAACTCCTCGGCACCGAGCGTCTTTGCCCGCTCGACCTCCTCGTACGCCGCGTACTGGACGTCGCGGACCACGGCCTGGACGACGCCAGCGGCACACTTGACCACCGTGGTCAGCTGCTCACCGACCGCGGTTCCCACCAGTTCCGGTGCAGGGGCCGGTACGGAGATCCGACCGCCCGCCTGGTGAATCTGGGGCAGGATCTCGCCGACAAGCTTCCGCAGGGCATGCTCGGTCGCCTGCTGTTCTCGGCTGAGACGATGGGCCTCCTGTCGCGCCTGCTGCCAACGGCGGTGGGAGACACAGGCCGCTGCCACGGCGACCACGGCCGCGACGGCGAGTAGGACGACCAGGGTCGTGACGGTCGCGTTCATCAGACACCCACCGGAACGAGCATGTCGGCCGTCGCCTCGGGCGCCCCAGCGCCGAGCTGCTGCAGCAGGAGCGCGGACCCGATCACCCCGATGTGGCTGAACGCCTGTGGGAAGTTGCCGAGTTGGCGATCGGCGGCGTGGTCGTACTCCTCGGCGAGCAGACCGAGGTCGGTGCGCAGGGCCAGCAGCCGGTCGAAGAGAGCGCGGGCTTCTGGCAGGCGGCCGGTCAGGGCGAGCGCGTCGACCATCCAGAACGAGCAGAACAGGAAGGTCCCCTCGTCGCCGGCCAAGCCGTCGAGCCCGATGTCGCCGCCGGCGGTCGTGTAGCGCCGTACGAAGCCCTCCGGGGTGGACAGCTCCCGGCGCACCGCCTCCACCGTCCCCAGCACCCGAGGGTCATCGGGAGGCAGGAATCCCACCCGGGGGATCAGCAGTAGGGCGGCATCGACCTCCTGCGATCCATACGACTGCGTAAAGGTGTTGCGGTCCGGATCGAAGCCCTTCGTGCACACTTCGTGGTGGATGGCCTCGCGCAGTTCCATCAGCGCGAACAGGTCGGCGTCCAGGGCGCCAGCCTCGACCAGGCGGATCGTCCGGTCGACCGCCACCCAGGCCATGACCTTGGAGTGCACAAAGTGCCGGCGCTGCCCGCGGACCTCCCAGATACCCTCGTCGGGCATCTGCCACCGCTGGGCCAGGTGCTCGACCAGCCGCTGGAGCAGAACCGCGGTATCTCTGCAGTGGGCGACCCCGCCGAGGTGCGCGAGGCGCAGGATCTCGATCACGTGGCCATACACGTCGAGCTGCAGCTGGTCCGCTGCAGCGTTGCCGACGCGGACGGGGACGGAGTTCTCGTAGCCGGGCAGCCACCCCAGCTCCCGCTCCTGCAGGTCCCGCTCACCGGTGATTCCGTACATGATCTGCAGGTTCTCCGGGTCGCCGGCCACGGCCCGCAGCAGCCATCGCCGCCATGCCTCGGCCTCCTGCCGGTATCCCGTGCCGAGCAGGGCTGCCAGGGTGGTGGAGGCGTCGCGCAGCCAGGTGTAGCGGTAGTCCCAGTTCCGGCCCCCACCAATCTCTTCCGGCAGCGACGTGGTCGGAGCGGCGACGATTCCCCCGCTGGGGGCGTATGTCATGGCCTTCAGGGTGATCAAGGATCGGACGACGGCTTCCCGATGCGGGCCGTTGTAGGTGCACTGACTCGTCCAGTCCGCCCAGAATGCGAGCGTCGCCGCCAGGGCAGCCTCAGGATCCGGAATCTCCGGCGCGGCCCCGTGGGACGGCCCCCAACCAAGGACGAAGGCGACGCTCTCGCCTGCGGCGACCGTGAACGAGCTGACGATCGCCCCGTCCTTCTCGGCCTGCTCGGCGGACGTGTCGAGCCACAAGGCGTCTCCACCGGCCTCGGCGATCATGCGGCCGCCCAGCTCGTGAATCCACGGGCTGACTCGTCCGTAACCGGGGCGAGCCCGCACCGTGGAGACCATCGCCACCTCGCCTGCCGTTCCCTCCGCGATCCGGATCACCTGCGATGCGCCGTCCCGCGGCGGCATGAAGTCGATGACCTTCACGCTGCCGGAAGGCGTCGTCCATACTGTCTCCAGCACAAGGGACTCGCCGGCATAGCGACGCTCGGCGACCACACCGGCGCTGCCCTCGTACGCTGCGGTCGGCGCGATACGCCATGCTCCGTGCCGCTTCGTTCCGAGCAGAGCAGCGAAGACGGCCGACGAGTCGAAGCGGGGCAGGCACAGCCAGTCAATCCAGCCGTCGTCGCAGACGTGAGCGCTGGTCTGCATGTCGCCGATCAGGCCGTACTGCTCGATATGCGGAACAGGTTTCATCGTGTTGGTCTCCGTAGGCCCGGACAAGCCGGGGATGGCATGAGGGGCCGACGCAGCGGCCGGGAAGTGGATGGATCAGATCGCGTTGGAGATGACGTACATCGGGCCAACCGGCCAACTGATGGCAGGAAGTTGGCGATGCACCGCCATCAGCTCGGTTCCAAACGCAAGTTGCACCATGTCGTGGCCCCGTCGTCGTCGATGCCCCAGGCGCCCAGTCGCTTGCTGGCGATCGATTGCACGAGGGCAAGGCCGCGGCCATGTTCGTCTTCTTCGGTGGGGTGCTGCACCGTTGCGCGATGCCCAGGGACACCGTCGTAGACGCGGATGCGGAGGACGCCGTCTTTAAGGTCGAGGGTGAGGCGAACGTGGCGGCCACCGCTGTGGAGGATGGCGTTGGTGACCAGCTCGGAGACGACCAAGGTCGCCTCGTCCGCGACGCAGTCCAGACCGCGTGAGCGGAGGCGATCGTGGGTCACGCGCCTCATGGCTCCGACCCTCAGCGTGTCTTCGTATGCAGGGAGTTCGCCTGGTGCGTGCTCGGTGATGGGGAAGTCCTCCCTCACCAGGCTGCTGTCGCGAAGCGCGGTTGGGCGCTGCTGCGTTGTGCCGTTCATCGCCCCCGCCTGCCCCGTGAAAGCCGGACGTGGAGGGCTACCGGAGTGTGCAGCGAGGCAAGGGGGTTCGTTCGGCGCCGCTGGCCCGGGATGTGCCGCAGGTGTCCGCCGAGGGCGGGCAGGGGGGTGATGGAGGCGTCAGCGAGGTTGCGTCGGCGCTCCCGGTCCTGGAGGGTTCGCGCCGTCATCGGGCGTCCCCCTCCGTGGTCCGGAAGAGGGCACCGAGCTTGCAGCTTAGGGCGACCGCTTCATCTGCCGTCAAGACCAGCGGGACATCCGCCGGCTCCGCGGCCCCCTCGTACAGGGCGAGGGGGACCGCGAAGCGGCCGGCCTCCGTCGGCTCGACTTCGGCCTCGCGAGCAAGACGGAGATGGCGCTTGGCGGGCGGTAATGGCGCCACGCCGAATTCCGACTGTGCGTGACTTGTCGTCATGACCCGTAAAGCTAGGGCCGTTTCGACGGCTCACCCCTGAGAAAAAATCAGGGCTGAGTAAGGCTCAGGGTTGGCATATGCCTACGCTGCGAGTCCGATGTGCCTGGCGACCGCGCGCAGGTCGTCGCGCCACATCGGCTTCTCGCGCTTCAGAAGGTCGGCGACAGCTTCCCTGACCAGCGGAGAGAACACGATCTCCTCCGGAGACTGCTTCAGCAGCTTGCCGAGGATATGGACCGTCGCGTAGTCGTCTCGCTGGATGCGGTTGAGGTTCATCACCTCGATCAGATATCGGGTCCGACGTTCGAGAGGAACCGCCGGGTTGACCTGCACGTGGTCTGCGGCGCGGAGGGCTTCGCTTGTGTCGCCCTCCTCGGCTTTCATGTGTACCTCGTGCATGGCGAAGTTCGTCGGCCCGAAGCACGTGTGCCAGTGGTTGAGATCCGCACCGACCCGCTCCACGGCTTGCTGGGCCCCGCGGTACAGGTCCCACGCGCGCGGGCCCTTCGTGGCGCGTACGGCAGCGACAGCGCCTTGCAGGTGCAGCGCGCCGTACGCAGACCAATGCTCGGGGCTGGCGCCATCGTGAGGTCGGCACTGGGCGATGGTCTGCTGGGTCAGCTCGTAGCTGTCATCCACGTCCCCCGCGGAGGTGAGGACGCAGGCCAAGTTCCAGGCCGCTGCTGCGAGGAGAGCCGGGTCGCCAGCGTTGTCTGCGAGGGCCAGGCCGCGGTCCGCCGCGATGCGCGCGAGGGTTGGTTCGCCGACGCGGCGCAGCCAAATCTGATGCAGGCCGTAGAGGCTGATGAGCTGTCGCAGGACGGCACCCTCCTGCTCAGAGGAGGCATCACGTAGGGCGGCGTGGCCCTGGCGCAGCAGGTTCGGCAACCGAACGCCCACGTCGCGGTAGCGGTCTTCGGCCTGCGTCTCGTAGACGTTCCAGGCGTCCGTCACGGATGACTCGAAGTCTTCGGCGCTGATCGGGCCGACACGGTGCGGCAGCAGGGAGGCTGGCAGGGACAGCGCCTGACGGATGAATGGGACGTGCTCGTGCTCCGTCCCTCCCGTGGTGATCCCGGACACATAGCCGCCGGTCAGATCCTCCAGGCTGCAACGCAGCGTCCTGCTGAGCGCGATGAGGATCGGAACCCGATCCAGTGGCATTCGATCGTTCTCAATCTTGTAGACCCAGTTCTCTGACCTGCCGATTAGGTCTCCCAGCATCTTCTGGGACATGCCCCGGCGCTCCCGGAACCACTTGATCCTCTGCCCGATGCTGAACAACTCTCCGTCATACGCCATGGGGTGACCATTCGTCGTAGTGGACAGGGCACTCGTGTCAAGCGTAGGCCCACGCGCATCGAACAGGGGCGATACTGGTGGTCTCTCCCCTGGGGAGGGCACTCAACGGTCCCCCTGCCGCGTTGCGGCCGGGGGACTGCGTACACGCAAGAACAGATGGGCAGGAGGCCGCTTTGTCAGCCCCATACCGTGGCCTGATTCTCGACTTCGGCGGTGTGCTCACCACCCGCATGAGACTGAATGGGCAGGCGTTCGAGATGTCGGAGGGCCTGACGCCCGGCGCCTACTTCGCAGCCCTGAACGAGCACCCTGACGGTGTCGCGATCTACGCAGCGCTGGAGGTCGGGGAGGCCACTCAAGAGGACTGGAACCGCGTAATCGGCGGCATCCTCGGCATCGACCCCACCGACCTGATGCGGCGCGCCCTGGCCAACCTGCGTCCCGAGCCCCAGATCGTCGCCGCGGCGAAGCGCGCCCGGGCGGCCGGCATCAAGGTCGCCATGCTCAGCAACAGCTTCGGTATCGAGCCCTATAACCCGTATGAGGACAAGGGCATGTGGACGGACTTCTTCGACGCGGTGATCCTGTCGGAGCTGGAAGGCGTTCGGAAGCCGTCGTCGCTCATTTACCAGCGAGCCCTCGACGCCGTGGAACTGACCGGCCCGGAATGCGTGTTCGTTGACGATCACGCGGAGAACCTGCCACCCGCCGAGGCCCTTGGCATCCGCACTGTCCACCACACCACGGACCCCGCCGGTACCGCGGCCATCCTGGACTCACTCCTTCGCGATCCGACGCCGGTCTGAATCGACCGGAGACACACCGCGGGATGTGTGATGCTGTCGAGTGCTCGCTGTGGATCGCTCCCGTGATCATTTCCTGTGTGAGGGCTTCGGTATCCGGTGTCGCGATCCGGTTGGTGTGCTGTGCGGCTAGCGCATCCAGGGACCGACTGCGCCATTTGACACAGCCAGGATCGTCGCGATCCCGGCTTTGCGGACCAGGGCGAACCGCTGACAGTCAGCGTTTGAGGCGTCGGCTGGTTGAGCCCGTTTCTTCCTTGGCCTTGCCTTCGAAGAATTGAGCCTGCTCGTGCCCGTGGGCCAGTACATCAGTGCAGTTTTTGCTGTTCCAGCCATCTGAAGACATCGGACCTCTTGTACTGGACCTTCGCGTTTCTGCCCCGACCAAGCTTGTAGCCCTTGAGTCCCAGCCTTCGGGCTTCTCTGTATACCCAGCTCTCGGACATATTGATCATGGCTGCGAGCTCGGAAGTATCCATGAGTATGGGCTCCACAGTGGAGCTGCTGCCCCCAGCAGAATGAGGCTGAGGGTTCTTCTCGGAGCGATTCCGTCCCGTGTGCATCGGCATCTCTTCTCTCTCCGTTCGGTGAGGTACTCATCGGGGCCCGAGGGCCATTCGCCAAGGCGGACGACCGGCTTGATCGGGATAGGAGAATGATGCGGAGTATCGCCGGTTTGGCTAACCGGGGAACTCCGGCTATGTTTCGCTCCGCCTCGTGATGTGGCGTCTCCGACGTGAGGTGCTCGGGGGCCTGTCGGGCTCGGCTGTGAGCCCCTGGGGGCCTCCGCTCCGAGCTGTGATGGATGGGCTCGGTGCGACCCTCGCGGGGGACGCTTCTCGCCTGACGGGCTGTCAGAGAAGTCAGCAACAGGTCAGCATGAGCCCTACTAGAGGCTCAAAGATCTGGCAAAACATGCAGGTGGTTGAATCGTTCAACGACTGACGGCTGACCCGAGAATGCAAATGTCGCTTATGCAAAGCTGTCCAGGTTTTCCCTGCGCTGTATGGCTTCTGGTGTGTGGCCCTACCAGGACCGTCGTGTCTGCCGTCCGAAGAGGATGCCGCGCGGTTCGGGTGGTGGGGGAGTGCCCGGTTTGAGGGGCCAGGCGATGAGCATGCCCACGATGAAGCCGACCACGTGGGCCGCGTACGCCACGGTGCCCGACTCGGCGATGGCCTGGCCGGAGGAGTAGAACGCCTGCAGTACGAACCAGAAGCCCAGCACCAGCCAGGCCGGCAGCCGCAGCGGCAGGAAGAGGAGGAAGGGGACGAGGATCCAGACGCGGGCCTTCGGATAGAGCACCAGATAGGCGCCGAGGACGCCGGCGATGGCCCCCGAGGCGCCGATCAGGGGAGTGGGGGAGTAGGTGTTCGTGAGTGCGAATCCGTATGCGGCCGCGTAGCCGCAGACCACGTAGAACACCAGGTATCCCACATGGCCCATGCGGTCCTCGATGTTGTTGCCGAAGATGAGGAGGAACAGCATGTTGCCCAGCAGGTGCAGCCAGCTGCCGTGCAGGAACATCGCCGTGAGGACCGACACCACGGGCGACTTGTCGTAGGTGGGCGGCCCCACCACACAGCCCGGGCCGTGCACGCCCACCCCGACGGCGCCCGTCGGGACCAGCGAAGGCAACTGATGGTGGATCAACTCTCTGGGCACCAGCGCGTACTGCTCCGTGAAGGCCTGGAGATGGCACAACTGCGCCAGCGTGCTGCTGCCCGTGAAGGACCCGGCGATGCCGGGGGTGAGCAGGAACACGACGAAGTTCGCGGCGATCAGGGCGTACGTCACCCACGGGGTGCGCCGCGCCGGGTTCACGTCATGGACGGGAATGACCACGGAGGAGTTCTGCCCGCGATGCGCTCGCCGAACCGGTGAACGCCGCCGTCCGCGTGTACGTATGCCTCCTCAACCACCCGCGGCCCAGGGAAGGCGGGCCGCGGGGACGACGTGAGGAACAGGCGATGAACGACCGAGTCACTCCTGCGGTGCACGCGCTGCCCGACGGCGAGGCCGAGCTCAACCTGGTGGTGCGGCTGCCCTGGGAGGACGTCGCCCGGCTCGGCCAGGAGGCCGGTCGGCTGGCATCCCAGATGAAGCGCCCGGTGACGCTGGACGAGGCCGTCGGGCACCGGCTGCGCTCCACCAGGGCCGCGGCCGCGCACGCCAGGCCGGCCGGGGAGCAGCCGGCCGCGACGGCGTCGACGGTGACGTCCAGCGGCTCGGTCTCCTCCCTGCCGAGGCTGAACGGAACGGCGTAGGGTTCACGCCGTGCTGTCGCGGACCTTCGCCGCGGCCTTCCGGGCCGCCACCAGCACCGGATCCCACACCGGGGAGAACGGCGGCGCGTAGCCCAGGTCCAGGGCCGTCATCTGCTCCACCGTCAGACCGGCCGTGAGGGCGACCGCGGCGATGTCGACCCGCTTCGCCGCGCCCTCACGGCCGACGATCTGCACGCCCAGCAGACGGCCGGTACGGACTTCGGCGATCATCTTGACGGTCATCGGGGAGGCGCCGGGGTAGTAGCCCGCGCGGCTGGTCGACTCGATGGTGACCGTCTCGAACTTCAGGCCCACCCGGCGGGCGTCCTTCTCGCGCAGCCCGGTGCGCGCGATCTCCAGGTCGCACACCTTGCTCACCGCGGTGCCGACCACGCCCGGGAAGGTGGCGTAGCCGCCGGCCGCGTTGGTGCCGATGACCTGGCCGTGCTTGTTGGCGTGAGTGCCCAGCGGCACGTGGCGCAGCTGCTCGGAGACCAGGTCCAGGACCTCCACGCAGTCGCCGCCCGCCCAGATGTTCTCGTGGCCGCGCA
Organism: Streptomyces sp. NPDC001231; assembly: GCF_042896885.1. NCBI lineage: Bacteria > Bacillati > Actinomycetota > Actinomycetes > Kitasatosporales > Streptomycetaceae > Streptomyces > Streptomyces sp. NPDC001231. Next base: position 55,740 of record NZ_JBIAXS010000013.1, read on the forward strand.
CCCGCATCGCCCGGTCGGTGAGCAGCCCGCCGCGCGTGCCGAGCGGGAGCCCGGCCGCCCGCGCGAGCGCGGTCTCCGGGCTCACCCCGATGCCCAGCACGACCACGTCCGCCGGGTACTCGGCGTCCGCGGTGGCCACCGCCCGGACCCGGCCGTCGTCGCCGGTGAGCACCTTGGTCACCTCGGCGTCGTCGACCATGGTGATGCCCAGGCCCGACATGGCCCGGTGCACCAGGCGGCCCATGTCGGGGTCGAGCGTGGACATCGGCTCCCGGCCGCGGTTGACGACCGTCACCTCGTAGCCGCGCTTGATGAGCGACTCGGCCATCTCCACCCCGATGTAGCCCGCCCCGATCACCACCGCCCGGCGGCCACGCGCGCGTGCCAGGCTGTCCAGCAGGGCCTGCCCGTCGTCGAGGGTCTGCACCCCGTGCACACCGGGCGCGTCGGCGCCGGGCATGTCGGGCCGGACGGGGCGGGCCCCGGTCGCGATCACGAGCTTGTCGTACGACGTCCAGGACTCCGTACCGGAATCGACGTCCCGCGCGCGCACGCGGCCGGCGGCCACGTCGATCTCCGTCACCTCGGTGCGCATCCGCAGGCCGATGTCCCGCGCGCGGTGCTCCTCGGGCGTACGGGCGATCAGCAGGTCCCGCTCGCCGACGTCGCCGCCCACCCAGTACGGGATGCCGCACGCCGAGAACGAGGTGAAGTGGCCGCGTTCGAACGCCACGATCTCCAGCTCGTCCGGCCCGCGCAGCCGTCGTGCCTGCGACGCCGCGGACATCCCCGCGGCGTCGCCGCCGATCACGACAAGGCGTTCCTTCGTACCCCGGGCATCCCACGCAGCGCTCACGTCCATGCGAACACGCTACGGGGACGGGCCGTCCCGGTCCTGGGGCTGTCCCGGTCCTGGGGTCGCCCCGGTCCTGGGGTCGTCTCAGTCCTGGGGGTCCGGTTCGTCGCCGGGCGTCCGGGCCGGGGGCGCGGGCGCCCGCCGGGAGTCCGGCACCGCTCCCAGTGCGGTCATGGCGGGCGTCGCTTCGGCGGGGCGCCTGGGCAGCCGGGGCCGTACGAACCACAGCCACAGCGCCGTGAGGAGAGCCGCCGCCGCGGCGAACGGGAGGAGAGCCCCGATGGCCAGGGCGATCCAGCGGAGCACGGTGACGAAGACGTGCCAGCCGCCCGCCAGCGCGTCCGTGAACCCGGGCTGATCGGCCTTGGCGACAACCGGCTCGGGCGCCGGTGTCCGGGACAGCGACAGGGTGATGGTGGCCAGGCTCGTGCGGTCCTTCAGCGACGCCTGCTGGGCCAGCAGCGACTCCAGGTCGGACTCGCGACGGCTCAGCTCGCCCTCCAGGCTGACCACGTCGCTGAGCCGGGTCGCCCGGTCCATCAGCTCGCGCACCCGCGCCACACTCGCGCGCTGTGACTTGATGCGGCTGTCCACGTCGACGACCTGGTCGGTGACGTCCTGCGCCTTCGCCGTGCGCTCGATCAGCTTGCCGGTGCCCTCCAGGCCGCTGAGGACCTCGTCGTACCTGTCGGCGGGCACGCGCAGCACCACGCGGGTGCGCTCGTGTCCGTCCTCGTCGCGGCTGGTGCTCTCGTCGCCGACGTAGCCCCCGGCGTTCTCGACGGTGGTGCGGGCCGTGTCGAGGGCCTTCGGCACGTCCTTGACCTGCACGGTGAGCGAGGCGGTGCGGATGATGTGGCTCGCGGCGACCCGGGGCGGCGCGGTGGCCCTCGCCTTGGAGGCCGTGCCGCGGCCGCTGTCCGCCGCGCCCTTCTGGGCCTCGCCGCCGGCCGCGGCCGCGGCGGACTTGGTGGAGGAGTCGTCGCTGCCGCCCGCTCCGCACCCGGTGAGCGCGAGGGCGGCGGCGAGCAGGAGCCCGGCCAGGGCGGAAGCGGGCCGGACGGAACGTCGTGTGCGCATGTGGCATACCCCCGAGGGTCCTCGTGACCACTGACGCTTCTTCGACTCCCGAGCCGCGCGAGACGTTGGCCGAAATCGGTTCCGATGCGGTCACGTTCATGACTCGGGCATGACTCGGGCATGACTCGGGCCGGACACCGGGGCGCGGGAGGAGCCCCGGAGGGGTCTGAGAGAGTGGGCTCATGAGCGCAACGGGTACGGGCACGGGCCATGTCGTCGTCATCGGGGCCGGGATCGCGGGGCTGGCGGCCGCGCACCGGCTGTTGCAGCGCGGGGCGCGGGTGACCGTGCTGGAGGCGGCGGAACGGGTCGGCGGCAAGCTGCTGCCGGGCGAGATCGCGGGCGTCCGCGTCGACCTGGGCGCCGAGTCGATGCTGGCCCGCCGGCCCGAGGCCGTGACCCTCGCACGCGAGACGGGACTCGCCGGCCACCTCCAGCCGCCCGCCACGGCGAGCGCCTCCATCTGGACGCGCGGCGCCCTGCGGCCCATGCCCAAGGGGCACGTCATGGGCGTCCCCGGCACCGCCTCCGCGCTGGCCGGAGTGCTGTCCGAGGAGGGCCTGGCCCGCATCGAGCGCGACGCCGAGCTGCCCCGCACGGAGGTCGGCGACGACGTGGCGGTCGGCGAGTACGTGGCCGCACGCCTGGGCCGCGAGGTCGTCGACCGCCTGGTCGAGCCCCTGCTCGGCGGGGTCTACGCCGGTGACGCCTACCGCATCTCGATGCGCTCGGCCGTCCCGCAGCTCTTCCGGGCCGCGCAGACCCACGACTCGCTGCTGGAAGGGGTCCGCGAGATCCAGGACGCGGCGGCCGCCGCACAGCAGACCGGGCCGGTGTTCATGGGCGTCGAGGGCGGTGTGGGCCGGCTGCCGCTCGCGGTCGCGGAGTCGGTGCGGGCCCGCGGCGGCGAGATCCTGACCGGGACCCCCGTGACGGAGCTGCGCCGGCAGGACCGTAACTCCTGGCGGGTGGCCGCCGGTGACCGCGTGCTGCACGCCGACGCGGTGGTCGTCGCCGTGCCCGCGCCCGCCGCCGCCGGGCTGCTGCGCGCCGAGTCCCCGGAGGCCGCCGCCGAGCTGCGGGCCGTCGAGTACGCCTCCATGGCCCTGATCACCCTCGCCTACCGCCGCGCCGGCACCGCCCTGCCCGAGGGCAGCGGCTTCCTGGTGCCCCCCGTCGACGGCCGCACCATCAAGGCGTCCACCTTCGCCTCCCAGAAGTGGGGCTGGATCGCCGACGAGAACCCGGACGTGGTCGTGCTGCGCACGTCCGTGGGGCGGTACGGCGAGACCGAGATCCTCCAGCGCGAGGACGCCGACCTCGTCGAGGTCTCCCGGCACGACCTGCGCGAGGCGACCGGCCTGGACGCCACCCCCCTGGAGACCCGCGTCACCCGCTGGACCGACGGCCTGCCCCAGTACCCCGTCGGCCACCACGCGCGCGTGGCCCGCATCCGCGAGCACATCGGCAAGCTGCCCGGTCTGGCGGTGTGCGGCGCGGTGTACGACGGGGTGGGCATCCCCGCGTGCGTCGCGAGCGCGTACGCGGCCGTGGACCAGCTGGAAGGCGACCTGCGCGCCGTGCGGGAGCTGACCGCGGACCCGGTGCAGAGTCTGCACGGCGGAGCGGGAGAATAGCCTCATGAGTGACGACGCTCCTACCACCGAGTCCGGCAGGATCCCGAACAAGGGCAAGCTGGCCAAGGACCTCAACGAGGTCATCCGCTACACGCTGTGGTCCGTCTTCAAGCTGAAGGACCTGCTTCCCGAGGACCGCGCGGGCTACGCGGACGAGGTCCAGGAACTGTTCGACCAGCTCGCCGCCAAGGACGTGACCGTCCGCGGCACGTACGACCTCTCGGGCCTGCGTGCCGACGCCGACCTCATGATCTGGTGGCACGCGGAGACCAGCGACCAGCTCCAGGAGGCGTACAACCTCTTCCGCCGCACGAGGCTCGGTCGCGCGCTGGAGCCGGTGTGGTCGAACATGGCGCTGCACCGCCCCGCCGAGTTCAACCGCTCGCACATCCCGGCGTTCCTCGCCGACGAGACGCCGCGTGACTACGTCAGCGTCTACCCCTTCGTGCGCTCCTACGACTGGTACCTGCTGCCCGACGAGGACCGCCGCCGCATGCTCGCCGACCACGGCAAGATGGCCCGCGGCTACCCGGACGTGCGCGCCAACACGGTCGCGTCCTTCTCCCTCGGCGACTACGAGTGGGTCCTCGCCTTCGAGGCCGACGAGCTGCACCGCATCGTCGACCTCATGCGCCACCTGCGCGCCTCGGAGGCCCGCCGGCACGTCCGCGAGGAGATCCCGTTCTTCACCGGGCGCCGCAAGGACATCGCCGAGCTGGTCGCGGGTCTGGCGTGACACCCGGCCCGGTCCCGGGGCCGGGCCCCGGGACCGGCTTGGTCAGCGGATGGCGGCGGGCCGGCCGGTGGCGTTCCTCAGGGCCTCGCGCAGTTGACGTGCGCGGGACTCGTGGAAGGTCGGGCCGTCCGGCCTCGGTTCCGCGCGCGGGGCGCACTCCGCCCGCCGCGCCGGCAGTCGGCCCTGGAGCAGGTAGGCGTCCAGATACGCGTTGACGCACGTGTTCGGCCCGCCCGCGATGCCGTGCGTGCCCGCGCCCCGCTCGGTCACCAGCACCGAACCGGCCAGGCGCCGGCGCAGCTCCAGGGCGCCGTCGTACGGCGCGGCCGCGTCCCGCTCGGCGGCCAGGATCAGCGTCGGCGGCAGCTCGCCCGGCCCGGTCCGCACGTCCAGGGGCCTCTGCCGAGGTGCCTTCCAGTAGGCGCACGGCAGGTTCGCCCACACATTGCTCCAGGTCTCGAACGGCGCCACCCGCGCGAGCCGTGTGTTGTCCCGGTCCCAGACCTCGAAGTCCGCCGGCCAGGGAGCGTCGTTGCACTCCACGGCCGTGTAGACCGCGTTGCCGTTCTCCGCCTCGGCTGCCCCCTCCCGGTGCGGGGCCGCCAGCGCGACCAGCGGCTCGGGGTCGCCCTTCAGATACGCCGACAGGGCCTCGGCGCTGCCCGGCCAGTGGTCGTCGTAGTACCCGGCCGTCAGGAACAGGCCCTGCAACTGCCCCGGTCCCACCGAGCCGCCCGCCGGTTCGGCGGCGAGCCGCTCCCGCGCCCTGTCGTAGCTCTTCTGCACCTGCCCGGCCGTGCGGCCCAGCGCGTACACGTCGTCGTGCCGGGCCGTCCACTCCCGGAAGTCCGCCCAGCGGGCCTCGAACGCGGCCGACTGGTCCAGGTTGTTGCGGTACCAGATCCGGTCGGGCGCCGGGTTCACCGCCGCGTCGAAGACCATCCGGCGCACGTGTGAGGGGAACAGCGTGGCGTACAGCGCGCCGAAGTAGGTGCCGTACGAGGCGCCCACGAACGTCAGCCGGTCCTCACCCAGCGCCGCCCGCAGCACGTCCAGGTCGCGGGCGTTGTTGAGGGAGTTGTAGTGCCGCAGCGCCTGGCCCGCGCGCCGGGCGCAGCCGCCCGCGTACGCCTTGGCCTCGGTGACGCGCCGCTCCTTGTACGCCCGTGAGGGGTGCGTCGGCGCGGGTGTGGGCGCCTTGAAGAAGCCCTTCGGGTCCTGGCAGGACAGCGGGGCCGACCGGCCCACCCCGCGCGGGGCGTAGCCGACGAGGTCGTACGCGGCGGCGACGCGCTTCCACTCCGGCAGCAGGCCCATGAGCGGGAAGGAGGTGCCGTCGGCGCCCGGACCGCCCGGGTTGAACACCAGGGCGCCCTGACGGGGCACTCTGCGCTTGCTGTTGCGCGGGTCCTTGTGGGTGGCCCGCACCCGGCTGACGCTGAGCCGGATCCGCTCGCCGTCGGGATGGGCGTAGTCGAGGGGCACCAGGACCGTGCCGCACTCCAGGGTGCCGGGCAGGTCCCGCGCCTTCGGGCACGCGCCGAAGTCCATTCCGGCCGCGCGGGCGCGCGCCGCGGCCACGACGGTGCCGCGCAGTTCCGCCGCGGTGCCGGGAAGACGTGCGGCGCCCGAGGCCGGGGCTCCGGCGAGGGCGGTGAGGACCAGGGACCCGGCGGCCGTCCACACGGCGGCAGCGGTCATCGCGTCTCCCTTCGGTGCACGGCAGCGACAGAAGGGATGTTTCGTTCGCCCCGGTGGGGAGGGCAAGCACCGTCCCGCCGGTGTCGGCGCCGATGCGCCCGACGCGCCCCGCGCGAGCGCTGGTGCCGGGCGCGCGCTCCGGCCCGCACCGCCGCCCGTACGCCTGTTGGCCCGTACGCCCGTTGGCCCTGGCCCGGGCCGGTCGTGTCGCGGGCTACCGGTCCCGGAGGGCCCGGCCGTGCGGGGGCATGCCGCGCGCGGGCCGGTCGGGCGAGGGCTGGTCGCGGTGGGCGAAGGCCGCGCGCAGGTGCGGTTCGCCGATCGCGCTGATGCCGCGTACGGCCACGGACGCCAGGTACGTGCGCTCGTCACCGGCGCCGTTCACCCGCCGGTTCAGCGCGCCGAGCAGCCGCTGTCCGGCCGGGGACGCCCAACGCGAGTACGGGTGGACCTCGAAGCGGGCGATGGCCAGGCAGCTCAGGGTGAGCGCGAGCGGCAGCGCGAACCAGAGGGCGATCAGCTCGCGGGGCATCCCGGTCGGGCCGGGCAGCAGCAGCGCGGTCGTGCCCAGGGCGAGCACGGCCAGCGTGGCCGCCCGCACCCGGCGCACCCCGGCCGCGATCGTGGACCCGTCCCCGTCCGGCACGGCGAGACCGGCGCTGACGAGCCGGTCGGCGAGGCCGCGCACCGCGTCCGCGGTGGCCGCGGCCGCGCACACCGGCGCGATCCGGGACTGTCCCTCCGGGCCGATCGCCCCTATGACGGAGCGCTCCATCTCGTCCCGCCCGCGCGGATCGACGACCGTCGCCCAGCCGGTGTGCGCGAGCAGCAGCCGGCGCTGGCGCGCCATGGAGACCAGGGTCAGATCGGCTACGCGCGCCGGTCCGCCCGAGAGGAACGCCGCCTCGTAGAGCGTCAGATCGCGGCCCTGACCCGCGTCCAGGTCGACGGCCGCGGCGCGTACCGCGGCCAGGCACAGCCGCAGGCACGCCGTGCCCGCGAAGGCCCAGGCCAGGAGCAGGAGAAGGACCCAGAACATGACGCGTTTCTATGCCAGAGGCCTGGGAAACGCCATGCCTTGTTCGCCATCCGGACAGAGTGTTTCCGGTATGTGACGTTCCGTTTGTTTTCCGAGGTCAGGGCGTCGGGGCCGGGCTCAGCGGCGCAGCAGCGCCCGTTGGGCCGCGCGGGCCACCCGTACCGCCGGACGGCGTGACCGCGGCGCCGGCCCCGAGCGGTCCAGCCACCACTCCCGCAGCTCCCGCCGGATGCCCGCGTTCCGGGGCCTGCCGGCGAGCAGCAGGGACTCCGCGAAGTCCAGGGCGTCCTGCCGGTAGCCCCCGGTCATCGGCTGCCTCTGCGCATACGCGAGGAACGCGGTGCGGTACCCCTCGCCGAGCAGCACCGGTAGTTCGGGCGCCACCTTGGCCACGACGTCCGCCCGCTTCGCGGCCAGCGACCGCGCCTGAACGCCGATGCGCACCCGGTCGAACCCCTCCGGCGAGGGCGTCCCGGCGACGAGCGCCGACAGCAGCGAGGTCTGCGCGAGGGCGAGTCGCTGCCGGGCGGGCTCGGTGCCGCAGGCCGTCCGCGGATCCGGTCCGGGCGCACCGCGGCCGCCGGCGTCCGGCGCCTGGTCGGGGTCGGGGTCGGGGTCGGGAGTGGGGTCGGGGTCGGGGTCGGGAGTGGGGTCGGGGTCGGGGTCGAGAGCGGGGCCGGGGTCAGGGTCAGGGGCAGGGCCGGGGCCGGGGGTGGGGGCGGGGTCGGCCGCCCGTCGGGCCGTCGTACGCCCCGACTCCACCGCTGTGCCGATGGCCGCCAACTCCCGCTCCAGTTCCGCCGGTTCGGGGAAGTTCTCGTCGCGCTCCAGCAGGACCCCCGGCGGGGCGACGCGTGAGGCGAGGTCGGTCAGGATGTCGAGGACCGGCCGCGGCACCGGGTGTGCGTGGCTGTCGTGCCAGACACCGTCGCGTTCGAAGCCGCCCGCCACATGGACGTACGCGAGGGCTTCGAGGGGGAGTTCGGCCAGCGCCCGGGCCGGGTCCTCTCCCCGGTTGACGTGGTTGGTGTGCAGATTGGCGACGTCGATCAGCAGCCCCACACCCGTGCGGTCGGCCAGCTCGTAGAGGAACTGGCCCTCCGTCAGCTCCTCGTCGGGCCAGGCCAGCAGCGCGGCGATGTTCTCCACGGCGAGCGGCACGGGCAGCGCCTCCTGCGCGATCCGGACGTTCTCGCACAGCACGTCGAGGGCGTCGCGGGTGCGTGGCACGGGCAGCAGATGCCCGGCTTCCAGCCGCGGTGAGGCGGTCAGTACCCCGCCCGCGCGCACGAACGCGATGTGCTCGGTCACCAGCGGCGAGCCGAGCGCCTGCGCCCGCTCGGCGAGTGCGGTCAGCCGGTCCTCGTCCGGCCGGTCGGCCCCGCCGAGTCCGAGCGAGACCCCGTGCGGCACCACGGTCACCCCGCGGCGGCGCAGGCGCAGCAGTGACTCGGGAAGATGCGTGGGACACACGTTCTCGGCGACGGCCTCGACCCAGTCGACGCCCGGCATCTCCTCCACGGCGTCCGCGATCTCCGGCCGCCACCCGATCCCCGTCCCCAGCCGCTCCATCGTGCTCTCGCCCCCCTCTTGCCCGCCTCCGCACGGCGCACGTGACGGGGGTATGGCCCGGGCGCCGGAACCCGAACCCCGCCGCCCGCACCTTCAGAGCAACATTTGAGCTAAGCCCCGCCGTGGGAGCCAGTTCTGCGAGCCGGTTCTGCGACCGGAGGGTTTGCCGGGCGTCGCGAGCCGGTGAACCTTCACGGTCGCGGCACTAGACCCGGCCCGGGCGCAGCGCGGGGTGGTCGGCGACGACCGTGCAGGAGCCGGGGGCGATCTCCGTGAAGCCGGCGTCGCGCACCACCGGCAGTCCGCCGGACGTGAGGTCCCGCCAGTGGGCGGGGCCCGCGGTGCGGACGGCGAGCGGGAAGCCCGCGTCCCGCCAGGCCGTGCGCTGCTCCGCGGACAGTTCCCACCAGGCGAGCTGGGCGCCGTGACCCGCCTGGGCCATCGCCTTGCCCGCGGACATGTCCAGGCCGGGGCTCATCCACAGCACCGGGACGGCCGGGTCCGGCGCGGTGGGCGGCTCCGGGTCGTCCAGCTCGGTGCCGGAGACCTGAAGCCTCGCCAGGTCCTTGGGCCAGCCGTCCAGCGGTATGGGCGGGAAGACCCGCACCTGCGCGGTCCTCCCGGTCACGGTGATGCCGGGCAGGGCCTCGGCCCGCCGCCACTCGGCGCCGCGCGCCCGCCGCACCACCTTGCGGATCCGGGCGTCCTGCCAGTCCCGCACGGCCCGCGCCCACTCCCCGTCACCGGCCGAGCGTTCGTCGGCGAGCAGCACCAGGACCGCTCGGGCCGCGGTCTCCAGGGCGTCCGTACGGGCCGGGGGAGCGGCCCGCTCGATCCGCACCACCAGCGGCAGCACGAACTGCCGCGCCTGGTCGCGCGCGCCGGGCTCGGACCGGAACGGGCTGTCCTGCGGGGCGGTGGCGATGGTGCTCTCGTCGGTACCTCACGGCGTCCAGTCTGCCAGCCGGGTGACCGGCCGCCGGAGCCCGCCGGCCCGCGGGTGATTCCCTGCCCGAGAGCCGGCCGGCCCCTCAGGCGCGGTCGGTCGAGGCGCCGATCAGGTCGGAGACCTTCACCAGGCGGTAGCCCCTCTTGCGCAGCTCCGGTACGACGGCGCGTACCACGCGTTCGGTGGTGGGGGCGGCGCTGCGGGTGCAGTGCATGACCACGACCGAGCCCGGCTTGACCCCGTCCAGGACCTGCCGGACCACGGCGTCCGCGTCCGTCGCGAACGCGTCTCCGCTCACCACGTCCCACTGGACCGCGGTGACGCCGAGACCGCTGAGCGCCCGCAGGGACTGCTGGTCGTAGCAGCCGCCGGGGAAGCGGAAGTACGGCATCGCGTGCGGCACGCCCGCCTTGCGGAACGCCTCGTACGCGCCCTCCACGTCCGACCGCATCCGGTCGGCGGGCACGGTGGGCAGGCCGTAGCAGTGCGCGGTGAACGCGTAGTGGCTGTAGGAGTGGTTGGCGAGCTCGAACAGGGGGTCGCTGCCGATGGAGCGGGCCTGGTCGGGGTACTGCTCGGCCCAGCGGCCCGTCATGAACACCGTGGCCGGCGCCTTCAGGGCGCGCAGGGTGGCGATGAGTTCCGGGTTGTCGAAGTGCTCGCCCGCCGACGCGCGCGCTCCCTCGTCGGCGGTCATGTCGGCGTCGAAGGTGAGGGCGACCGTCTTCCCCTTGGTGCGGGGGCCGTGGCTGAAGACGGGGGTCAGACCGCCGGGTCCCGGGGTGAGGGCCGGAGGCCGGGAGGGCGAGGGCCTGGCCGGAGCGGAGGGGGAGGCCGACGCGGACGTGGAGGGGGGCGTCAGACCGGTGCGGGACGCCTCGGTGCCGCCGCCGCAGGCGGCCAGGGCGGCGCTGAGGGCGCAGACGGCGGTGATGCGTCGTACAAGTGTGATCACACGATGAACATATGACCTTCTCCTATCACGAGAACGGCGGCACGGCGGGGCGGTCACCCGGCCGGTGGCCGGGCGTCGCGGCCCCGGCTCAGCGGCCGTAGCGGGCGGTGAGTGTGCCGGAGGAGAGGGTGTGGCCGCTCAGCGCGCGTCTGACGTCGGCGGCCGTGGCGTCGGGCCTCAGGGCGAGGCGGCGGTCGGCGGCGTACACCGTGAAGACGTAGCGGTGGGGTTTGCCCGGGGGCGGGCAGGGGCCGCTGTAGCCCGTCTTCGAGAAGTCGTTGCGTCCCTGGGCGGCTCCCGGCGGGGTCGCGCCCGTCGGCAGGCTGGTGGTGCGCGGGTCCATGTTCCAGACCAGCCAGTGCGTGAACGTGCCCCCCGGGGCGTCCCGGTCCTCGACCAGCAGGGCCAGCCCCACCGTGCGCGCGGGAACCCCGGAGAACGCCAGCGGCGGCGAGAGGTCCGACCCGGTGCACGTGTAGCGGCCGGGAACGGTGCCGCCGTCGGTGAACGCCGGACTCGACACGGTGATCCGACCCGCGGCACCGAGTGAGGCGGTGCCGGAGTCGCTCGGCGTGGCGGCCCCCGGGCCCCCGCCGCCACCGCACCCCGCGACACCCCCCAGCGTCGCGATCAGGACAACCCCCACGAGCCGGCTGCGCATGCCTCGCACGCTAACGACGGCCCCACGGCGCCGCCACCGCGCGGGGCCGTCCGGGGGACGGGGAACGGGGGATGGGGGGTGGAGGGTGGGGGTGGGTCGGAGGGAAGCCAGTGCCGCGACAGACAGCGTTCGCCCTGTCGCGACGCCCGGCACTCCTAAGGCGTTCACGGGCGAACGTCGCCTGCCGCGGCACTAGGTCCTGGTGCGGGCCGCGCTGCCGTCCGGGTCGGGGGTGACCGCGTCGGCGGTGCTCCGCACGGGTGTGATCGGTGCCTCCTCGGGGGCGGGGGCGCCGGGATCCGCTGCTGCCCTCGCAGCCTCCGGCAGCTGTTCGGGCGGGCCGGGAAGCGCCGGTGCGGCGCTCCGGTGCGGCTCCGGCTCCCGCTGGGCCTTCTCCAGGAAGCGCAGCAGCTCGACCGGGAAGGGCAGGACCAGGGTGGAGTTCTTCTCGGCGGCGACCGCCGTCACCGTCTGGAGCAGCCGCAGTTGCAGCGCGGCGGGCGTGTCCGCCATCTGCTGGGCCGCCTCGGCCAGCTTCTTGGACGCCTGGAACTCCGCGTCCGCGTTGATGATGCGGGCCCGCCGGTCCCGGTCGGCCTCCGCCTGCCGGGCCATGGACCGCTTCATCGTGTCCGGCAGGGAGACGTCCTTGATCTCCACGCGGTCGATCTGCACGCCCCACCCGACGGCCGGGCTGTCGATCATCAGCTCCAGCCCCTGGTTGAGCTTCTCGCGGTTGGACAGCAGGTCGTCCAGGTCGCTCTTGCCGATGATCGAGCGCAGGGACGTCTGCGCCATCTGCGAGACCGCGAACTTGTAGTCCTCCACCCGGATGAGCGCGCTGGAGGCGTCGACCACCTTGAAGTACACGACCGCGTCCACGCGTACCGTCACGTTGTCCCGGGTGATGCCCTCCTGGGCCGGGATCGGCAACGTGACGATCTGCATGTTGACCTTGTAGAGCCGGTCCACGAACGGGATGATCATGGCCAGGCCCGGCGGCCGCGGCTCGCCGGTCTGCCGCCCGAGGCGGAACACCACCCCGCGCTCGTACTGCTTGACGACCCGCATCGCCGCGGCGAGGTACACGACCCCCACGCAGCCCGCGGTGATCACGGAGGTCACCAGTTCCTGCACCATGACGAGGACTCCTCGACCGGTCGCCGATATGCGCGTTATGCGCCGCTTCAACGATATGCCCGCTCCGAGGTCATGGTCGAGCCGCCGGACGGCCCCGGCTCACGGGCCCGTCACAGGGCCGTGAAGGCGTCCGTCCGCGGGCAGTGCGCCAGCACCGCGCCGGTGTGCACCTCGTAGTACCAGCCGTGCAGGGTGAGCCGGCCGTCCGCGAGCCGCTTCTCGACGCACGGGTACGAGCGCAGCCGCAGCAGCTGGGTCAGGGCGTGGCTCTGGACGCCCTCGGCGACGGCGGGGTCCTCGACGGCTCCGGTGGGCCGGGGCGTCGCGTGGGCCAGCCAGTCCCGTACGGCGGGCACGGCGTCGAGGTCGTCCCCGCGCACGAGGGCGCCGACCGCACCGCAGTGGGAGTGGCCGCAGACGACGATGTCGCCGACGCCCAGCACCTCCACCGCGTACTCGATGGTGGCCGCCTCGGCGGTGGGCCGTGCCGAGGCGTACGGCGGCACGATGTTGCCCGCGGTGCGCAGCTCGAACAGCTCACCGGGCCGGGCGCCGGTGATCAGGGCCGGGACGACCCGGGAGTCGGAGCAGGTGATGAACAGGACCTCGGGGGACTGGCCCTCGGCGAGCCGGGCGAAGTCCTCGGGGCGCCGTCCGAACGTACGGGCGTTGTGGATCAGGGGCTGCATGGGGCGACTCCGTGTCTCCGGCGCGGACCGGCCAACGATCAAGAACTGGCCAGGAGACACGGTAAGCCCCGAGAAGCCGTCCGCCGGGGTGCTGTCCCGGTCAGTGCGTCTCGACGAGCCCCTTGGCGTCCCGGGCGAGGGCGGTCAGGCGGGATATCGCGCGGAAGTACTTCTTGCGGTAGCCGCCGTTCAGCATCTCCTCGCTGAACAGCCGGTCGAAGGGCAGCCCGGAGGCCAGCACGGGCACCTCGCGGTCGTAGAGCCGGTCCGCGAGCACCACGAGCCGCAGCGCCGTCGACTGGTCCGGCACCGGCCGCACGTCGGTGAGGCACACGGCCGCCAACCCGTCGGTCAGGGCGCCGTAACGGCTGGGGTGCACCTTGGCGAGGTGGTCCAGCAGGTGCGGGAAGTCGTCGAGCGAGGCGTTCTCGGTGGCGTACGCCGCCTTCGTCACCTGCTCGTCGGAGTACGGCGCCGGCGCCTCGGGCAGGCCGCGGTGGCGGTAGTCGTCGCCGTCGATGCGCAGCGCGCGGAAGTGCGCGGACAGGCCCTGGATCTCGCGCAGGAAGTCCGTGGCGGCGAAGCGGCCCTCGCCGAGCTTGCCCGGCAGCGTGTTGGAGGTGGCGGCGAGCGCGACACCCGCGTCGACCAGCCTGCCGAGCAGGGTGGACACCAGCACGGTGTCGCCCGGGTCGTCCAGTTCGAACTCGTCGATGCACAGCAGGCGGTGGCCGGAGAGGGTCTCGACGGTCTTCTGGAAGCCGAGGGCGCCCACCAGGTTGGTCAGCTCCACGAAGGTGCCGAACGCCTTGCGGGCGGGTTCGGCCGGGGTGGCGTGCCACAGGGAGGCCAGCAGGTGGGTCTTGCCGACACCGTAACCGCCGTCGAGGTACACACCGCGGGGCCCGGCACCGGCGGCCCGGCCCCTGCCCTTCGCCCTGCCCTTGTCGTTGCTCCTGCTCCTGCCGAAGCCGAACAGGCCGCGCCTGCCGGAGCCGGTCGCGGACGCCCCGCCGAGTCCGGCGGCGAAGTCGTCCAGCACCTCGACGGCCTCGGTCTGGCTGGGCTGCTTCGGGTCCGGGATGTACGTCGCGAAGCGCACGGAGTCGAAGCGCGGCGGCGGCACCATCTCGGCGACCAGCCGGTCCGCGGGGACGTGCGGCTCGCGCGCGCACAGGGACAGCGGGGCCGCGGCGGTCAGGGAGCTGAGCCCGGAGGCGGTTGTGGAGGACGACACGGTTCCCCATGGTAAGCGGCATGGAACACTGCACGTCATGCGACGCCTGTTCCCTGTGACCGACGAAACAGCAGCCCAGACCCCGGACGGGACACACGGCGCCGGTGGTACGAGCGTGCCCGGCGCCCTCGTGGACCGGGAGTGGACCTTCGCCGAGCTGGCCGCCGCGTACGCCTACCCCGAGCGCGGGGCGGCGGTCCGGGAGCCGTGGCTGCGCGCCAACATGGTCGCCACCCTCGACGGGGCCGCCCAGCACGAGGGGCGTTCGCAGCCCATCTCCAGCGCCGCCGACATGCGGATCTTCGGCACCCTGCGGGCACTGGCCGACGTGGTGGTGGTCGGCGCGGAGACGGTACGCCAGGAGGGGTACCGCCCGGCCCGGGCCCGGGCGGAGTTCGCGGCGCTGCGGGAGGCGGCCGGGCAGGGCCCGGCTCCTGCGATCGCGGTCGTCACGGCGAGCCTGGAGCTGGACTTCTCGCTGCCGCTGTTCACCTCGCCGCTGGTGCCCACGCTGGTCCTCACGGGCGCGGCGGCGGCCCCGGAGCGGATCGTGGCCGCGGAGAGGGCGGGTGCCCGGGTGGTGATCGCCGGTGACGGCGTCGGCGTCGACCCCGCCCGCGCCGTGCGGGCGCTGGCCGAACTCGGTCACACCCGCCTGCTCACCGAGGGCGGCCCTCGCCTGCTCGGTCAGATGGTGGCGTCCGGCGTCCTCGACGAAATGTGCCTCACGGTCTCCCCGATGCTCACCGCCGGTGACGCCCAGCGCATCGCGGGCGGCCCCTCCGTCGCGGTCCCGCAACGCTTCACCCTGGCCTCCCTGCTGGAGGACGACGGCTTCCTGTTCGGCAGGTACCGCCGCCCCTGACCGGAGCCCCGCCGTCCGGCTGCCCGGGGGCTCGCGCTCCGGGCAGGCGGAACCAATTGTTCCGATCCGTGTGCGCCGGGTGCGCCAAATCCCGCGATACCCGTGCGATCACGGGGCAGGATGGTTTCCGCAGGGGCTGCTACGGCCCGTGGAGGGAGACGGAGGGTCCAGGGACCCTCGGAGGAGAAAGGGCGCCTGGTGTTCACAAGCGTATTGATGATCGAGAAGGCCCTGACGTCCGCCGACGTGGAGTTCGTCACCACCTTGCACGGCGAGGAGCCGGTGCTCTTCCACGTGCTGCTCCAGCCGCGCGGCGATCAGGCGGACCGGTTGCTGCGGGCCATCGACGACATCGCGCTCGGCGAACTCGACGAGGCGGCGCGCGAGGGCGAGACCCCGGAGGGCGCGGCCGCGAAGGGCGCCGGGGAACAGGCCCTGGACGTGTCCCTCATCGCGCTGCGCGCGGCGGGCAGCCGGGCCGACGGCCGGCTCGTCGAGGACCACCCGCTGGACGCCCTGAAGTCCCTGGTCGCCGAGGTCGACGCCGACGAGGTGATCGTCCTGACCGACCCGCACTACGTGGAGGAGTTCTTCCACCGCGACTGGGCCTCCCGGGCCCGCCACAAGGTGGGCGTACCGGTCCTGAAGCTCTTCTCCCACAGCAAGGCATAGGCTTGGGCGGCGCCCCCGCACGGGGGCGCGCACCGTCGTACCACAGCCGCACCACCTGGGGAGAAAAGCGCATGGCACCCGGCCTTCCTACCGCCATGGACCGACCGCACTTCATCGGCATCGGCGGCGCCGGGATGTCGGGCATCGCGAAGATCCTCGCCCAGCGCGGGGCCAAGGTCGCGGGCAGCGACGCCAAGGAGTCGGCGACCGCGCAGGCACTGCGCGCGCTGGGCGCCACCGTGCACATCGGGCACGCGGCCGGGCACCTCGCCGACGACGCCAGCTGCGTCGTCGTCTCCTCGGCGATCCGCGAGGACAACCCGGAGCTGGCCCGCGCGGCCGAGCTGGGCATCCCGGTCGTCCACCGCTCCGACGCGCTGGCCGCCCTGATGGAGGGCCTGCGCCCGATCGCGGTCGCCGGCACCCACGGCAAGACGACGACCACCTCGATGCTGGCCGTGTCCCTCGGCGAGCTGGGCCTGCGGCCGTCGTACGCCATCGGCGGCGACCTGGACGCCCCCGGCTCCAACGCGCTGCACGGCGACGGCGAGATCTTCGTCGCCGAGGCGGACGAGTCGGACCGCAGCTTCCACAAGTACGCGCCCGAGGTCGCCATCGTCCTCAACGTCGAGCTCGACCACCACGCCAACTACGCCTCGATGGACGAGATCTACGAGTCCTTCGAGACCTTCGTGGACCGGATCGTCCCCGGCGGCACCCTGGTGATCGCCGCCGACCATCCGGGCGCGCGGGAACTGACCCGGCGCGTGTCCGGTGCGGTGCGGACGGTGACGTACGGCGAGGCCGATGACGCCGACGTACGGATCCTGTCGGTCGTGCCGCAGGGCCTCAGGAGCGAGGTCACCGTCCTGCTGGACGGCACCGAGCTCACCTTCGCCGTCTCCGTGCCCGGCCGCCACTACGCGCACAACGCCGTCGCCGCGCTGGCCGCGGGCGCCGCCCTGGGCGTCCCGGCCGCCGAGCTCGCCTCCGCGCTGGCCGCGTACACCGGCGTCAAGCGGCGCCTTCAGCTCAAGGGCGAGGCCGCCGGCGTCCAGGTCGTCGACTCCTACGCCCACCACCCGACCGAGATGACCGCCGACCTGGAGGCGATGCGCGCGGCCGTGGGCGACGGCCGGATCCTGGTCGTCTTCCAGCCGCACCTGTTCTCCCGCACCCAGGAGCTGGGCAAGGAGATGGGCCAGGCGCTGGCCCTCGCGGACGCCTCCGTCGTCCTCGACATCTACCCGGCCCGTGAGGACCCGGTCCCCGGTGTCACCAGCGAGCTGATCATCGCCGCCGCGCGGGCGGCGGACGCCGACGTGACGGCCGTCCACGACAAGGCCGAGGTGCCCGACGCGGTCGCGGGAATGGCGAAGGCCGGCGATCTCGTTCTCACCATGGGCGCGGGCGACGTCACCGACCTCGGACCGCGCATCCTGGACCGTCTGTCGAAGTGAGGGGCGCGAGACCCATGCCGTACGACGTCGAGAAGCCGGACGAGCAGTGGCAGGCCGAGCTGAGCCCGGCCGAGTACGCCGTGCTGCGCAAGGCCGGCACGGAGCCCGCCTTCACCGGTGAGTACACGGACACCAGGACCAAGGGTGTCTACTCCTGCCGGGCCTGCGGCGCGGAACTGTTCACCTCCGGCACCAAGTTCGAGTCCCACTGCGGCTGGCCGTCCTTCTACGACCCGAAGGACACCGACGCCGTGGAGCTGCTGGAGGACCGCTCCCACGGGATGCTGCGCACCGAGGTGCGGTGCGCGCGCTGCGGGTCGCACCTCGGGCACGTCTTCGAGGGCGAGGGGTACGCGACCCCGACCGACCAGCGGTACTGCATCAACTCGATCTCCCTGCGGCTGGTCCCGGACGAGGGCTGAGGCGGTGGGGCGCGGGGGGGGGGGGGGGGGCCGGGGGGGGGCCCCCCCCCCCCCCGGGGGCCCCCCGGGGGGCGGCCCCCCCCCCCCCCCCCCCCCCCCCCCCCCCCCCCCCCCCCCCCCCCGGGGGGGGGGGGGGGGGGGGGGGGGGGGGGGGGGGGGGGGGGGGGGGGGGGCGCGGGCGCCCCCCCCCCCCCCCCCCCGCGTCCGGGAGCACGGGCGGCGCGCCCGTCACAACGCCTCGTCGTCCCACTGGTCGAGCAGCAGGTCGCCCAGATCCCCGCCGGGCCGCGCCGCCCCGCCGTGCAGCGGCTGTTCGGTCCAGATGACCTTGCCGTGGGGTGTGTACCTGGTCCCCCACCGCCGAGCCAGCTGGGCGACGAGGAACAGTCCGCGTCCGCCCTCGTCCGTCAGGGCGGCCCGACGCGGGTGCGGTGAGGTGCTGCTGCCGTCGGAGACCTCGCAGACGAGGTCGCGGTCGCGCAGCATCCGCACGCGGATCGGCTCGCTGCCGTAGCGGATCGCGTTGGTGACCAGTTCGCTGAGCATCAGCTCGGTCTCAAAACCCACCTCGTCCAGTCCCCACGCGTCCAGCTGCCGGGCGCAGGCCGCGCGCACCGGGGCGACGGACGCGGAGTCGCGGGGCACGTCCCACTCCACGACGTCCGCCGGGTCCAGCAGCCGGGTGCGGGCCACCAGCAGCGCCACGTCGTCGCTGGGGCGCGGTGGCAGCACGGTGTCGATCACCGCCCGGCACGTCTCCTCCGGGCTCCGGTCCGGCCGGCCGGCCAGGGTGTCGCGCAGCAGGGCGAGGCCGGTGCCGATGTCCCGGTCCTCGACCAGCCCGTCGGTGTACAGGACCAGGAGCGATCCCTCCGCCAGGTCCAGCGCGGCGGTCTCGACGGGCAGGCCCGCAGCCAGGCCGAGGGGCGGGGAGGCGGGCACCTCGGGGAAGATCACCGCGCCGTCGGGACGTACCAGCGCGGGCCCGGGGTTACCCGCGGTCGCCACGGTGCAGCGTCCGCCGGCGGGGTCGTAGATCGCGTACAGGCAGGTGGCCCCGGTGACCGTGTCGGTCTCGGCCTCGGCCGCCCGGTCCTGGTCGATCCGGGTGACCAGTTCGTCGAGGTGGACCAGGATCTCGTCGGGCGGCAGGTCGAGGGCCGAGAAGTTGAGCACGGCGGTGCGCAGACGCCCCATGGTGGCGGCGGCGTGCAGACCGTGTCCGACGACGTCGCCGACGACGAGGGCCACGCGCGCGCCCGGCAGCGGGATCACGTCGAACCAGTCCCCGCCCACGCCGCCGGCCTGCGCGGGCAGATAGCGGTGGGCCACCTCCAGCGCGTTCTGCTCGGGCTGCCCCCGGGGCAGCAGGCTGCGTTGCAGGCTCACGGCGACGCCGCGCGCATGGGTGTAGCGGCGTGCGTTGTCGACGCACACGGCCGCCCGCGCGACCAGCTCCTCGGCGAGGGAGAGGTCGTCGTCGTCGAAGGGGCTGCGCCGGTCCGTTCGCCAGAAGTCGGCCAGTCCCAGCAGAACGCCCCGCGCCCGCATCGGTACCGCGATGAGCGAGCGGATCCCGTGGTCGAGGATCCTTCCGGCCGTCTCCGGGCTCTGGACGCGCCAGTCGTGGGTGGCGTCCAGATCGGCCTCCAGCACCGCGTGACCGGTCTCCAGCGCCGCCGCCATCGGGGTGCCGGGCATCCAGGTGATCCGCCCGCCGACGGGGAAGACGGGCGGGTCCAGGCTGTCGCCGAGGATGACCGTGCGGCGCATGTCCGCCGTGTCCGCCGGCTCGTCGCCGCGCAGGACGGGCTCCAGCAGTTCGACGGTGACCAGGTCGGCGAATCGGGGGACGGCGACCTGCGCCAGCTCCTCGGCGGTCCGTACGACGTCCAGGGTGGTGCCGACCCGCACCCCGGCGTCGTACAGCAGCCGCAGCCGCTCCCGAGCCTCCTCGACCCGGCCCGAGAGGGCGCGCAGCTCCGTGGTGTCCCGCAGCGTCGTCACACTGCCGTCCGGGCCTCCGGCGCGGTCCGTGAGGCGGGTGTTGGCGATCAGCAGCCGGTCTCCCGCGAGGAGCACCTCGTCGCTGGCCACCCGCCCGGAGGACAGCAACTCGGCCACCCGCGGTTCGAGGCCGAGATCGGCGATCCGGCGTCCCTCCGCGTCCTCCGGCAGGTCCAGCAGCCGCCGCGCCTCGTCGTTGGCCAGGAGCAGCCGGCCCTCGCCCGAGAGGACGAGGACGCCCTCCCGCACGGAGTGCAGGACGGCGTCGTGGTGCTCGTACATCCGCGTCAGCTCGACGTGGCCCAGACCATGGGTCTGCCGCCGCAGCCGCCTGCTCGCCCAGGCCGATCCGCACGTGGCCAGGACGAGCGCGCCCCCCACGCCGGCGAGCAGGACCGGCAGCTGGCGCTGGACCGTCGTGTTCACCGTCCCGAGCGTGATCGCGACGCTCACGACGCCCGCGACCGAGCCGTCCGGCCGGAAGACGGGGACGACCGAGTCGACCGCGGGGCCGCGGCTCCCGGTGAAGACTTCCGTGAAGGGCTTGCCCTCCGCCGCCTGCTTGTACGGGCCTATGACGTGCTTGCCGATCAGGGCGGGGTCGGGGTGCGTGAGCCGGATCCCGTCCGGCCGGTACACGATGACGAAGGCCACGCCCGTCCGCTTCCGGGTCTCCTCGGCGCGCGGCTGGAGGATCGCCGTCGGATCGCGGCTGTCGAGGGCCTGCGCCGTCCCGGGGGCACTGGCGAAGGACTCGGCCACGGAGCGGGTGCGGTGCCGGGCGTCCGCCAGGCTGTTGTTCCGGGTCTCGAGCACGAGGACGGCGCCCGCGGCGATGATGAACACCAGCAGCATCACCATCTGGACGGCGAACGCCTGCGCGGCGAAGCTGCGCACGCCCGGCGCCGGGCGCCGCCGCCTCGAGCGCCTGCGCAGAAGTCCGGCCATGTGTTCATTTTCCAGCACCGGCGGCCACGGCGAAGTCACCGGCGGCTACCGGGGCGGCGGCCGTCCTGGGAGTCGCGGGCACTTTGCGGGGCACTCGCACGGTGGGACAATATGGGACACAGGTGGCGTCATCGGCGCCGCCGGCACTCTTCGCTTTCCTTGGTGAGGCGGGTGGAAGACATGGACATAGCCTCCTACGCCGTACTGGCCGTGGCACCCAATGTGTGGGCCACCTTCGGCGCATTCATCGGTGGACTCGTCATCGTGATCGCCTTGGTGTGGGCCGTCGGCATGGGTATCGGTGTGATGCGCCGCGAGCCGGACCGGCCGACCGAGGCGGAGCAGCCGCACCTGCCGGTCACCGGCGCCGTCCACGAGATCAGGGAGATGCGGGAGCTGGACGAGCTCCATCCGGACGACGGGGAGCGGCTCATGCCCTACGAGCTGCACGCCACCGGAACCCGCCGCAGCCAGGACCAGCACCGGCGGCGCTGGCACCCGGGCAGCAGCGGATCCTTCGGCGGTGGCGGCCCCGGCCGGACCTGACCCGGCCCCGGCCGCACCCGTCCAGGGGACGGGCCCTCACGGGCCCGCCCCCGCCCCTTGCCGGGGGCGGGGCGCCCGGGCGGGCCGGGGCGGGAGACGTGGCGCGGATCGCGTGGGCCGACCGGTGTCGCGGGCGCGATGCTGGGTAGGCGTCGGTGTCGAAAGGCGCCACGGGGCCTGGGAACCGTCCGGTCGGGCGGGCCCGCGCGCCGGGCTCACAGCTTGCGCACAGTGCGGTTACGGGGGACGGGGGTGTCGCGTGCGGTCGTCGCACGTCACAAGCCGCTCGGACCATTCCCGCAACGGCCCGCGCGACCTTGGCGGAGAGCGGACAGCTCCTGCCAGACCCGAAGGGTATTCGGCGTTTTGATACGGATAGATTCAGTCACCAAGCGGTATCCGGACGGCACGCTGGCTGTCGACCGGCTCTCGCTCGAGATACCGGACCGCTCGATCACCGTCCTCGTCGGACCGTCGGGATGTGGCAAGACCACCACTCTGCGCATGATCAACCGGATGGTGGAGCCGACCGGGGGCACCATCCTCCTCGACGGCGTCGACATCCAGGAACAGCCCGTCAACACCCTGCGCCGGTCGATGGGGTACGTCATTCAGAACGCGGGGCTCTTCCAGCACCGCACCATCGTCGACAACATCGCGACCGTGCCCCGCCTGCTCGGCTGGGGCAAGCAGAAGTCCCGGGCGCGGGCGGCCGAGTTGATGGAGCGGGTCGGCCTCGGCGCCTCGCTCGCCAAGCGCTACCCGTACCAGCTCTCCGGCGGCCAGCAGCAACGCGTCGGCGTGGCGCGGGCGCTCGCCGCCGACCCGCCGGTGCTGCTGATGGACGAGCCGTTCTCCGCCGTGGACCCGGTGGTGCGCAAGGGCCTCCAGGACGAACTGCTCCGGATCCAGGAAGAGTTGGGCAAGACCATCGTCTTCGTCACGCACGACATTGACGAGGCCGTCAAAATCGGCACGATGGTCGCGGTCCTGCGCACCGGCGGCCGGCTGGCCCAGTACGCCCCGCCCGCCGAACTGCTCTCCGCGCCCGCGGACGACTTCGTGGAGGACTTCCTCGGTGTCGACCGCGGCATCCGCCGGCTGTCCTTCTTCGCCTCCGGGGGACTGGAGTTGACGAAGACCCCGATCGTCGCCGCCGACTCCACCGCCGAGCAGCTCGCCGCCCGCGCCACCCCCGACGTGCCCTACCTCCTCGTCACCGACCCGGACGGCAGACCCCTCGGCTGGAGCGAGCCGGGCGCGCTTGGCGACGGCCCCCTCGACGCCGCACGGCTCCTGTCCCACGGGCGGCCCTTCGAGTACGGCACCGATTCGCTGCGCGCCGCCCTCGACGGCGC
The DNA here is from genome assembly GCF_042896885.1 of Streptomyces sp. NPDC001231. Classification (NCBI taxonomy): domain Bacteria; kingdom Bacillati; phylum Actinomycetota; class Actinomycetes; order Kitasatosporales; family Streptomycetaceae; genus Streptomyces; species Streptomyces sp. NPDC001231. Next base: position 78,270 of record NZ_JBIAXS010000013.1, read on the forward strand.
CGTGCTCTCGCCCACCGGCTGGGCGGTCGCCGTGGACGGCACGGGCCGCGCGGTCGGCGTCGTCTCGCAGCAGACCATCGGCGAGGCGATCCGCAGCGCCCACGCCGAGGGGCGTGCCGGGGCGGAGGCCGGCGCGGGGGCCGCGGCGGAGGCCGGCGCCGACGCCGGAGCAGAAGCCGGCGCCGAGGCCGGGGTCGCCGGATGAACCGATTCTTCGACATTCCGAGCGACCTTCAGCACAGCTGGTTCGGCCTGATCGGACTGCACCTGCGCGAGGCCCTGCTGCCGGTGCTGGCCGGTCTCCTCGCCGCCCTGCCCCTCGCCCAGCTGTGCGTGCGGTTCCGCTGGCTGTACCCGCCCGTGCTGGGCCTGACGACCGTGCTGTACGCGATCCCGTCGCTGGCGTTCTTCGTCGTCCTCATCGACTACACGGGCCAGACCGAGCTCACCGTGATGATCCCGCTCGCCGTCTACAGCCTCGTCGTGCTCGTCCCGGCGATCGTCGACGGCGTCCGCTCGGTGCCGCAGGAGACACTGGCCGCGGCCACCGCCATGGGCCTGGGGCCCGTACGCCGGTATCTCCAGGTGCAGTTGCCGATCGCGGTGCCCGCCATCATCGCGGGGCTGCGGGTGGCCGCCGTCTCCAGCATCTCGCTCGTCAGCGTCGGGATGCTGATCGGCAACCAGGGCGCCCTCGGCAATCTGCTCCACGACGCGCAGATCTACAACCGGCCCGAACTCGCCTGGAACTCCGTCCTCACCACGGCGGCCCTGGCGGTCGTCGTCGACGCCGTGCTGGTCCTCGTACGCCTGCTGCTGACCCCCTGGATGCCGCGCGGCACCCGCCGCGGCACCCCCACGGACGCCGAGGCCCGGCCCGAACCGGCCACGCCCGCACTGGAGGACGCCGCCCGGTGAACGTACTCCACTTCATCAACGCCTTCTTCAGCGACGCCGCCCACTGGAAGGGCTACGACGGCATCCCCACGCGCCTCGTGGAGCACGTCCAGTACTCCCTGATGGCCCTGGGCCTGGCCGCCGTCATCGGCCTGCCGGTCGGCCTGCTCACCGGGCACTACGGGCGCGGCGGCAACGCCCTCGCCCTGATCGCCACCGCCGGGCGGGCGCTGCCCAGCTTCGGCCTGCTGGTGCTGATGGTGATCCTGCTCGGCTTCGGCAAGATCCCCGTGATGATCCCGCTGGTCGTCCTCGCCGTCCCGCCGATCCTGATCACGACCTACGAGGCGATGCGCTCCGTCGATCCCTCGCCGGTGGACGCGGCCCGGGGCATGGGCATGGCCGAGTCGCGCGTCCTGTTCCAGGTCGAACTGCCCGTCGCCCTCCCGCTGATCCTCAGCGGACTTCGCTCGGCGGCCATCCAGATCGTCTCCACGGCCACCATCGCCGCGTACGTCAGCCTCGGCGGCCTCGGCCGGTACATCGTCGACGGCCTCTACCAGCACGACTACGAGAAGGTCGTGGGCGGGGCCGCGCTGGTCGCCGTGATGGCGCTGGCGACGCTCGCGGTGTTCTGGGCGGTCGCGCGGGTGACGGTGTCGCCCGGGGTGCGCCGTGGCGGCTGACCGCGGACGGCGAGGCGGCACCCCGGGGCCGGGGCGGATCCTCGGCCTCCCCGGGCGCCCTCCGTCCCCACCACCTGCCACGCATCGAAGCCGATCGGTGACCCGGCGCCTCTTGACTGACGAAGAAGCCGCTGGATTGGATCAAACGGCGGTGCTCGCGCCCCGCGTGCTGCCGCCGCTGCCATGCGCCCGACCAACCTCTCAGCCGGGAACGGGAATTGTGACTTCCAACACGAAGAGCACCAAGTCCAGCAAGAGCCACTTCGGGGCGGCCGCCGTCGCACTCGCCGCCACCGCGGCGCTTCTCGCGGGGTGTTCGTCCGGCGGCTCCTCCGGCAAGGACCCGCTCGCGGAGGGCAGGGCGGGCGCCGGCACGGTCGTCGTCGGCTCCAACAACTTCGCCGAGAGCATCCTGATCGCCGACATCTACGGCGAGGCCCTGAAGGCCAGGGGCATCAAGGTCGAGTACAAGCCCAACATCGGCAGCCGCGAGACCACCTACGGTCTGCTCAAGAACGGCTCGATCACCGTGCTGCCCGAGTACAACGGGGCGCTGCTGGCGTATCTCGACTCCAAGGCCGCCCCGAAGACGGTCGAGGCGACGACGGCCGCCATCGGCGCCAAGCTGGACTCCGGGCTGACGCTGCTCGAACCGGCGCCCGCGGAGGACAAGGACTCCGTCACCGTCAACGCCGCGACGGCGAAGAAGTACGGCCTCACCGAGAAGTCCTCCATCGCGGACCTCAAGGACGCCGCCAAGGACCTGGTCATCGGCGGCTCGCCGGAGTTCCAGGCCCGGCACCAGGGCCTCAAGGGCCTGAAGTCCGAGTACGGGCTGGAGTTCAAGTCCTTCAAGGCGCTGGACGCGGGCGGCCCGCTGACCCAGGCGGCGCTGAAGAAGAACACCGTGCAGGTCGCCGACGTGTTCACCACGGATCCGACCATCGCCAAGGAGAAGTTCGTCGTCCTTCAGGACCCGAAGAACCTCTTCGGCTTCGAGAACGTCCAGCCGCTGGTGTACAAGTCCGGCCTGGACCAGAAGGGCGTCGACGCGCTCAACGCGGTCTCCGCCAAGCTGGACACGGCCACCCTGCTGGACCTGGACACCCAGGTGCAGTCGCAGAACAAGGACCCGCTCGACGTGGCCAAGGCCTGGCTGAAGTCAGCGGGCCTCGACTGATCGACCGCGGTGGGGACACGGCCCGCGGGGCCGTGACACCGCTCCCTCGCCGGGTCCCGGACGAACGACCGTCCGGCACCCGGCGAGACGTGAGCCGTGGGACCCGCCGGCTCAGAGGTCGAACTCGTGCGGCGGCAGTCCCAGGGCGAAGCAGGCCTCGCGCACCATGGCCTGCTCGGTCTTGTCGAAGTCGCCGTCCGCGCCGCCGATGACGATGCCGATCTGGACGACGGCACGGGCCTCGGCGGGCTTCTTCTTCGCCTTGGCGATCTCCTGCAACACGCTGACCTTGCCGAAGTCGAAGTCCGCGGTCAGCCTGTTCAGGTTCTCCTCGAAGCGGCGGCGCAGATCGTCCGCGGGGAAGTTCTGCAGCACCTCGTTGGTGGCGATCAGTTGCGCGACACGCTGACGCTCCGAAGGGTCGACGGTGCCGTCGGCGGCGGCCACGAGGGCGCACATCGCCATGCTCGCGTCCCGGAAGGCACCGCTCTTCAGGTCGTTCTTCTTCGCCACGAGCTGGGTCTGCATCTGCGTCGCGGAGTCCTTGATGCGGTCCCACAGGGCCATGTGCTCTCCAAGTGTGGTGTCGGGTGGCCTAACACGTTCCGTGCTGCATCTACAGCAACGTAGAAACTATCGGAGCGACGGATAAGTTCCGGTGGACGAGTTCCGGCGGGTCCCGTTCGTACCGGGCCGCCTAGACTGGTGCGGCTCGTACCAGGCGTGCGGGCGTGCGCGAACAGGAGGAAGACGACCGTGGCGGCAGCCGGCAGTGGCTTCGAGGATCCGCCCGCCGACGTGCTCGCGGAGGCGGCCGCGGCCTTCGGGCTGCTCGCCTCGCCCGCCCGGCTGCACATCGTGTGGGCACTGGCCCAGGGCGAGAGCGACGTCACCGGGCTCGCCGAGCGGGTCGGCGGCGCGCTGCCCGCCGTCAGCCAGCACCTGACCAAGCTGAAGCTCGCCGGGCTCGTCCGCTCCCGCCGCGAGGGCCGGCGACAGGTCTACTTCGTCGACGACCCCGACGTGGTCGACGTCGTGCGGCTCACGGTCGCCCGGCTCACCGACCGGGGCGCCGCCGCCGACGCCCCGGCGCGCCGCCTCCGTGGCCTCTGACCTCGCGGCGGCCCGCCCGGCCGCGCCCGACGGAACACCCCTCCAGGTACTGCGGCGGCTCGACAGCGGTCCGCGCGGGCTGACCGACGCCGAGGCGGAGACACGGCTGGCGGCGGTCGGCGAGAACACGGTCCCCGAGGTGCGCACCCCGTCCTGGCCCCTGCTGTGGGTGCGCTCCCTGCGGGACCCGTTCACGGCCGTACTGCTCTGCCTGGGCCTGGTCTCCACGCTCGTCGCCTCCTGGGGGACCGCCGCGGTGATCCTCAGCCTGGTCGTGGTCAGCTGCGTGCTGCGCGCGACCGGCGAGCACCGGGCCGACCGGTCCATGGCCGCCCTGCGCGAACTGGTCGCCGGCACCGCCACCGTGCTGCGGCGGACGGCCGGCGGGGAACGGCCGCGCGCCCGGGAGGTCCCGGTCACCGAACTGGTGCCGGGCGACGTGCTCCGGCTCGGCCCCGGCGACCGCGTACCGGCCGACGTACGACTCCTGCGCGCCCGAGGGCTGACCGTGCATCAGGCCGCGCTGACCGGCGAGTCCGCCCCGGTCGCCAAGGCGGCCGTGGAGGAGCCGGGGCTCGGGGAACGCGGCCCGCTCGGACAGGCGCACCTGTGCTTCCAGGGCAGCAGCGTCGCCACCGGCACGGCCACCGCCGTGGTGGTGCACACGGGCGCGCGCACGCGGTTCGCCGCCGCCCACGGCACCGCGGGCCGCGGGCGCGGGGACCGGACGGACCCCAGCGCCTTCGACCGCTCCGTACAGGGCATCTCCTGGGTGCTCATCCGGTTCATGCTGCTGACGCCGCCGCTGGTGCTGATGGCGAACGCGGCGCTGCGCGGGCGCGGCCTGGAGACGCTGCCCTTCGCCGTGGCGGTGGCCGTCGGGCTCACACCCGAGATGCTGCCGGTGATCGTCACCCTGTGCCTGGCCCGCGGCACCCGGCAGCTCGCGGGGGCGCACGGCGTCATCGTCAAGCGGCTGCCCGCACTGCACGACCTGGGCGCCGTCGACGTGCTCTGCGTCGACAAGACCGGCACCCTCACCCAGGACCGGCCCGTCGTCGAACGGGCCCTCGACGCGGACGGCCGCGACGACCCGGAGGTGCTGCGCTGGGCCGCGGTCGGCGCCTGGTGGACCCTCCAGCTCGCCGAACTTCCCGCGCCGGACGCGCTCGACGAGGCACTCCTGGAGGCCGCCGGAGCGGTCGGCGAGGAGCACGACGGGGTCGCGGCCGTCCCCTTCGACCCGGTACGGCGCCTGGCCACCGCCGTGGTGCGGGGCCGGTTCGGCAGGCACGTCCTCGTCGTCCGGGGCGCCGTGGAGGACGTACTGGAGCGCTGCGCGCTGGAGCCCGCCGAGCGCGAGCGGCTGCGGGAGCTCGCCGCGCGCGAGGCGGACGCCGGGCTGCGGCTGCTGGCCCTCGCCACGGCCGAACGCGCCGCCCGTACCGGCGACTACACCCCCGCCGACGAGCGCGGCCTCACCTTCCGGGGTCTGATCGCCTTCCGTGACGCGCTCGCGCCGACCGCGGCCGAGGCCCTGCGTGGGCTCGCCGAGGCCGGTGTCACCGTGAAGATCCTCACCGGCGACCACCCCGGCACGGCGGCGCGCGTCTGCCGTGACCTGGGGCTCGAGGTGGGGGAGGTGCACACGGTGGGCTCCGGGCCCGCCGGGGACGGGGCCCTCGCGGCGGCCGCCGCCCGTTCCACCGTCTTCGCCCGCTGCACCCCGGACGACAAGGCCCGGGTCGTGGCCGCGCTGCGGGCCGCGGGACACACCGTCGGCTTCCTCGGCGACGGCGCCAACGACGTGCCCGCGCTGCGGGCCGCCGACGTCGGCGTCGCACCGCGGGTGGCCTGCGACATCGCCCGGGAGAGCGCCGACGTGGTGCTCGCCGACAAGGACCTCACCGCGATCGGCCACGCCGTGGCGGCCGGCCGGCGGGCCAGCGGCAACATCGCCTCCTATCTGCGCGTCACCCTCTCCTCCAACCTCGGCAACGTCATGGCGATGCTCGTCGCGGGCCTGCTGCTGCCCTTCCTGCCGATGCTCCCGGTGCAGGTGCTCGTCCAGAACCTCTGCTTCGACGCGGCACAGTCGTCCTTCGCCCACGACCGACCGGGAAGGGCGGCGCTGCGCCGCCCTACCGCGCTGCGGCCACGTGCCTTCCTGCGGTTCATCACCGGGTTCGGCACGCTCAACGCGGTCGCGGACTTCGCGACCTTCGCCGTCCTCGCTTTCGTTCTGTGGGGACCCGACGCGCTGAACGACGAGGCCGTCTTCCACTCGGCCTGGTTCACCGAGAACCTGCTGACCCAGGCGCTGGTGATGGTGCTCCTGCGCACCGGCCGGGACGAGGGCGGCCGGCGGCGGCTGCCCGGACCCGTCGGCCGGGCCGCGGCCGTCCTCGCCCTCGTCGGGCTGCTGCTCCCGGTCAGTCCGCTGGGCCCGCGGCTGGGCATGACGGGGCTTCCGCTGCCCTACTACCTTCTGCTCGCCGCCGTCCTGGCACCGTACGGATTCGCCCTCGCGGCGGCGGTCCGGTGGTACGAGCGGCGAGCTCCGGAAGCCGTCGCGCCCGGGTACGCCGCCGCGGCTCCCGGTCCGCAAGCCGGCCGGAGCCGAGGCGAGTGCCGGCCGCCGACCGGCACAAGCGTGTTCAGCGGCCGCGCAGCCGCAGGGCGAGGGCGGCGCCCCCGGTGAGCACCAGCACCGCGGCGGCGCCGCCCGCCAGCAGTGGTGCGGAAGGACCCTGGCCGGCGTCGGTCGCGGACGCCACCGGGCTGCTGTCGGGAGCGCCCGAACGCGCCTGAGCGGCGGCGGAGTCCGGAGTCTGCCGCGCCGAAGCGGTCGTGTGCGGCCCGTGCGAGGGGCTCGGACTCGGGACCTGAGTGCCCGGTTTCGGCGTACCGGCGGCCGGGCTCCCGCCCGAGCGGGCGGAGTCACCCGGTTCGGCCGATCCGGCCGAACCGTTCGTGCCGCCGGTCCCGTTCGTGCCGCCGGTCCCCTTGGTCGCCTTCGCCGCCTTCGCGAACACCACGTCCGAGCACGAGTAGTAGGTGTCCGGCGTGCTGCTGTTCTGCCAGATGGTGAACAGCACATGACGGCCCGTCCGGTCGGCGGGCAGCGTCGCCCCGATGCGGTACGCGCCGCCCGTCAGCGGTGGGTCCTTGACCTCGGCGAAGGGCTCGGCGGGCAGGTCCGACCACGTCAGCGGCTTCGCCGGGTCGTAGCCCTGCCTGGTCAGATAGAGCTTGAACGTGCCCTCGTGCGGGATCGTCGAGGCGTACGACATCGTGAGCCCCGCGCCCGGCACCAGACGGGTCGACGGCCAGTCGTCGCGGGCCAGGTCGAGACCCTTGTACGCGGGCAGTCCTCCGCTGCACAGCTTTCCGTCGGGGACGACCTGGCGGTCCCGGCCGCCCACGTTCGCCACCCGCAGGTTGTCCCACGCGGTGAAGGGGGCGCCGTTCGCGGCGACGGCCGCCCGGCAGGCGGCCGAACCGGCCAGGCCGCCCCCGTCCGGCGAGCAGGCGAACACCCGGCTGACCGGGTCGGTCGGGGCGCCGTGCGCTTGTGCGGGCCCGGCCGCCCACAACGTGAGCAGGGCCGGCACCGCCGCGGCGGCTGCGGTGCGCCTGAGGGGCGCGGTCGTCCGGGTCATCGGGAGACGTCTCCTGGGCCGGCGGGGAAACGGGCTGCTGCGCGGTCCAGTACGGGCCGCGGGCGCGAAGCGTTCAACCGACCCACGAGTGGCGGCACATGAGTGTGGACGGGCGGCGGGCGCCGATACAGCGCGTCCCGTCTGCTTTCACCGGCGGCGTGCGTTTCCGGAGCGCCGAGGGTGACGGCGGAAGGTCCAAGGGGCCCTGGTGGACGCCTCGGAGCCGTGAGCTATCGTGTACGCGGAGTGAGAAACAAACGGCACGCCCCGTTCGTTACGGCCCCGGGAGTGTTCTGTCCATGCCGAGGCAGTTACGCGCCGAACAGACCCGCGCGACGATCATCACGGCCGCCGCCGACCTGTTCGACCGGCACGGCTACGAACGGACCAGCCTGAGCGACATCGTCGCACACGCACACGTCACCAAGGGCGCCCTGTACTTCCACTTCGCGGCCAAGGAGGATCTGGCCCACGCCATCCTGGAGTTGCAGTCCCGGGCCGCCCGGCAGGTGACCAGTCGCGTGGACGAGCAGGGCTACTCGTCGCTGGAGGCCCTGATACGCATCACCTACGCGCTCACCCGCCTCACCGTGGAGGGCCCCGTCACCCGGGCCGGTCTGCGACTGGCCACCGGAGGAGTCGAGGTGCGCCCGCCGCTGCGGCACCCGTTCACCGAGTGGCTGGACATCGCCACCGGCAAACTCCTCGGCGCCGTCAAGGAGTACGAGATCCAGCAGGACGTCGACGTCCACGCCGTCGCGCACTCCCTCGTCTGCTTCTTCGTCGGCACCCGGGTCGCCGGCAGGCCCCTGGAACCCATGGGGCGGCTGCCGCGCAGGACGACCGAGATGTGGCACCTGCTGATCCGCGGCCTGGTGCCGGTGCACCGGCGCCCCCGCTATCTGAGCCTCGCCACCCGGCTGGAGCGGGAGATCGTCGTCGTATGACCCGCCGGGTACGGTGAGGCGCATGCCTGCCAACCCGTCCGCGCCCGTACTCGTCGGCGACGAACCCGGTTCCTTCCCGCACAGCGTGCTGGCCGAACGGCACCCGGCCGTCATCCGGCAGGTGCGCGACGCCTTCCCCTACGGCCCCGGGCAGCACCGCGCCCTGGACGCGCTGCTGGAGAGCTGCGCCGAGGGCGTGATCGACGACCTTCCCGCCGCCGCGCCCGACCGTGACCGCTGGCAGCACTGGGGCCTGGGACAGTACGCCGGCCACTCCTGGTTCGACGTGCCGTGGCTGTGGTCCGAGAGCTACTTCTACCGCCGTCTCCTCGAAGCCGTCGGCTACTTCGCACCCGGCCCCTGGCAGGGCATCGACCCCTTCCGCCCGTCCAAACTCGCCGAACTCGACTCCCCGGAGACCGACGAGGAACTTGCGGCGCTCGACGAACTGGAGGGCAAGCCGGCGGCGGAGCGCGCGGACGCCCTGCTGCACGGCTCGCTCTGGGGCAACCGCGCCGACCTCGGCTTCCGGCTGTCGGCGGGCGGCGCCGAGGCCGGACCGCCCGTCCCCGCCCTGGTCGCCGACGACAGGGCGGCCCTCTGGTCGCTGCTGCCGCCCTCCGGCACCGGCACGCTCTGCCTGGTCGCCGACAACGCCGGCCGCGAACTCGTCCCCGATCTCCTCCTCGTCGCCCACCTCCTCGCCCACGGCCGCGTCCGGCGGGCGGTCCTGCATGTCAAGCCGTACCCGTACTACGTCTCCGACGCCACCACGGCCGACGTCATCGACGCCGTGCGCCGGCTGACGGCGGCTCCCGGCGCGGCCGCGGAGCACGGGCGCCTCCTGTGGGCGGCGATGGCCGACGGCCGGCTGACGGTCCGGGCACACCCCTTCTCCTGCGCCCCGCTGCCCTACGCCGACATGCCCGCCGACCTGCGCGAGGAGTTCGCAGCGGCCACACTGACCGTGTTCAAGGGCGACCTGAACTACCGGCGGCTGGTGGGCGACCGGCTGTGGCCCCCGACCACGCCGTTCGCGGACGCCACCGGCTACTTCCCCGGCCCCCTCGCCGCCCTGCGCACCCTGAAGTCCGACGTGATCACCGGCCTGGACGCGGACACCGAGGCCGCGCTGGACGCCGCCGAGGGCGAGCGCTGGCGCGTCGCGGGCACGCACGCGCTGATCCAGGTCGGGAGCTGAGCCGTCGGCCGACCCGCCGTACCGCGCGACAACCCCGTTCACGTGCGGATTCACGCGATGGAGTGATCGAGTTGGTGCGTACGGATGGTGCCGGAGTGTCGCGGGTAGGGCCCGGCCATGACGCAGCAGCCCTTCGAACTCCCGCACTTCTACATGCCGTATCCCGCGCGGCTCAACCCGAACGTCGACGAGGCACGCGCCCACTCGACGCGGTGGGCGCGCGACATGGGCATGCTGGAGGGCTCCGGGATCTGGGAGCAGTCCGACCTCGACGCGCACGACTACGGACTGCTCTGCGCCTACACCCACCCCGACTGCGACGGGCCCGCCCTGTCGCTCATCACCGACTGGTACGTGTGGGTCTTCTTCTTCGACGACCACTTCCTGGAGACCTTCAAGCGCAGCCAGGACCGCGCGGGCGGCAAGGCCTACCTGGACCGGCTTCCCCTGTTCATGCCCCTCGACCTCGAAACCCCCGTCCCCGAGCCGCGCAACCCGGTCGAGGCCGGCCTCGCCGACCTGTGGGCGCGTACGGTGCCGTCGATGTCGGCCGACTGGCGCCACCGGTTCGCGGTGGCCACCGAGCACCTGCTGAACGAGTCCCTGTGGGAGCTGTCGAACATCAACGAGGGGCGGATCTCCAACCCCGTCGAGTACATCGAGATGCGCCGCAAGGTCGGCGGCGCGCCCTGGTCGGCGGGGCTGGTGGAGTACGCGACCGCCGAAGTGCCCGCCGCCGTCGCCGGAACCCGGCCGCTCAGGGTGCTGATGGAGACGTTCTCCGATGCCGTGCACCTGCGCAACGACCTGTTCTCCTACCAGCGTGAGGTCGAGGACGAGGGGGAGTTGAGCAACGGCGTCCTGGTCCTGGAGACCTTCTTCGGGTGCACCACCCAGGAGGCCGCCGACTCCGTCAACGACGTCCTCACCTCCCGCCTCCACCAGTTCGAGCACACCGCGCTCACCGAAGTGCCCGCGGTGGCCCTGGAGAAGGGCCTCACCCCGGTCGAGACCGCGGCGGTGGCGGCGTACGCCAAGGGCCTCCAGGACTGGCAGTCCGGTGGCCACGAATGGCACATGCGCTCCAGCCGGTACATGAACGAGCGGGCCCGGCCCACCAGCCCCTGGCAGCGACTGGCCGGCCCCGGCACCTCGGCGGCCGACGTGGGCGCGCTGCTCGCGGCGGCCGGGGCGGAGAGGCTGCGCGCGTACACGCACGTGCCCTTCGAGAAGGTCGGCCCGTCCCGCATCCCCGACCTCCGCATGCCCTACCCGCTGGGGCTGAGCCCGCATCTGGACCGCTCCAGGCGAAGGCTCGTCGACTGGTGCCACAGCATGGGCATCCTCGAGGAGGGCGTGTGGGACGAGGACAAGCTCGCCGCCTACGACCTGGCGCTGTGCTCGGCCGGCATCGACCCGGACGCCACGCCCGAGGCGCTCGACCTGAGCGCGCAGTGGCTCGCCTTCGGCACCTACGGCGACGACTACTACCCGCTGGTGTACGGACACCGCCGCGACCTGGTCGCCGCGAAGGCGACCACGGCCCGCCTGTCGGCCTGCATGCCCGTGGCGGGGGAGGCGGCGCCGGTCCCGATCAACGCCATGGAGCGGAGTCTGACCGACCTGTGGGCGCGCACCACCGCGGAGATGACCCCCGACCAGCGGCGCACCCTGAAGCACGCGATCGACTCGATGACCGAGAGCTGGGTGTGGGAGCTGTCCAACCAGCTCCAGAACCGTGTCCCCGACCCGGTCGACTACCTGGAGATGCGGCGCGCCACCTTCGGCTCCGACCTCACCCTGAGCCTGTGCCGGATGGGATACGGCCCGGCCATCCCCGCGGAGGTCTACCGCAGCGGCCCGGTCCGCTCCCTGGAGAACGCGGCCGTCGACTACGCCTGCCTGCTCAACGACGTCTTCTCGTACCAGAAGGAGATCGAGTACGAGGGCGAGATCCACAACGCGATCCTGGTCGTACAGCACTTCTTCGGCATCGACTACCCGGCCGCGCTCAAGGTCGTCCAGGACATGATGAACCAGCGCATGCGCCAGTTCGAGCACGTCGTCGCTCACGAACTACCCGTCGTCCACGACGACTTCGAGCTGTCCGAGGAGGGGTGCGCGGCCATGCGCGGCTATGTGGCCGACCTTCAGAACTGGATGGCGGGCATCCTCAACTGGCACCGGAACGTCGACCGCTACAAGGCCGAGTGGCTGGGCCGCCGGGCCCACGCCTTCCTTCCGGACCGTCCGCCGGTCCCCGCCCTCCCCGTGGGCTGACCGCCCACCGAACAGCGGCAGCCGGAGGCGGTCGATGGAACAGACAGCGTTGCGTCCCAAGCCGATGCCAGGACAGGAGCCCGGCGGCGAGCACGGCCCGGTACGGCGCCCGCTCGCCGCGCGCCGCCGCGGCCGCCGCCTCGCGGCCCTGGTGTGCGGGCTGCTCGCCGCGATCGTCCTGGTCCTGTCCGGGGTCGGCCTCGGCACGGTGGGCCTCACGGTGATCGGCACGAGCAGGCCCGCCCCCGCCGAGCCGCAGCGGCCGGCCGGCACCCGGGCGCCCACGGATCCGGCGCCCGCCTCCGCGCCCGCACCGGTGCGTCCGACCCTGGGCGTGGAGGTGGTGGACGACGGCAGGCCCGGAGCCCGGGTGGTCGGCGTCCACGTCCCCGGCCCCGGGTACACGGCGGGCCTGGTCCGCGGCGACGTACTCCTCGTCTTCGGCAGAACCCGAATCGACACGGCGGCGGACCTGGCCCGCGCGGTCGCCGGGTCCCGCCCGGGGCAGGCGGTGGTCCTCACCGTGCGCCACGCCAGTGGCGGCTACCAGCAACTGACCGTCACCCCGGGGATCGTCACATGACGGCCCCCGCCGCATCCCGAGGCCCGGCCCGGCTCCTGCCCCGTGCCCTGACCCGTCCCGTGCTCCGACCAGTCCTGTGCCCTGCCGCGTGCCGTGCCCCGCCCCGGCCTGTGGCTTGCCCTGGCTCGTGCCCCGTGCCCTGTCGCGGTCTGTGGCCCGTCCCGGTTCGTGGTGTGCCCTGGTTCGTTGGCCAGGCCCTGTCCCGTGGCTTGCCCGGGTCTGCGGACCGTCTCGTCCCGTCGTGTGCCCTGTCGCGGTCTGTGGCCCGTCCCGGTTCGTGGTTTGCCCCGGCTCCTTGGCCAGGCCCCGTCCCGTGGCTCACCCCGGTCTGTGGCCCGACTCGTTCCGTGTCCTGCCGCGGTCCGGGGTCCGCGGTCCGTGGTCCGTCCCGGTTCATGGCCTGCCCTGACTCGTTGCCCGTGTCCCGACCCGTGGCTCGTACCCCTCGTCCGCCGGCTGAGTGCGGTCCGGGGCCCGGGCCGGTGCGGTCGGGCGCCGCGAGGGCGGTCGAGATCCTCAACCGGCTCGCGTCGCACGGCGTGGCCGGGCAGGATGCTGCCCGTAGCCTTCCTCACCGTTTCAGCCGCATACGGAGGCCCGGATGACCGGCATCGCGCTCGCGCCCTTCACCGCCGACGACTACAGGGTCCGGCTGGAACGCGCCGCCCGCGCGGCAGCCGATGCCGGGCTGGCCGGACTGCTGGTGGCACCGGGACCGGACCTCGTGTGGCTGACCGGGTACGCGCCCACCGCCGTCACCGAACGGCTCACGCTGCTCGTCCTCGCCGCCGGACGCGAACCCGTACTCGTCGTGCCCACCCTGGAGGCCCCGGACGCCGCCAAGGCGACCGGCGCGTCCGCCCTGGCCCTGCGCGACTGGACCGACGGCACCGACCCCTACGCCGTCACCGCCGCCCTCCTCGACGACCGCGGCCGGTTCGGCATCAGCGACAACACCTGGGCCATGCACCTGCTCGCCCTGCAACAGACGCTGCCCAAGATCTCCTACGCCTCCCTTACCGAGGCCCTGCCCATGCTGCGCGCGGTGAAGGACGCGGCCGAGGTGGAACTGCTCGCGGCGGCGGGCGCGGCCGCCGACGCCGCGTTCGAGGAGATCCGGAAGGTGCGGTTCTCCGGCCGCCGCGAGTCCGAGGTCGCCGCCGACCTCGCCGGCCTGCTGCGGCGCTTCGGGCACTCCCAGGTCGACTTCACCATCGTCGGCTCCGGCCCCAACGGCGCCAATCCGCACCACGAGGTGGGCGACCGCGTCATCGAGCGCGGCGACATGGTCGTCCTCGACTTCGGCGGACTCAAGGACGGCTACGGCTCCGACACCACCCGCACGGTGCACGTCGGCGAGCCGACCGACGAGGAGCGTCGGGTGCACGACATCGTCCGCGAGGCCCAGGAGGCCGGCTTCCGGGCGGTGCGCCCCGGCGTCTCCTGCCAGGAGGTCGACCGCGCCGCCCGCGCGGTCATCACCCGGGCCGGGTACGGCGAGTTCTTCATCCACCGCACCGGCCACGGCATCGGCGTCACCACGCACGAGCCGCCCTACATGATCGAGGGCGAGGAGCAGCCCCTCGTACCCGGCATGTGCTTCTCCGTGGAGCCCGGCATCTACCTGCCCGGCCGCTTCGGGGTGCGCATCGAGGACATCGTCACCGTGACCGAGGACGGGGGACGCCGCCTCAACGACACGACCCGGGAGATGGTCATAGTGGACTGACCACCGGCAGTCCCCCCACCCCGCAACCGCAACGACACGGCGCGACGATGACCCAGGCACCGACACCCACCGCGGACACGGTCCGCAGACTGGTCCGCACCCTGCTCAAGGACGGCTCGGACACCGCCCCCGGCCCCGAGGTCCGGCCCGTCGCCGAGGGCGGCGAGCACTCCACCTGGTGGGTCGGCGCCCGCCATGTGCTGCGCCTGGCCCCCGACCGTGAGGCCGCCGAGCGCCAGCGCCGCGAACTGCGGCTGCGCGAACTGGTCCGCCCGCACCTTCCGGTCGCCGTCCCGGCCAGCGTCGCGCGCGGCGAGTGGGCGCCCGGGCTGACGTACACGCTGGACACCCGGATCACCGGCGGCTCGGCCGGCGAGCACGACGTCTCCGCCGTCGGCGAGGACGACCTGGCCGGGCTGTTCACCGGGCTGCGCGAGGTCCCCGTCCGGCAGGCCCAGACCCTCGGCGTCCCGCGCACCGCGCCGCGCTCCCTGGAGGCGCTGCGCCGCATGGCCGTGCACGCCGCCGAACGCCTCGGCGCCGCCGACGAGTTCGACCCCGCGCGGATGGCCCAGCTCACGGCGCCCGCCGCGGCCCAGCTGGCCGCCCAGCCCGGCACCGCCGTGCTCGTCCACCACGACCTCAAGGGCGAGCACCTGGTGGTGAGCGCCGACGGCCGGGTGCGCGGGGTCCTCGACTGGACCGACGCCGTGGTCGGCGACCCGGCCGAGGACATCGCCGGCGTCGCCGTCGCCGTCGGTTCCCCCGCCGCGGTGCGCGCCGCCACACTCGCCGGCTACAGCGCCCGGCCCTGCCTGCGGGGCCTGTGGCTGGCCCGCTGCGACACCGTGATCCGCCTCGCCGCACGCCTCGACGGCCGCGACGAAAGCCCGCTGCCGCTCCTCAGGTCCCAGCTGCGCCACGCCTGGGAGGCGATCCTGCTGGAGCGGGTGACGGAGTTCCGGGAGGACGCCGCGGACCCTGCGGACACGGGGGACACCGGGAAGTAGGCGCCGTCCGGGCGCGGTGCCGTGCTCAGTGCTGGAACAGCACCGCGCACGACTCCGCGGGCACGTGCAGCAGCCCGTCCGCTCCGGGTGCCGCGACCGGTTCCCAGGCGGCCAGCACCTCGGTGGGGCGGTTGCCGAGGGGGATCTCCGCACGCTCCTTGGCGAGGTTGAGCGCCACCAGCACGTCCCCGCGCCGGAAGGCGAACCAGCGGGCCTCCTCGTCGTAGGCCACCTTGGTGTCGGCGAGGTCGGGGTCGGTGAGGTCGGGCTGCTCGTGCCGCAGGGCGGTCAGCCGGCGGTACCAGGCCAGCACGCGCGCGTGCGGCTCGCGCCCCGGCTCGGACCAGTCCAGGCAGGAGCGGTCGCGGGTCGCCGGGTCCTGCGGGTCGGGCACGTCCTCCTCCGCCCAGCCGTGCTCGGCGAACTCCCGCCGCCGGCCCCGTCGCACCGCCTCCGCGAGCTCCGGGTCGGTGTGGTCGGTGAAGTACTGCCACGGCGTGCCGGCCGCCCACTCCTCGCCCATGAACAGCATCGGCGTGAACGGCGCGGTCATCGTCAGCGTGGCCGCGCAGGCCAGCAGCCCGGGGGAGCCGGCGAGCAGCGTGGACAGGCGGTCGCCCCGGGCCCGGTTGCCGACCTGGTCGTGGGTCTGGCTGTAGCCGAGCAGCCGGTGCCCGGCCACCCGGGTGCGGTCCAGCGGGCGGCCGTGGTGGCGGCCCCGGAAGCCGGAGTACGTCCCGTCGTGGAAGTAGCCGCCGGTCAGCGTCTTGGCGACCGCCGCGAGCGGGGCCCGCCCGAAGTCGGCGTAGTAGCCCTGGGACTCGCCGGTCAGCGCCGAGTGCAGCGCGTGGTGGAAGTCGTCGTTCCACTGGGCGTCCAGGCCGAGACCGCCCTCCGCGCGCGGGGTGATGATCCGCGGGTCGTTCAGGTCCGACTCCGCGATCAGGAACGGACGGCGGCCCAGGTCGGCGGAGAGCGCGTGCACGGCCGTCGACAGCTCCTCCAGGAAGTGGCACGCGCGCGTGTCCACCAGGGCGTGCACCGCGTCCAGGCGCAGACCGTCGATCCGGTAGTCGCGCAGCCACGCCAGCGCGCTGCCGACCAGGAAACGGCGCACCTCGTCCGAGCCGGGCGCGTCCAGGTTGACGGCGGCGCCCCACGGGGTGTGGTGGGTGTCGGTGAAGTACGGCCCGAACCGCGGCAGGTGGTTGCCCGACGGACCCAGGTGGTTGTGCACCACGTCCAGGACCACGCCCAGGCCCAGCTCGTGGGCCCGGTCGACGAAGCGCTTCAGCCCCTCGGGTCCGCCGTACGGCTCGTGCACCGCCCACAGCGACACGCCGTCGTAGCCCCAGCCGTGCCGGCCGGGGAACGGGCACACGGGCATCAACTCCACGTGAGTGACGCCCAGTTCGACCAGGTGGGGCAACCGTTCGGCGGCCGCCTCGAAGGTGCCCTCACGTGTGTACGTGCCGATGTGCAGCTCGTACAGGACCGCGCCGGGCAGCGGGCGCCCGGGCCAGTCGGCGGAGCGCCACGGGTACCGCGCGTGCTCGACGACCGCGCTCAGCCCGTCCGGGCCGTCCGGCTGTCGCGGCGAGCGCGGATCGGGCAGCACCGGGCCGCCGTCCAGCGCGAATCCGTACCGCGAGCCGTCGCGCGCCTCGGCCTCACCGGTCCACCACCCCTCCCGCTCCGGATCGCGCTCCAGCGCGTGCGTGGCGCCGTCGCACTGGAGCGTCACACGGCCGGCCTGTGGTGCCCACACCTCGAACTGCACGGACGGTTCCCCTTCGTTCGCTCACCGTGACATAGCCCGTCCATGGTGCGGCACAAGAGATCAATCCGCTTTTGAATTCCCCCTTTTACGGCGGGTGTCGCCGGATCCGCGTGGCTGGTGTGCGTCGCCGTGATAGCTGGACACGCGGGGTCGACTGACCGACAATCGCCAACGTGACGTCGTCCTTCGAGTCCCACACGTACCCCGCGCGGCTCTCCGACGCGCAGCGCGACAAGGCGCTGAAGGTGCTCCGTGACGGCGTCGCGATGGGACGGCTGTCGCACGACACGTTCGTACGGCGGATGGAGCTGGCCCTGGCCGCCCGCCGGCCGGACGAGCTCGCCGCGCTCACCTCGGACCTGCGCACCGAGGGACGCGTGTCCCGGCTGGTGTTCGGCACGGTCGAGGCGGTGTCCGGTTTCGGCGTGCGGCTGCGCCGGGCCTGGCAGGCCGAGCGGCTGCCCAAGCTGCTGCTGCCGCTTTCCGGCAGCGGTCACCCGTTGCTCATAGGGCGCGATCCTGCCAGCGGTCTGCGGCTGAACCACGAGACGGTCTCCCGGGTGCACGCCGAACTGCGCCACCAGGGCGGCATGTGGGTGCTGCGGGACCTCGGCTCGACCAACGGCACGACCGTCAACGGGCGGCGCGTGGTCGGCGCGGCCGTCGTGCGCGAGGGCGACCAGGTCGGGTTCGGGCAGCTGGCGTTCCGGCTCTCCGCGAACTGAGCCACACCGCCGCCACTGGCGCCGGCTCATCCGATACGGCGGGTCAAGTCCTTTTTCGGACGCTGGTGTTGACGTATCCGACAAGTCATGACTGACTGTGTGTACGCCATGTACATGTGGTAAAGCGTCGGCGCCGCACTGTGGAGGTGTGCCCTGCCGCCACTCCCGCGCTATCCGTCCGTGGACGAGCTGGGCGCGCACGCCGCCGCACTCGTCGCCCGCCGGCCCCGGGACGCCCGGCTACGCCGCGTCGGCATCTCCCGCGGGGGCCTGCCCCTGTGGCTGCTCTCCGTCGGCCACGGCAGCCGCCAGGCCCTCGTGGTCGCCGGACCGCACGCCAACGAGCCCGTGGGCGGCGCCACCGTACTGAGGCTGGCCGAACGCGTGCTGGCCGGCCGCGGCGGCGGCGCGGACGACGACGTCACCTGGAACCTGCTGCTGTGCCTCGACCCCGACGGCTCACGGCGCAACGAAGGCTGGCTCAGAGGCCCTTACACCCTCGGCCACTACTTCCGGGACTTCTTCCGGCCCGGGTTCCTGGAGCAGCCCGAGTGGCTGCCCGACGGTGCCGCGGCCGCCTCGCTGCCGGAGACCCGGGCGCTGCTCGAACTCCAGGACGAGTTGCGGCCCTTCGTCCAGTGCTCGCTGCACGGCGTCGACGTCGGCGGCGGCTTCGTCGAGGTGACCCGCGAACTGCCCGGCCTCGCACGGCGCGTCGGGCACGCCGCGGCGCGGCTCGGCATCCCGCGCGAACTCGGCGCGTACGACCCCCTGTACTGGCCGCGTCTGGGGCCCGCCGTCTACCGGATCCCGCCGCCGCGCCAGGGCGGCCTGGCCGCCGCCATCACCGAGGCGGCCGTGGAGTCGACGTGGCTCCACCCGCAGCGGCACGGCACCGTGACCGCCGTCGTCGAGGCGCCCATGTGGGGTGTGGACGCCGTGTCCGACGGCTCGGCGCCCGCGGACCCGGACGGCGTGCTGCGCACCGTCAGTCGCGCCCTGCGCGAGGACATCCGGCTCATGGAGCGGCTGTTGGAACGGGTCCGGCCGTACCTCGCCGACGTGCCGGACGCGGAACGGCTGCTCGCGCCGGTGGACGACTACCTCCTGGTCTGCCCCGGGCTCGCCGACGCGTGGGACCCCGACACCGACGACGGCACGCTGCGCCCGCTCCCGCCGATGACCAACGCCCACCTGGCCGCGCTGCGCATCGCGGGGCGGCGGCTGGCACTGCGCACCGCCGGACTGCTGCACCGGCTCGTGCGCGGTGCCGGGCACGACGGGGCCGGCGTCCTGCCCGAGCTGGACCGGTTCATCGAGCAGGGGTGCGCCGACTACCGCGACAACCTGCGGGCGCGCTGGATACCGGTCGCCCGGCAGGCCGAGTACCAGACGCGGGTGGTGCTGGCCGTGTGCGAACTCGCCGGGCGGCACGCGCGCGTGCGCTCACGATCGGGGGAGCCGGGGTGGGACACGCGGGCGTCCGTGCCGATACACGGGGAATGACCCACCTCGCCAAGGCGGCCACGACCTGCCTGCGGCGCGGCCTGACGGCGGCGGCCGCACTCCTGCTCGCCGGCGCCGCCCCGGCCACGGCCGCCCACCGGCCCACCGGCCAGTCCGACTGGCTCCACGTCACGGTCACCCACGGCGACGAGCGCTCCGGTGACGTCCGCGGCGCCCTGCTCCTGTGCGACCCGCCCCGGGGCCACGCCCACGCGGCCGACGCCTGCACCCGGCTCCGCTCGTCCGGCGGCGACATCCACGGCATCCCCCACCGGGACGTCCTCTGCCCGATGATCCACGCGCCGGTAACGGCCCACGCCCACGGCCAGTGGCACGGCCGAACGATCCACTACACGGAGACCTTCTCCAACACCTGCCGACTGAACGCCCGCACGGGCGCCGTCTTCGCCATGGTCAACTGAGGCCCGACGCACGGCGGTTGGAAGGCCCGCCGCGCACCCGGCACGCGCGCGTGCCCAGGGCGGGACTCCGGGGGTGTGCCGCTGTCCTGCGTGCGGCGCGGTGGTGGGCGCGCCCGCTGGAACGCCTGGGCGGGCGTCGTCTTCGCCGTGGCGGCTGAGGACCGGCACGTGTCCGATACGCGCGTGTGCCGGGGCGGGGTGCGGGGGCCGCTGCCGTGCGTGTGCGGCGCCGTGACGGGCGCCCGCTCCGCGGGCTCGGAACCGCGGTCGGCACGGGGTGGCGTGGCCCGTGTGGGTCACGTGGGCGGGGTGCGGGCCTGGTGGGCTGTGGTGACGACTGTGCGGCTCTGGTGTTCCACCTGGTGTTCCAGGGGGACCCAGCGGGCGTGGAAGCGGTGGGCGAAGGACTCGCTCCAGGTGGTCACGAGGTGTTCCAGGTCCGGGGCGGCGCGGTCGTCGGTCTCGCGCAGGGTCCGCAGGAGCATCGCCGCGGCCCGCAGCGGCAGGCGGCGCCCGAACGCGTCCACGCTGCCGACGTACGCCATCGTGGTGTCCGCGGGCGGGGTGTGGATCCAGTCCGCGGCCAGTCCCGGCACCAGGCTCAGCCCCCACTTCGCCGCCCGCAGCAGCGGCCCGTCCGCCCCGCGCAGACGCGGCAGCGCGTCGGTGAGGACCAGCTCCACCTCCCGCGCGTCCCGCAGCAGCCGGTGCGCGAGCCGCCGTATCGCCGCCGCCGGGGCGGGATGCGGCGCGGGGTCGTCCACCAGGTCGCTCGCCCACATCGGCACCTCCACGACCGCGGTCATGCCGCCGTACCGATGCGGGCGGAACCAGGTGCTGTGCCGCGCGTCGTCCGGCATGCTCGGATACGCCGGGCCCGCGCCACGCCCCGGCATCACCCGCACCCCGGGCCCCGAGACCGGCCAGCCGGCCGCGTCCGAAGCACCCGTCTCCACTGGGATGTGCAGCCGTGCCGCCGACTTGCCGAACGGCTCGGCGAGCCCGGGCACGTCCCGGGTCAGCTGCACCCAGCTGCCGCCCAGTTCGGTGCCGTGCAGCGTCACCTGGAGGTAGGGCCGCAGCTCGTCGATCACCCCGGTCAGCGCCCGCGTCTCCGGCGGCAGCCGGTCGGGCGGCAACACGGAGGGCGACCACTCCGGCTGCTCGGGCCCGGCGGGCCGGAAGAACCCGAGGTGGTAGTCGAGCAGGCTGCGCGGGGCCGGAGTGACGTGCAGACTCGCCCCGTCCGGGTCCGCGCACAGCAGGAAGTGCCAGGAGGTGTCCACCCGCAACCGCTCCTCGCGCAGCACGCGGCGGGCGACGGCGAGGAGTGTGGAGCCGCCGGTGGGCTCGTTCGCGTGGGCGCCGGCGACCACCAGCACCGCCCGCCGGGCCTGCCCGACGGACAGCAGGTGCAGCGGTCGTCCCGCACGGGAGTGGCCGACCTGCCTCAGCACGCACCGGTCCGGCCGGTACGCGGCCAGCGCATGGGCCGAGGCGACCAGTTCGGGAACACTGGGGTAGCGCAGCTCCGGCAGGAGACTCACCCCCGACCTGTCCTCCCGGCTTCGCATTCCGCAGTACCCCACGGACGCCGGGTCCTGTCAAGCGTGCTCCAGCAGCGCCACCGGCAGCCGCTCGAAGAGTTCCGCCACGGGCACGTGCCCCTCGAACTCCCGCCCGGGGGTCAGCGCGTCGGACCACCGGCCCGGCGGCAGGGGCAGCCGGGTGTCCCGCCAGCCGCCCGCCTCCGCCAGCCGCAGCGACAGCCGGGTCACGGCCGTGACCACCTCCCCGGAGCGCTCGAACGCCGCACAATGGGCCGCCGCCGGCCCCTCGGCGAGCAGCGGGGCGTACGTCGCCGCCGGGCCGAAGACCTCCGGCCGGCGGGCGCGCAGCCGCAGCGCCGCCACCGTCACCGCGCCCTTGTCGCCCGCGTCGGCGGGCGGGAACCGCACCGGGCGCCGGTTGTCCGGGTCGACCAGGGCCCGGTACTCGGCCTCCGTGCCCTGGTACACGTCGGGCACGCCGGGCATCGTCAGGTGCACCAGGGCCGTACCCAGGACGTTCGCCCGGATATGCGGTTCGAGCGCGGTGCGCAGGGCGGTCACCGGCCCCGCCGGTGGCCCGCACGGCCCCTCGTCGACGTACCGTGCCACCGCCTCCTCGTACGCGGGCCGCTGCTCGGTCCAGCTCGTGTGGAGGCCCGCCTCCCGTACGTGCTTCAGCAGCGCCTGCCGCACGCGTTCCCCGTCGGCGGGGCCGAGGCCGAACACCGTCTGCCAGGCCGCCCACGCCAGTTGCGGGTCCGGCACGCCCTTCCCGCCGCCGGTCACCTCGTCCAGCAGATCCGCCCAGACGCGCGGGCACTCGGTGAGCACGGCCAGCGCCGCCCGTACGTCGGCGCTGCGCTTGGTGTCGTGCGTGGAGACCACGGTCCCGGTGACCGGCCAGTCGCGCTGCACCCGGGCGCAGTACGCGTGGAAGTCCTCCGGGGACACCGCCGGGTGACCGGGCTCGCCGCCCACCTCGTTGGCCGACAGCAGCGGCACGTACCGGTAATAGGCGGTGTCCTCGACGGACTTGGCGCGCAACGCGGAAGCGGCCTGCGCGAACCGGGTGCGGAACTCCACGGCGTCGGGCCCGGATCCGGCCCGCCCGACGACCAGGTCGCGCACCACGTCGACGGCCTCGCCCTCCTCCGGCACCACGAAGGCGAGCCGGGCCTCCTCGGCGGCCCGCTCGGTGACCACGGACGCCGGGTCCACGGAGGTGTAGGGCCGGTAGACGCGGAGGCGGACCAGCAGCTCCCGCAGGGCGGTGCGCAGCGCCCAGGGAGCGCGGTCGCGCAGCGCCGGGTCCGGGGAGGTGGCGCACACCCGGTTCGCCACCCGGGTCAGCCGCTCCGTCTCGGCGGCCAGCTCGTGCGTGATCACCGTGTACGCCGCCCGCCGTACCGTCGCCTCCCAGTCCCCGCCGCTGTCGTCGCGCGGAGCGGCGAACCGCCGGTACCGCCCGGCCAGCTCGCCCGCTCCGGCCGGGTCGGTGAACAGGCCGTCGACGTGCCGCAGGGCGTCGTAGCCGGTGGTGCCCGCGACCGGCCAGGAGGCCGGCAGGTGCTCGCCGTCGGAGAGGATCTTCTCGACGACCGTCCAGCGCCCGCCGGTCGCCTCGTGCAGCCGCCGGAGGTAGGCGTCGGGGTCGGCGAGTCCGTCCGGGTGGTCGACGCGCAGCCCGTCGACCACCCCATCCGCCAGCAGCTGGAGGATCTTGGCGTGGGTCGCCCGGAACACCTCCGGGTCCTCCACCCGCACCCCGATCAGCTCCGAGATGCTGAAGAAGCGCCGGTAGTTCAGTTCCGTACGGGCCAGTCGCCACCACACCGGCCGGTACCACTGCGCGTCCAGCAGTTCGGGCAGCGGCAGCCTCCCGGTGCCCTCGCGCAGCGGGAAGGCGTGGTCGTGGTAGCGCAGGACGTCGCCGTCCACCTCCAGCTCGCCGGCCTCCCGGCCCACCGGACGGCCGAGCACGGGCAGCAGCACCTTGCCGCCCTGGGCCTCCCAGTCGATGTCGAACCAGCGCGCGTACGGAGACGCGGGGCCCTCCCGCAGCACCTCCCACAGGGCGTGGTTGTACCGCGGGGCCATGGCCATGTGGTTCGGCACGATGTCCACGACCAGGCCGAGCCCGTGCTCCCGCGCGGTGCGCGCCAGCGCCCGCAGGCCCTCCTCACCGCCGAGCTCGTCGCGCACCCGTGTGGGGTCCACGACGTCATAGCCGTGCGCGGAGCCGGGTACGGCCTGGAGGACGGGCGACAGGTGCAGGTGCGAGACGCCGAGCGAGGCCAGGTACGGCACGGCCCGCTCCGCGGCCGCGAACGGGAACTCGGGCTGGAGCTGGAGCCGGTAGGTGGCCGTGGGCACGACGGACTCGGGACGCTCGGGTGTCTCGGATGTCATGGAGAGCTACGTACCCGCCCGGCCGCCTTTGGTGTCACCCGGCCGCCATGTGCCCTGCGCCCCACGCGGGCGGGTGAGTGCCCTCGCCCGGACGGACGCCTGCCCTCGCCCGGGAGGGGGGCGCCACGCCGGGCTTCCGGCGCGGGGGGTGCTACGTCGGCTTCCGGTCCGGGGGTGTCACGTCGG
The DNA here is from genome assembly GCF_042896885.1 of Streptomyces sp. NPDC001231. Classification (NCBI taxonomy): domain Bacteria; kingdom Bacillati; phylum Actinomycetota; class Actinomycetes; order Kitasatosporales; family Streptomycetaceae; genus Streptomyces; species Streptomyces sp. NPDC001231. The sequence continues at coordinate 102,136 of NZ_JBIAXS010000013.1, forward strand.
CTCCCTGCCTGGGAGGGTGGGCGCTGTACTGGCGCCTCGCCCCGGCCGGGAGTGCTGCGCCGGGCTTCCGGCTCGGGTGGGCTACGTCGGCTTCCGGTGCGCCACGTCGGCTCCCTGCCTGGGAGGGTGGACGCTGTACTGGCGCCTCGCCCCGGCCGGGAGTGCTACGCCGGGCTTCCGCCCCAGGGAGCACCACGCCGGGCTTCCGCCTCAGGGAGCACCACGCCGGCTTCCGGTCCGGGGTGCCACGTCGGCTCTCCGCCCAGGAGGGCGGGCGCTGCGCCGGGCGCCTCGTCCGGCTTGGGGCCCGGCCTGAGCGCCACCCCGGCTTCCGCCCCGGGGAGCGCCACGTCGGCTTCCGGTCCGGGGAGCGCTAAGCCGGTCGTCGCAGTACCGTCAGGCTGCGGTCCGTCAGGGTGAGCCGTTCCCCGGCCCGCACCTTGGGGCCGGTGCCCGGCGGGACCGGGTCCGTGCGCGCGGTGTCCACCACCACCTGCCACTGGCGCCCGTGATCGACCGGCACGGCGAAGTCGAGCGGCTTCGGCGCGGCGTTGAACAGCAGCAGGAAGGAGTCGTCGGCGATACGCTCCCCGCGCGTGCCGGGCTCGGAGATCGCGTTGCCGTTGAGGAAGACGGTCAGCGCGGAGGCCCGCGCCGAGTCCCAGTCCTGCTGGGTCATCTCCCGGCCCTCGGGGGTGAACCAGGCGATGTCGGACAGCTCGTCGTGCGTGCCCTCCACCGGCCGCCCGTGGAAGAAGCGGCGCCGCCGGAAGACCGGGTGGTCCCTGCGCAGCCCCGCCATCGCCCGGACGAAGTCCAGCAGTTCGCCGTCCTGCTCGCCGGGCTCCGGCCAGCGCACCCAGGACAGCTCGTTGTCCTGGCAGTAGGCGTTGTTGTTGCCCCGCTGGGTGCGCGCGAACTCGTCACCGTGGCTGATCATGGGCACGCCCTGGGACAGCATCAGCGTCGCGACGAAGTTCCGCGCCTGCCGGGCCCGCAGCTCGAGCACCCCGGGGTCGTCGCTCTCGCCCTCGGTGCCACAGTTCCAGGACCGGTTGTGGCTCTCGCCGTCCCGGTTGTCCTCGCCGTTGGCCTCGTTGTGCTTGTTGTTGTACGAGACCAGGTCGCGCAGGGTGAAACCGTCGTGGCAGGTGACGAAGTTGATCGAGGCCAGCGGGCGGCGGCCGTCGTCCTGGTAGAGGTCGGAGGAGCCGGTCAGCCGGGAGGCGAACTCGGCGAGCGCCCGCGGTTCGCCGCGCCACAGGTCCCGCACGGTGTCGCGGTACTTGCCGTTCCACTCGGTCCACAGCGGCGGGAAGTTCCCCACCTGGTAGCCGCCCTCGCCGACGTCCCAGGGCTCGGCGATCAGCTTCACCTGGGAGACCACCGGGTCCTGCTGCACCAGGTCGAAGAACGACGACAGCCGGTCCACCTCGTGGAACTGCCGCGCCAGGGTGGCCGCCAGGTCGAAGCGGAAGCCGTCGACGTGCATCTCGGTGACCCAGTACCGCAGCGAGTCCATGATCAGCTGGAGCACGTGCGGGGACCGCATGAGCAGGGAGTTCCCGGTGCCCGTGGTGTCCATGTAATAGCGCGGGTCGTCGGTGAGCCGGTAGTAGCGCGGGTTGTCGATGCCCTTGAAGGACAGCGTCGGGCCCAGGTGGTTGCCCTCGGCGGTGTGGTTGTAGACGACGTCGAGGATGACCTCGATCCCGGCCTCGTGCAGCGCGCGGACCGCCGACTTGAACTCCAGGACCTGCTGGCCGCGGTCGCCCCAGGAGGCGTAGGCGTTGTGCGGGGCGAAGAAGCCGATCGTGTTGTAGCCCCAGTAGTTGTTGAGGCCCAGGTCGACCAGGCGATGATCGTTCACGAACTGGTGCACGGGCATCAACTCGAGGGCGGTGACGCCGAGTTCGGTCAGGTGGTCGATGACCGCCGGGTGGGCGAGACCCGCGTAGGTGCCGCGCAGCTCCTCGGGCAGCCCCGGGTGCCGCATGGTGAGGCCCTTGACATGGGCCTCGTAGATCACCGTCTCGTGGTAGCCGCGGCGCGGCAGCCGGTCGTCGCCCCAGTCGAAGTACGGGTTGACCACGACGGACGTCATGGTGTGCGGCGCCGAGTCCAGGTCGTTGCGCCGGCCGGGGTCGTCGAAGTGGTAGCCGTACACCTCCTCGCCCCACCGGATCGAGCCGCTGATCGCACGCGCGTACGGGTCGAGCAGCAGCTTCGCCGAGTTGCAGAGCAGTCCGCGCTCCGGGGCGTACGGACCGTGCACCCGGAACCCGTACCGCTGTCCCGGCATGACACCGGGCACGTACGCGTGCCGGACGAAGGCGTCGCTCTCCCGCAGTTCCACCGCCGTCTCCGAGCCGTCGTCGTGCAGCAGACACAGCTCCACTCGGTCCGCGGCCTCCGTGAAGACCGCGAAGTTGGTGCCGGCGCCGTCGTACGTGGCGCCGAGTGGGTACGCCTCTCCAGGCCAGACCTGCATGGACAAGACTCTTTCAGGTGTGCGGCGCCGCGGGTGGCGCCTTGGCTCCGAGTCTCCACCAAAGTCGGGGATGCGCCTATGACGCACGTCCGTGTGCCGAACCGATGGGCTGACTGCGTTCTGGCAGCGGCAGTGCGTGCGGTAGATCACCGGGCACCCACCGTGCGACCTGCGCACGACACCCGAACAGCCGCACCCCTCTTCCGAGGTGATCACCCCGATCGGCGAATGCCGGTACACGCGTTCGCGTTCGTCCGGCTCCGTCGGGCAGGCTGCCAGGGCGCTCCGCGCGCCGGAACCCGGATGCGGCAGCACTCCGCGCCGCTGCCGCAGGACGCGATTCCCACCCGGCGCGAACGCCGGGCCCCCTCGCGGGAGAGAGCGGGCGCACGGTGCCCGCGGGACGAGAAGGCCCAGGTGCGCGGGGTGGGCCGAGCGCGCCGCGGGGCCCGGCGTGACCGCGGGTCAACAGGCTGACCGGCCCTCACCCGGCGGGGTGGCGGACACGGGGGCATACGGCGCCGACCGGGACGCGGACGGCGGCCGGTGCCGGTCACCGGCTATGAATCAGCTCACTCGGCAGGCCCTGGCCCGCCGGAACGGGCAGATAGCGTGCGGAAGTTGAGAAAGGAGCTGTGCATCCGGCTGCGTCGCGCACCGCTCCCGGAGTACCCTTCCTTGATCGTTGGGACGGGGAGTGCCCGGGGGAGCGGAAGGCGGTGCACGGGTGGGCTCGGGAGGCCTGGAGCTGCCCCCTGGTGACGAGGGTCACGAGGGGCACTCCGCAGACGTCCCCTCCGGTGTGGTGTCCCTGGCCCGGCCGATGGACGCGGGTGCCATCGGGCCGGAGCTGGACTGGGACGCGGGCGCCTGGCGCGAGGTGCGCACGCGCGCCCAGCGGGCCGGCCGCGCCTACATCTGGCTGAACCTCGTCGAACAGCGGCTGCGCGCCGTCGTGGCCGCCGTGCTGCGCCCCGTCTACGAGCCCGTCCACGGCGACGACTGGGTGGTGGCCGCCGCCGGACCGGCCGGCCAGGAGTGGGTGCAGCGGGCCGTCGCGGTACGCGAAGTCAGCCGCCGCAAGGGCTACTTGCTCGACCCGGCCGACGACAACGTGATCAGCTTCCTCACCCTGCCGCAGCTGCGTGAGCTGGTGGTGCAGCACTGGCCGTGCTTCGCGCCCTACATAGACGAGCGGCGGGACGTCGAACTCGCCCTGGACGAGCTGGAGGTGGCCCGCAACGTCGTCTCCCGCAACCGGGCCCTGTCCGAGACGGTGCTCAGTCAGGCCGAGCGGGCCTCCGCGCGGCTGCTCGACATCCTCGGCACCGGCGGTGACGTGCCCTCCGCCCGGCGGCTGCCGGTCGACGCGGTCGAGGACCTCGTCGGCGACCGGTACGCGGACGTGGTCGCCGTGCACCCCGACCGGGTGCGGCTGCTGCGCCAGTTCCCGGCCGAGGACATCTTCGGCGGCGCCCGCCGTCTGGACGTCATCGGCATCGGTCTGAACCTGCTCGTGCAGAACTTCTCCGGCCGCCGCCTGGTGCGGCTCGCCGAGTCCGGCTGCCGGGTGCGGCTGCTGTTCCTGAACCCGGCCTCCAGTGCGGTGAAGCGGCGCGAGCGCGAACTCGGGCTCAAGCGCGGGGAGCTGAGTCGCTCGGTGGAGATGAACATCCTGCACATGCGCCGGGTGCGCGGCCGGCTGCGCGATCCGGGCGCCTTCGAGATCCAGGTCTACGACGAGACCCCCCGCGTCACCGCCTACCTGGTCGACGGCGACGGCTCGGACGGCATCGCGGTCGTGCAGTCCTATCTGCGGCGCAGCCGTGGCATGGAGGCCCCCGTCTTCGTCCTGCGGAACGGGAACAAGGTGGTCAAACCCGGCGAGATCGACGAGGGCGGGCTCTTCTCCGCCTATCGCGAGGAGTTCGAGCTGATGTGGGTGGATTCGCGCCCGGTGTCCTGAAACGCCCTCAGTCCCCGGGCGGAAAGCGGAACGTGGTCCTCGGATTGTCAGTGGCGCGTGCGATCGTGGAGGCCACTGGGGGAACGCACCACCGAGAAGGGGGGCCGCCATGGGCTGGCACCGGGAGCTGCTGATCGGCTTCGACCTGGAGACGACCGGGACGGATCCGCGCGAGGCGCGCATCGTCACCGGCGCCGTGATCGAGGTCAGGGGAGGGGAGCCGGCGGGTCGCCGGGAGTGGCTGGCGGATCCCGGCGTGGAGATCCCGGCGGAGGCGGTGGCGGTGCACGGGATCAGCAACGAACGCGCGGCCGCCGAGGGCGAGCCGGCCGACCGGGTCGCGGACGCCATCGCGGACGTCCTGACCGGTTACTGGAAGGCGGGCGTGCCGGTCGTGGCGTACAACGCGGCCTTCGATCTGACCCTGCTCTCCGCCGAACTGCACCGGTACGGACTGCCGTCCCTGAGTGACCGCCTGGGCGGAGCGGAGCCGGGCCCGGTCGTCGACCCGTACACCATCGACCGCTGGGCCGACCGCTACCGCCGCGGTAAGCGCACCCTGGAGGCGGTCTGCGCGGAGTACGGCGTCGTCCTGGACGCCGCCCACGACGCCTCGGCCGACGCCCTCGCGGCGGCCCGGCTGGCCGCCGCGATAGCCGGCCGCCACTCCAAGGTCGCGGCCCTCGGCCCGGCGGAGCTGCACCGCCGCCAGATCGAGTGGCACGCCGCCTGGGCGGCGGACTTCCAGGACTTCCTGCGCCGCAAGGGCGACCCGGACGCGGTGGTCGACGGCGCGTGGCCACTGCGGCAGCCGGCGGGCGAGACGGTCTGAGCCCGGGGCGCGGTCCGGGCTGCCGGCTTGCCGGTTCGGTAGAGCTCGTGGTGCCCGCGGACCGGTTTCCGCTCGCCGCAGCCGACTTGATGGTCCGGTCACGGGCGCCGGGGCGCGATCCGGGCTGCCGGCTTGCCGTTCCGGTCATGCTCGTAGTGCCCGTGGACCGGCTCCCGCTCGTCCCGCGCCGGCTGCTGTTGCCGCTCCGGCGACCGGTCCCGGGCCGGAAGGGGGACCGGAAGGGGCCGGGTCGGAAGGGGGAACGGAAGGTTCAGAACGGGTACCAGCGCACGGTGGTGTCGCCGTCCCGCAGGGACGCCACCCGGCGCTCGAACTCGGCCAGTGCCTTGGGATTGCTGGGGGCGTGCTGGGCGACCCAGGCGCAGCTGGCCGTCTCGCGGGCGCCGCGCAGCACCGGGCAGCCCTCCCACTCGCGTACGTCCCAGCCGTAGGTCCCGGTGAAGGCGTCGTAGGCCTCGGCGGGCAGGCCGTAGCGGTCCCGGGACAGAGCCATGACCACCAGGTCGTGCTCGCGCAGGTCGGAGGAGAAGGTCTCCAGGTCGACCAGGACCGGCCCGTCGGGACCGACGTGCACATTGCGTGGCAGCGCGTCGCCGTGGATCGGGCCCGGCGGCAGCTGCGGGGTGAGCGCGGCGGCGGCCGCCGCGAAGCCGTCGCGGCGTTCCCGCAGATACGCCGCGTCGGACGGGTCGATCGTGTCGCCCGCGAGCCGCAGCCAGCGTTCCACGCCGCCGAGCAGCTCGCGGCTCGGCAGCTTGAAGCCGGGGGCGGGCAGGGCGTGGACCAGGCGCAGCAGTTCGGCGAGGTCCGACGGCTCGGCGGGCCGCACCGGATCGGGCAGCCGGTGCCACACGGTCACCGGATGCCCCTCGGCGAGGATCGCCTCCGCGGCTGCGGCCCGCACCGCGGGGACACCGGCCTCGGCCAGCCACAGCGCGATCCGCAGCTCGCGCCGAGCCCGGTCCCACAGCTCGGCGTCCCGGCCCACCTTGACGACGAGGTCCCCGGCGGCGAACACCGCGTTCTCACCCAGGGCGAGCAGCCGCGCGTCACGTGCCGGACCGGGCAACACCCCCGTCCCGGCCAGTACCTCCCGAGCCCGCGCCTCGTCCATCGTCCGCCTCCGTGTCCTCGTCCGGGCCCCGGCAACCGCGCCGAAGCCCCGCCCATTTCGCCGGGTCAGTGTCGCATCCGCACAGGTCGGGGCCGGTGTCCGGTGTCCCGGCCGGGGCGATCCGTCCGCAGGCGCCGAAATCGCGTTGCACGAGACGTATCGTCTCGCCTAGGGTCCGGGGCATGCCCACTCGCACCCACATCGCCATGTTCTCCGTCGCCGCCCACGGACACGTGAACCCGAGCCTCGAAGTGATCCGGGAACTCGTCGCACGTGGACACCGGGTGACGTACGCCATCCCGCCCGTCTTCGCGGACAAGGTCGCCGAGACCGGCGCGGAGGTGAAGCCCTGGCACTCCACGCTGCCCTCGCCCGACGACGACCCCTCCGCCTGGGGAAGCACGCTGCTCGACAACGTCGAGCCGTTCCTGAACGACGCGATCCAGGCCCTGCCCCAGCTGATCGAGGCCTACCGGGACGACGAGCCGGACCTCGTACTGCACGACATCACCTCCTACCCGGCCCGCGTCCTCGCCCACCGCTGGGGGGTGCCCGCGATCTCCCTCTCGCCGAACCTCGTGGCCTGGGAGGGATACGAGGAGGAGGTCGCCGAACCGTTGTGGGCCGAGCCCCGGAAGACGGAGCGGGGCCGGGCCTACTACGCCCGCTTCGAGGCGTGGCTCGCGGAGAACGGGGTCACCCTGCACCCGGATCCGTTCGCCGGCCGCCCCGACCGCTCGATCGTCCTGATCCCCCGCGCGCTGCAACCGCATGCCGACCGGGTCGACGAGAGGGTCTACAGCTTCGTCGGCGCCTGCCAGGGCGACCGCTCGGCGCAGGGCGACTGGGAGCGGCCCGCCGGGGCCGAGAAGGTGGTGCTCGTCTCGCTCGGCTCCTCCTTCACCAAGCAGCCCGGCTTCTACCGGGAGTGCGTCAGGGCCTTCGGTGAGCTGCCGGGCTGGCACACGGTGCTCCAGGTCGGCAAGCACGTGCGTTCGGACGAACTCGGCGACGTCCCCGCGAACGTCGAAGTGCGGTCCTGGGTACCGCAGTTGGCGATCCTGCGCCAGGCCGACCTGTTCGTCACACACGCCGGGGCCGGGGGCAGCCAGGAGGGCATGGCCACCGCGACGCCGATGATCGCCGTACCGCAGGCCGTCGACCAGTTCGGCAACGCGGACATGCTCCAGGGCCTCGGCGTGGCCCGCCACCTCCCCATGGAGGAGGCGACCGCCGAGACCCTGCGTGCCACCGCCCTCGCCCTCGTCGACGACCCCGAGGTGGCGCGGCGGCTGAAGGACGTCCAGGCCGCCATGGCCCAGGAAGGCGGCACCCGGCGGGCGGCCGACCTCATCGAAGCCGAACTGCCCGCCGGGAGAGGGTGACAAGCGCCGCCCGCTGAGGCTCACACCCCCAGTGGCTCGCCCTTGCTCGGAGCAGGCGGGGCGGGCGTGCCCGCGACCGCCTCCGGGGTCTCGTCGTGGGTGAGGTCCGGAAGGCGGTGCAGCCACTTGGGCAGGTACCAGTTGCGTTCGCCCAGCAGGGACATCACCGAGGGCAGCAGCACACCGCGGATGATCGTGGCGTCGATGAGCACCGCGGCCGCCAGGCCCACGCCCATCTGCTTCATCGACTGCATGGACAGCGTCCCGAAGATCGCGAACACGGCGACCATGATGACCGCGGCGCTGGTGACGACACCCGCCGTGGTGACCACACCGTGCTGGATGGCGTCCTTCGTGCTCCGGCCGCGCAGCCGCGCCTCGCGAATCCGGGAGACCACGAAGACGTGGTAGTCCATCGACAGGCCGAACAGGATCACGAACAGGAACAGCGGCAGCCAGGTGACGATCGCGCCGACGCCGTGGGCGCCGACCAGCGACGCGCCCCAGCCGTGCTGGAAGACCGCGACGAGGATGCCGTAGGCGGCGCCCACGGACAGCAGGTTCAGCACGATCGAGGTGATCGCGACGGTCAGCGAGCGGAACGACAGCAGCATCAGCAGGAAGGCGAAGACCACGACGAAGACGAAGACCGGCACGACGGAGCCGACGAGCTGGGCGTTGAAGTCGTGCGAGCCGGCCACCTGGCCGGTGATCGGCGCCTGGAGGCCGTCGACCTTGCCCAGCGTGGCGGGCCGCACCTCGTCACGCAGTTTCTCCAGGTTCCCGCCCGCCTTGTCGAGGTCCGAGCCGCCGACCAGCGGGACGGAGACGAGGGCGACGTTCCGGTCCTCGTGCAGCCTGATGTCGACCGGGCCGCGCGAGGCGCCCGAGGCGATGGCCCGTTCCTTGAACGCGGTCAACGCCTGCCGCACTTCGGGGGCGTTGACGTCCTCGGCCTTGACGACCACCTGGGCGGGCTGGGAGCCGCCGGGGAAGGCCTCGTTGAGCCGCTTGTAGGTCTGCACGATGGGCAGCGAGTCGCCGAACTCCTGGTCCAGCGTGAGCTGCGAGGTCTTCATGCCCAGTGCCGGAGCCGCGACGGCGAGCAGCGCGCCCACGGCCACCACGGCCGACACCACGGGCCGGGCCAGCACACGCCGCAGCACGGCCGTCCAGAACCTGCTCTCCCCGTTGCCGCGCCGGCCGCGCCGCAGGAACGGCAGGCGCCCCTTCTCGACCCGCTCGCCCAGCAGCGACAGCAGCGCCGGCAGCACGGTCACCGAGCCCACCATGGCGACGGCCACCACCATCAGCGAGGCCAGGCCCATCGCCTCGAACTCGGCGACCCCGGTGAACAGCATGCCCGCCATCGCCACGCACACCGTCACGCCGGAGACGATGATCGCGCGCCCGCTGGTCGCGGCGGCGATGCGCAGCGCGGTCCCCGCGTCCCGCCCGGCGTCCCGCTCCTCGCGCTCGCGGCGCAGGTAGAACAGGCAGTAGTCGACGCCGACCGCCATGCCGACCAGCAGCATCACGGAGTTGGCGGTGTCGCTCATCGGCTGGAGGTGGCTGACGATGCCCATCAGGCCCATCGTCGCCATGATCGCGGTGATCGCCAGCGCCACCGGCAGCAGCGCGGCCACCAGCGCGCCGAAGGCGATCAGCAGAATGCCGAGGGCCACGGGCACGGCGGAGAACTCGGCCTGCTTGAAGTCGTCCCCGAAGGCGTCGGAGTACTGCTTCTGCATGCTGGCGCCGCCGATCTCCTCGATCCGCAGCGAGGAGTGGTCCTTCTGGACGTTCGCCACGGCCTGGAGCACCGGCTCCACCCGCGCGCCCGCGGTGTCCGCCTCGCCGCGCAGCGCGAACTGCACCAGCGCGCTGCGGCCGTCCCCGGAGATGGTCTTCGTGTCGTACGGCGAAGTCACGTCCGTGACCAGGCCGGTTCCCTCGACGGCCGTGATCACGTCGCCGACGGCCGCCCGGAAGCCGGCGTCCGTGGCCTTGCCGGAGCCGTCCTTCGCCTGGATCAGGACGGTCTCGCTCGCCGGTTCCTTGATCCCCGCGTCCTCGATGATCTTCGCCGCGGTGTGCGTCTCGCCCTTGAGCTGGTCGCTCTCCTTGACGTCCAGCCGGCCGGCCGCCGAACCCAGCCCCATCGCCAGCACGACGAACAGCACCCAGATCCCGACCGCGGCCCATCGATGCCGGGCGCTCCAGCCGCCGGCCCGCGCGGCGAGGCCCCGCGCCCGTGTCTCTCCGTTCACCATGACGGGCTTGCCCCTTCTCGAAAGGCCCTGCGGACCTCGTGCGCGGCGACGACCCCCTGCCGTCGCCTTCCGCATCGAAGGTAGGTGCGGGGGGATGCCCCGCTCGTCGTGCTGACCGGTGAAGTGCCCCCGCCGGGGCTCCTCCTGCCGGACCCCGCTTCCTCCGCACTGGGGAGTACGCCGACCCCTTACACCTATCCCGGCTTCTCGGGGGCGCGGATCAGGGGTGTGCGTTCCGCCCGCCGCTCTATCGTGGGCGGATGACGATGTACGCCGCGCTGCTGCGCGGAATCAACGTGGGCGGCAAGAAGGTTCCGATGGCCGAGCTGCGCACCCTGGTGGCGGAGCTCGGCCACACCCGTGTGCAGACCCATCTGCAGAGCGGCCAGGCCGTCTTCGCCGCCGATCACGGCGACGAGGAGTCGCTGGCCGCCGAGTTCACGGCGGCGCTGGAGAAGCGGTTCGGCTTCCCGGTGGACGTGATCGTGCGCGACCACGCCTATCTGCGGGCGGTCGCCGAGGCCTGCCCGTTCCCGGCCGCAGAACTGGAGGGCCGGCAGCTGCACGTGACCTATTTCTCCGCGCCCGTCGAGGCGGAGCGCTACGCGGAGATCGACCGGGACGCCTACCTGCCCGAGGAGTTCCGCCTCGGCGACCGGGCCCTGTACCTGTACGCGCCGGACGGGCTCGGCCGTTCCAAGCTCGCCGAGCACCTGTCCAGAAAGCGGCTGAACAAGGACCTGATCGCCACCAGCCGGAACTGGAACACGGTGCTCAAACTCGTCGAGCTGACCGCCCCGGACGCCTGACCCGGGCGGGCGCGATCGGGGCGGACGCGATCGGGGCGGACGCGCTCACCCGAGAGCGGCCAGCCGGGACAGCTCGGCGGCGCGGAGGGACACGCCGCCCGCGTCCAGGTTCTCCTCCAGGTGCGCGAGCGTGCCCGTGCCCGGTGTCGGGCAGAGCACGGGGGAGCGGTGCAGCAGCCACGCCAGGGCCACCTGCCCCGGTGTGGCGCCGTGCGCGGCGGCGACCCGGGCGCACTCCGGGTGCCCGGTCAACGTGCCGTTGCCCAGCGGGAACCACGGCAGGAACGCGATCCCGCGCTCCTCGCACAGCTCCAGCAGCGGCTCGGACGCGCGGTCGAGGAGGTTGTAGCGGTTCTGGACGGAGGCGACGGAGGTCGACTCCAGTGCCGCGGCGAGCTGTTCGGCCGAGACGGTGTCCAGGCCGATGTGGCGGATCTTGCCCTCCTCGCGCAACTCGTCGAGCGTGCCGAGCTGTTCGGCCATCGGCACGGCGAGGTCGAGCCGGTGAAGCTGGTACAGGTCGATCCGCTCCAGCCGCAGCCGGCGCAGGCTCGCCTCGCACATCGCCCGCAGTGCTTTTGGCCGCCCGTCGATGTGCCAGGCGCCGTCGCTGGTGCGGACCACCCCGCCCTTGGTGGCGATCACCAGGTCCTCGGGGTAGGGGTGCAGGGCCTCGGCCACCAGTTCCTCGGCGACGCACGGTCCGTAGTTGTCCGCGGTGTCGATCAGGGTCACCCCGCGCTCGACCGCCCGCCGGAGCACGGCCACCGCGTCCCGGGCGTCGCCGCGCGGGCCCCAGTAGCCGGGGCCGGTGAGCTGCGCGGTGCCGTAGCCGAGGCGCCGTACGGGCAGGTCGCCGCCGAGCGTGAACATCTCCGGGGTCACACGGTCTCCTCGGTCGTCCGGTGAAGCGTACGGATGGCTGTGGGAGGCTCGTCCCATGCGCTACATCATCATCGGGGCAGGGGCGGTCGGCGGGGTCATCGGGGGGCGGCTGGCGCAGAGCGGGCGCGAGGTCGTGCTGGTCGCGCGCGGAGCGCACCTCGCGGCGCTGCGGGAGGGCGGGCTGCGGCTGACGGTGCCGGAGGGCGAGCTGACGTACCGGCTGCCCGCCGTGGACGGGCCCGAGGCGCTCGGCGAACTGCGCGCCGACGACGTGCTCGTGCTTGCCGTCAAGACACAGGACACCGAGGCGGCGCTGGCGGCCTGGGGCCCGGCGCCGGTCGCGGGCGGCGGCACGGCCGAGCGGACGCTGCCGCTGCTGTGCGCGCAGAACGGGGTGGAGGGACAGCGACTCGCCCTGCGCCGCTTCCGGCACGTGTACGGCGTCTGCGTCTGGCTGCCCGCGACCCACGTCGAACCCGGTGCCGTCTCGGCCGCCGGCACCCCGCTCACCGGCATCTTGCACCTCGGCCGCTACCCGCACGGCACCGACGACACCCTGCGGCGGATCTCCGCCGACCTGGAGTCGGCGCGCTTCGAGGCGCCGGTCGTGCCGGACGTGAGCCGCTGGCAGTACGCCAAGCTGCTCGACAACCTCGCCAACGCGATCGAGGCGGTCAGCGGCCCGCTGGACGGAGAGGAGACGCGGGCGCTGTACGCGAGGGTGCGCGCCGAGGGCGAGGCGGTGCTCGCCGCCGCCGGCATCCCGTGGGCGAGCGCCGAGGAGCAGAGGAAGGTCCGCGGCGACAAGATCACCCTGGTGCCGCTGCCGGGCGCCCCGCGCGGCGGCGGCTCCTCCTGGCAGTCCCTCATGCGCGGCACCGGCTCCATCGAGGCCGACCACCTCAACGGGGAGATCGTGCTCCTGGGACGGTTGCACGGCGTACCGGCACCGCTGAACGAACTGCTCCAGCACCTGGCCGGAACCTTCGCGCGAGAGCGCCGGGCGCCCGGCTCGCTGCCGCCGGCGGAACTGGTGCGGCTGGCGGACGCGGTGGATTCGGCGGACCAAGGGGAGTGGGCGGCCCAGGCGGACGCGCTGGTCCAGGTGGACCCGGCGGGCCAGGTGGCCCACGAAAAGACCTCCTGATTGGACCGCGATCCTGCGCCAATCGCGCACTAGCGTCGACGGCATGACCCCTGACTCGCCGACCCGCGTCGACTTCTTCTTCGACCCCGCCTGCCCCTTCGCCTGGATCACCTCCCGCTGGCTGCTGGAGGTGGAACACGAGCGTCCGCTCGACCTCGGGTTCCGCGTCATGAGCCTGTACCTGCACAACACCGGCAACGAACTGCCCGACTGGTACCGGGAACTGGTCGACAAGTCGATCGGTCCGGTACGCGTCGCGGTGGCCGCCGCCGAGCGGCACGGCGAGAAGGTGCTGCGGGACCTGTACACCGCGTTCGGCGTCCGCATCCACGAACGCGGGGAGGAGGACTTCGAGGCGGTGGTCACCGGCGCCCTGGCCGAACTCGGACTCGACCAGGACCTCGCGGCGGCCGCGCACGACCCGTCCTACGACGAGGCGGTACGGCGCAGTCACGAGGCCGGCGCCGAGCCGGACACGGGCGTGTATGTGGGTACGCCCACCATTCATGTCGACGGAACGGTGTGGTTCGGCCCTGTGCTGCGGGCCATCCCGCGCGGGGCCGAGGCGGCCGAACTGTTCGACGCCTTCCGGGTCCTGGCGAGCCGACCGGACTTCTTCGAGCTCAAGCGGACCCGCACCGGATCACTCCGCTTCGACTGAGCCGCGACCGACCGGGCCGCGCACCGACCGCACCGCGCACCGGCCGCGCATCGCTCGGCGCACGGCTTGGGCTGGATGATCCACATTCGGATCCCCGCCCGTAGTACGGCAGTGACACTTGCGCACCGCCGCGCGCTGAACTGAACGACACCACCGCTCGCCGATCACCGGCGGCCGGTGGTCGGACCGTCCGCGGACCGGCACCACGGGGGAGTGCCGGGCCGCGGCCGGAGCGGGCGCCCGCCCGTCAGGCTCCCAGGGCCGCGGACAGCGGCAGCCGGGCGGCGTCGTAGCGCTCCAGCAGGACCCGGGCCACCTCCGGCGCCGGGCCGAGCACCCCGGCCAGCACGTCGGCCCCGGCCTTGGCCGCGCCCCGAGCGATACGGTCCGGCAGGAAACCCGGTGCCAGCACGTACGGCGCGACCGCGACCTTGGCGCAGCCCAGCTCCCGCAGTTCCCGCACCGCGTCCTCGGTGCGGGGCGGGGATGCGGAGGCGAACGCAGGCCGCACGGCGCACCATCCGGTGTGCCGCCACTCCCGCGCGATTTCTGCGATCACTGCGATCGCCTCCGGGTCGGAGGACCCCGCCGAGGCCAGCACGACCCCGGTCGAGGACTTGTCGGCGGGGTCGAGACCCGCCTCGTACAGACGGCGCTCCAGGGCGGCCGTCAGCAGCGGTGAGGGGCCGAGGACCTCCGCCTGCCGGATCCGCAGCCGCGACGGCGCCCGGCGCAGCACCGAGGGGATGTCCGCCTTGGCGTGGAAGGCGCGGGTCAGCAGCAGCGGCAGCGCCACGACGTCCCGCACCCCGTCGGCCGCCAGGGACTCCAGCACGCCCGGCACGGACGGGACGTTGAAGTCCAGGAAGCCCGTCTCCACGCGCAGCCCGGGGCGCAGCGCCCGGACCCGGCGGACCAGGGCGTGCACGGTCGCGGCATGGCGCGGATCGCGGCTGCCGTGGGCGACGACGAGGAGAACAGGCTGGGAGATCATGGGCGTTCAGCTCTTCACGAGAAGACCGCGGCTGCGCAGCACCCACCGCTCCAGCGGACTGAAGATCAGCAGGTCGATGGCGATGCCGACGAACAGGATCAGGATGATGGCCTCGAACACCATGGCCATGGAGCTGGCGTTGCGGCCGTTCTCCAGCAGGGCGCCCAGGCCGATGCCCAGGTCCGGCGAGGAGGCGATGATCTCCGCCGCCATCAGCGAGCGCCAGGAGAACGCCCAGCCCTGCTTCAGACCGGCCAGATAGCCCGGCAGCGCGGCCGGCAGGACGATGTGCCAGGCGCCCCGGACACCCGTCGCGCCCATCGTGCGGCCCGCCCGCAGGAACAGCGGCGGCACCTGGTCGATGCCGGACACCAGGCCGTTGGCGATGGACGGGACCGCGCCGAGCAGGATCACCGCGTACATCATCGAGTTGTCCAGGCCCAGCCAGATCACCGCCGGCGGCACCCACGCCACCGACGGCAGCGACTGGAGACCGGACAGGATCGGGCCGATGGCCGCGCGCACGAACTTCACCCGGGCCACCAGCAGGCCCAGCGGGGTGCCGATCGCCAGCGCGAACACGAAGCCCAGCAGACCGCGCGAGACGGACGTCCAGATGAAGCCGAGCAGCTTGCCCTGCAACCAGGCGTCCTTGAACTCGCCGCCCACGTCGGCGGGAGAGGGCAGCCTGCTCGGGTCGTCGACCACTTTCAGGGAGATCAGCGCCTGCCAGACCACCAGGACCACCGCGATCGCCACGACCGGTGGCAGGACCTTGCTGACCAGGGTCTGGCGCAGCGGCGTACGGCCGGCCGTCGTGGCCTCCAGGGCGTCGAGACCGGCCTCCACGTCGGCCAGTTCGCCGCCCCGCGCCGTCTTCGTCTCAGTGCTGGCCATGTCGGCGGATCTCCCCACGCAGGACTTCGGTGATCTCCAGGGACAGTTCCGCCACGGGCGCGTCCTCGATGCGGCGCGGCTGCGGAATGTCCACCGTCCACTCACGGGCCACCCGGCCCGGACGGGAGGACAGCAGCACCACGCGCTGGGCCAGCCGCACCGCCTCGCGCACGTTGTGCGTGACGAACAGCACCGACACCCCGGTCTGCTGCCAGATCCGGGTCAGCTCGTCGTGCAGGACGTCCCGCGTGATGGCGTCCAGCGCCGCGAACGGCTCGTCCATCAGCAGCAGGTTGCTCTCCTGGGCCAGCGCGCGGGCCATCGCCACGCGCTGGCGCATCCCGCCGGACAGTTCGTGGACGCGCTTGCCGTACGCGCCCTTCAGCCGGACGAGTTCGAGCAGCTCCTCGGCCCGGCCGCGCCGCTCCGGCTTCGCCACCCCCCGCAGCCTGAGCGCGAGTTCGATGTTCTTGCCCGCGGTCAGCCAGGGGAAGAGGGCGTGCTCCTGGAACATCAGGGCGGGGCGGCCGTCCGTCGTGATGGACCCGGCGGTGGGCCGGTCCAGCCCCGCCACCAGGTTCAGCAGGGTGGACTTGCCGCAGCCCGAGGCCCCCAGGAGGGTGACGAACTCGCCCGGAGCGACATCGAGGCTGATGCCGTCCAGCACGAGCTGCTGTCCGCCCGGTGCCGCGAAGGACTTCGAGACGTTCTCGAGGCGGGCCGCGTGCGCTACGGTCTCGGCGGCCCTGGCAAGGGTCGTGGCCATGGTCGTCACCTCCTGGGAACTCTTCGGCTACGGGCTTTACTCGGCGCCGAGACCGGCGTCGCTGACGGTCGGCTCGCCCGCGGCCTTGAGGACCTTGTTCAGCGGGGCGAGGTCGTAGATGCCGGCCAGCTTCGGGCTCTGCAGCAGGCCCGCCTTGACCGCGTGCCGCGCCTGGGCGTCGAGAGTCGAGGCCAGCGGGTCGTCGGTGATCCGGATGGACTTCCACGCCGGGTCCAGGACGTTCTCCGGCAGTTCCTTGCCGGAGTCGATCCCCAGCTGCCTGTTCGCCGCGGCCTTCGCCTCGTCCGGGTTGGCGTTGATCCACTTGTTGGTGTCCACGGAGGCCTTCAGTACCGCCTCGACGGCCTTCGGGTGCTCCTCGAGGAACTTCTGCGACACGATGATGTTCGTGATCACGAACTTCTTGTCGGGCCACAGCGACGCCTCGTCCAGCAGCACCTCGGCACCCTCGGCGACCAGCTTGGACGCGGTCGGCTCCGGCACCCAGGCGCCGTCGATGGAGCCGGACTTGTAGGCGTCCGGGGTGATCTTGTTGTCGGTGCGGACCACGGAGACGTCGCCCTTGCCGCTCTGCGCGTCGACCTTCCAGCCCTGTTCCGCGATCCAGTTGAGGAACGCCACGTCCTGCGTGTTGCCCAGCTGCGGGGTCGCGATCTTCTTGCCCTTGACGTCCTTCAGGGACTTGATCTTCTTCGGGTCGACCACGAGCTTGACCCCGCCGGAGGCCGAACCGCCGATGATGCGCAGGCTCTTGCCGGCCGACTTGGTGTAGCCGTTGATCGCCGGGGACGGGCCGATCCAGCCGATGTCGATGGAGCCGGAGTTGAGGGCCTCGATCTCGGACGGCCCGGCGTTGAATACCGACGGCTTGACGACCGTCGCGCCCAACTCCTTCTGGAAGAAGCCCTTCTGCACCCCGACCAGCGCGGTCGCGTGCGTCAGGTTGCCGAAGTAGCCGATCCTGACCGAGTCGAGACCGTCGGTCTTCTCGGCCCCGGCGGCCACCTTCTGCTTGGCGCCGTCGTCGTCGGCCTGGGAGCCGTAGCCGCAGGCGGCGAGCGCGAGCAGGGGCAGGGCGGCGACCACGGCGAGGCCGCGGCGGAGTACGGGCGTGCGGGTGCCCCCGGTCGGGCGGTTGCGGAACGGGGGAAGGTTGGCTGGCACGGGAGGCTGTCCTCTCGCAGGCCCGGCGGTCACGCCCGTCAGGTCGTGGCCGGGAGGTCGGCAGGTCTTCTTCTACGCGGATGGTGGGGGGTGAGGGCGCGCGGGCAGTGCGCGTACGTCAGCGCGCACATCGGGCCACTCCGCCCTGTCCGCTGCCGAGGGCGCCGCTGCCGACCCGGCCGCCCTCCTTGGCGAACGTCGAGTAGAAGTCGGGGGAGTTCATGGTCAGAAGTCCCAGCCGTCCTCGTCCGCCTCGTCCTTGACCGGTACCGGGGCGGCGAAGGACTCGCCGACCATGCCCGCGGTGAGCGTGGTGCCGTCGGAGGGGTCGATCAGGATGAACGAGCCGGTGCGCCGCGAGTCGGCGTAGGAGTCGACCGGCAGCGGCTCGGCGGTGCGGATCTTCACCCGGCCGATGTCGTTGGCGACGAGCTGCCCGGGGTGCGGGTGCAGGGACAGGTCGTCCAGGGTGAGCCGGGACGGGATGTCCTTGACGATCGCCTTGACCGTGCGGGTGCCGTGCTTGAGCAGCACCCGGTGGCCGACGGTCAGCGGCTGGTCGGCGACGTGGCAGACGGTCGCCTCGACGTCCTGGGTGGTGGCGGGCGCGTCCTTGCTCGGCACGATCAGGTCGCCGCGCGAGACGTCGATGTCGTCCTGGAGCAGGACCGTCACCGACTGCGTCGTCCAGGCCACGTCGACCGGCTCACCGAGCAGGTCGATGCCGGAGATCCGGGTGGTGCGGCCGGACGGCAGCACCGTCACCGCCTCGCCGACCCGGAAGCTGCCGGCGGCGATCTGGCCGGCGTAGCCGCGGTAGTCGGGGTGCTCGGCGGTCTGCGGCCGGATCACGTACTGCACGGGCAGCCGCGCGTGGCAGTGCGCCAGGTCGTGGCTGACCGGGACCGTCTCCAGGTGCTCCAGGACGGTCGGGCCGCCGTACCAGTCCATGGTCGCGGACGGCTCCACCACGTTGTCGCCGACCAGCGCCGAGATCGGGACGGCGGTGACCTCCGGGACGCCCAGTTCGGTGGCGTAGGCCGTGAACTCCTCGGCGATCGCGGCGAACACGGACTCCCGGTAGTCGACCAGGTCCATCTTGTTCACGGCCAGGACCACGTGCGGCACGCGCAGCAGCGCGGCGATCGCCGCGTGCCGGCGGGTCTGCTCCACCACGCCGTTGCGGGCGTCCACCAGGATCACCGTCAGTTCGGCGGTGGACGCGCCGGTGACCATGTTCCGCGTGTACTGCACATGGCCCGGGGTGTCCGCGAGGATGAACCGGCGGCGCGGGGTGGCGAAGTAGCGGTAGGCCACGTCGATGGTGATGCCCTGCTCGCGCTCGGCGCGCAGCCCGTCCGTCAGCAGCGCGAGGTCCGGGGCCTGCTGGCCGCGGCTCGCGGAGGCACGCTCCACGGCCTCCAGCTGGTCGGCGAGGACCGACTTGGAGTCGTGCAGCAGCCGGCCCACGAGGGTGGACTTGCCGTCGTCGACGGAGCCGGCGGTGGCGAACCGCAGCAGGGTGGTGGCCGCCAGGTCCGTGGTCGTGGTCGTGGTCATGTCTAGAAGTACCCCTCGCGCTTGCGGTCTTCCATCGCGGCCTCGGACAGCTTGTCGTCGGCCCGGGTGGCGCCGCGCTCGGTGAGGCGCGAGGCGGCGATCTCGGTGATCACCTTCTCGATGGTGTCGGCGTCGGAGTCCACGGCGCCGGTGCACGACATGTCGCCGACGGTGCGGTAGCGCACGAGCCGCTTCTCCACGGCCTCGTCGTCCTTGGGGCCGCCCCAGTCGCCGGCGGTCAGCCACATGCCGTCGCGCCGGAAGACCTCGCGCGTGTGGGCGTAGTAGATACCGGGCAGCTCGATGCCCTCGCGGGCGATGTACTGCCACACGTCCAGCTCGGTCCAGTTGGACAGCGGGAACACCCGGACGTGCTCGCCGGGCGCGTGCCGGCCGTTGTAGAGGTTCCACAGCTCGGGCCGCTGACGGCGCGGGTCCCACTGGGAGAACTCGTCCCGCAGCGAGAACACCCGCTCCTTGGCGCGGGCCTTCTCCTCGTCGCGGCGGCCGCCGCCGAAGACCGCGTCGAACCGCTCGGACTGGATCTTCTCGGTCAGCGGCAGGGTCTGCAGTGGATTACGGGTGCCGTCCGGGCGCTCCTTGAGGACGCCACGGACGATGTAGTCCTGCACGGAGGCGACGTGCAGCCGCAGGCCGTGCCCGGCCACCGTGCGGTCGCGGTAGTCGAGGACCTCGGGGAAGTTGTGCCCTGTGTCCACGTGCAGCAGCGAGAAGGGGACCGCGGCGGGCCTGAACGCCTTCAGCGCCAGGTGCAGCATGACGATGGAGTCCTTGCCCCCGGAGAACAGGATCACCGGGTTCTCGAACTCGCCCGCCACCTCGCGGAAGATGTGCACCGCCTCGGATTCCAGCGCGTCCAGGTGGGAGAGGGCGTACGGACTGCCCGTCCCCTCGTCGCCCGCCTTGGTCTTGGCGACGGTCGTCATGCCAGTCCCCTTTCGCTGAGCAGCGTGTGCACGGAAGCCGCCGACTCCTGGACCGTCTGGTGCTGCGACTCGACGCGCAGGTCCGGCGACAGGGGCTGCTCGTACGGGTCGTCGACGCCCGTCAGCCCCGTCAGTTCGCCCGCGGCCTGCTTGGCGTACAGACCCTTCACATCGCGTACGGAGCACACCTCGACCGGGGTGGCGACGTGCACCTCCAGGTACGCCGTGCCGTTCTTCGCGTGCCACTCGCGCACCGCGTCGCGGCTGTCGGTGTACGGCGCGATCACCGGGACCAGCGCCTTGACGCCGTTGCGGGCGAGCAGTTCGGCGACGAAGCCGATGCGCCGCACGTTGGTGTGCCGGTCCGCGCGGCTGAAGCCGAGGCCCGCGGAGAGGAACTCGCGGATCTCGTCGCCGTCGAGCACCTCGACGCGATGGCCCTCCGCACGCAGCCGTCCGGCCAGTTCGTGCGCGATGGTGGTCTTGCCGGCACTCGGCAGACCCGTGAGCCAGACGGTGGCTCCGGTCGTCACGTGTGTCTCCCTGTGTCTGGAAGCGGTCGTGGAAAGCACGGTCATGGGTCAGCCGTGCAGTCCGCACTCGGTCTTGGCGCTGCCCGCCCAGCGGCCGGCGCGCGCGTCCTCGCCCTCCAGCAGGCGACGGGTGCAGGGCGCGCAGCCCACGGAGCCGTAGCCGTCCATCAGCAACGGGTTGGTCAGGACGCCGTGTTCGGCGACGTAGGCGTCCACGTCGTCCTGGGTCCAGCGGGCGATCGGGGAGATCTTGACCTTCCGCCGCTTCTCGTCCCAGCCGACGACCGGGGTGTTCGCCCGGGTCGGGGACTCGTCGCGGCGCAGTCCGGTCGCCCACGCCGTGTAGCCCTTCAGGCCCTCCTCCAGCGGCCGCACCTTGCGCAGCCGGCAGCACAGGTCCGGATCACGGTCGTGCAGCTTCGGGCCGTACTCGGCGTCCTGTTCGGCGACCGTCCGCTCCGGGGTGAGGGTGATGACGTGGACGTCCATCACGGCCTCGACCGCGTCGCGGGTGCCGATGGTCTCCGGGAAGTGGTAACCGGTGTCGAGGAACACCACGTCCACGCCCGGCATCGCACGGGAGGCGAGGTGGGCGACCACCGCGTCCTCCATGGACGAGGTGACGCAGAACCGGCGGCCGAAGGTGGCGGCCGCCCACTGGAGGATCTCCAGCGCGGAGGCGTCCTCCAGGTCGCGGCCCGCCTGTTCGGCCAGCGCCTTCAACCCGGCTTCCACGCCTGCTTCCGGAGTCGTGGTCATATCCCCTCGTCCCCTTCGTGGCCGGCTCGCCCGACGCCCCGGGCGAGCAGCCCGAGGAACTTCAGCCGGAAGGCCCGGTTGCATCCCGCGCACTCCCAGGCGCCGTGGCCCTCCTCGCTCGGACGGAGGTCCTCCTCGCCGCAGTACGGGCAGTAGAAGGGGGCGGCCCGCTCGCTCATGACAGCTCCTCCTCGGACGCCCGGGCGGCCCAGGCGGCGAACCGCTCGCCGTCCTCGCGCCGCTCCTGGTAGCGGGTCAGGACCCGCTCGATGTAGTCGGGCAGCTCCCGCGCCGTCACCTTCAGTCCGCGCACCTTGCGGCCGAAGCCGGGCTCCAGGCCGAGCGCGCCGCCCAGGTGCACCTGGTAGCCCTCGACCTGCTCGCCCCGGTCGTCGACGACCAGTTGGCCCTTGAGGCCGATGTCCGCCACCTGGATGCGGGCGCAGGCGTTCGGGCAGCCGTTGAGGTTGATGGTGATCGGCTCGTCGAAGTCCGGCAGCCGGCGCTCCAGTTCGTCGATCAGCGTGGCGCCGCGCGCCTTGGTCTCGACGATGGCGAGCTTGCAGAACTCGATGCCGGTGCAGGCCATGGTGCCGCGCCGGAACGTGGACGGCCGGGCGGTGAGGTCCAGTGCCTCCAGACCGGCGACCAGCGAGTCGACCTGGTCCCCCTCGACGTCGAGGATGATCATCTTCTGCTCGACGGTGGTACGGACCCGTCCCGAGCCGTGCGCCTCGGCCAGTTCGGCGATCTTCGTCAGGGTGGCGCCGTCGACGCGGCCGACCCGCGGGGCGAAACCGACGTAGTGACGGCCGTCGTTCTGCCGGTGGACCCCGACGTGGTCGCGCCACTTCTGGACCGGCTCCTCGGGGGCGGGCCCGTCGACGAGCCCGCGCTTCAGGTACTCGTCCTCCAGTACCTGGCGGAACTTCTCCGCGCCCCAGTCGGCGACCAGGAACTTCAGCCGGGCCCGGTTGCGCAGCCGCCGGTAGCCGTAGTCACGGAAGATCGACAGGACGCCCTCGTAGACGTCCGGGACCTCCTCCAGCGGCACCCAGGCGCCCAGCCGCACGCCCAGCTTGGGGTTGGTGGACAGGCCGCCGCCGACCCACAGGTCGAAGCCGGGCCCGTGCTCGGGGTGGCGCACGCCCACGAACGCGACGTCGTTGATCTCGTGGACCACGTCGAGCAGCGGCGAGCCGGAGATGGCCGTCTTGAACTTCCGGGGGAGGTTCGAGTACGCCTTGTTGCCCAGGACGCGGCGCTGTATCTCCTCCAGCGCCGGGGTGGCGTCGACGATCTCGTCCTCGGCGATGCCCGCGACGGGGGAGCCGATCATCACGCGCGGGGTGTCGCCGCAGGCGGTGACCGTGGACAGGCCGACGGCCTCCAGGCGGTTCCAGATCTCCGGCACGTCCTCGATCCGGATCCAGTGGTACTGGATGTTCTGCCGGTCGGTGATGTCGGCGGTGCCGCGCGCGAACTCCTGCGAGACCTCGCCGATGACCCGCAGCTGCCGGGTGGTGAGCCGGCCGCCGTCGATGCGCACGCGCATCATGAAGTAGCGGTCGTCCAGCTCCTCCGGATCCAGGATCGCGGTCTTGCCGCCGTCGATGCCCGGCTTGCGCTGGGTGTACAGCCCCCACCAGCGCATCCGGCCGCGCAGGTCGTTGGGGTCGATCGAGTCGAAACCGCGCTTGGAGTAGATCGTCTCAATGCGTGTCCGCACATTGAGACCGTCGTCGTCCTTCTTGAACTGCTCGTTGCCGTTGAGCGGGGTCAGGTGCCCCACGGCCCACTGCCCCTCGCCGCGGTGACGGCTCACCTTGCGGCGGGGCGCGGTGGGGTTCTGCGGAGAGGCGGCCATGGTCGATACGTCCTTCGGGACAGCGGGAATGCGGCTCTTACCTGCGTGGGCGCAGGGCACATCGGCAGACGGGCAGGTATGCGCGTCTGTGCGCAGGTGGGGAAAGCGGGGGAAAGCAGAAAAACCGGAAAAGCGGGAGAACCGGTGGACCCGGGCCCGTGGCCGTCAGGCCACAGCGGGTGAGGTCAGCTCGCCGGACAGATGGCGCTGGACATGCGGCCGTGGTCGACGTGCCGTCGGCTCACCAGGGCGACTCCAGTTCCAGACATGGTGGAAAGCCTGGCACGGCGATCTGGACAGCGTCCAGCTTCGTCCGGCATGCGGACACCCCTGTCCCGGGATTCAGGACAGGGGTGTCGTTCGGCGCGTCGGCCGCGATCGTGCGCGCACCCGCAGGTCAGGCCGGGTACGCCCCCGGCCAGGGGCCCGGAGTGGCCACCTCCGCCTCCTCCTCGACCTTGGTGTCGAAGAGCTTGAAGCCCCGGCGCTGGTAGTTGTCCATCGCGAACTCGCCGTCCTTGCTGCACGTGTGCAGCCACACCCGCTTCGTCGGCGTCCGTCCGGGCCAGCGGTCGGCC
This sequence comes from Streptomyces sp. NPDC001231, assembly GCF_042896885.1. Classification (NCBI taxonomy): domain Bacteria; kingdom Bacillati; phylum Actinomycetota; class Actinomycetes; order Kitasatosporales; family Streptomycetaceae; genus Streptomyces; species Streptomyces sp. NPDC001231. The sequence goes on from NZ_JBIAXS010000013.1 coordinate 125,806, forward strand.
AGGTCCCAGGCGCGGGCGGTGCCGCAGGACAGCAGGTGGCCGCCGATCCGCCGGCCGCGGAAGGCCTCGATCAAACCGAAGTAGACGATCTCCACGACGCCCTCGTCCTGCGCCTCCAGTTCGACGTAACCCGCCGGAGTGCCGCGGTCGTACGCCACCCATGTCTCGACACCCGGACGCTCCAGGTACTCCCGCCACCGCGCGTACGTCCAGCCCAGCCGGTCCGTCCAGCGGATGTCGCCGCCGACCGAGGCGTAGAGGAACCGGCTGAACTCGGGGGAGGGAACCTCGGACCGTACGACCCGTACGTCCCCCTCGGGCACGGCGGCCGGCAGGAGGTCGGTCGGGGAGGTCTGCTCCAGGGACCAGGTGGTCACGGCGATGCTCGTCATGCCGGTCAGGGAATCATCCGCGCCCGGCCTCTGTCGATCGGGAGTGTGTGGTCTCACTCGGTCCGTTCGCCCGAAGGCCGTGGCCGGCCGGGCGTCCGGCGAATCCCGCGGACCCGCCCGACGCGTCCGGCCGACCCGATTTTCCGGATCCCACAGCACATCGAGGTCCCCGTGCCTGACATACCGGCAGCGCACACCCGCTGCATCAACACGGTGCGCGGTCCGCCGACCTGGTGCTGCTCGCCGCTCACACATGAAAGAGCAGCACAACCACCACCGTCAAGATCGAAATCGGCAGCAACCTCGAAAAGGCCGGACATGTCCGAGAGTTCTGGCGTCCATACTGGCCCGCTTGATGCACCGCATCATCGGCGCAGCTCCACATTGCCGACCGCGGCGCCGGCAGTTTTCCCTTCCCGCTAGCGCTTGGGCGTTCCTTCGTCGGTCTCCCGGTCGAATGTCGTGGCGGGTTTGCGGCATGGAAGAAATCCGCCACTGTCCATCGGTTGCCTCGGTCCGTGAAGAGCCCGAAAGTATCTGCCGAATGCAGCAAGAACTTCTTCCTCATGATGAGCAGGAGACGTTCATGCATCCCCCGCGCCGTTTTCACGGCGAACCCGAAATGAAGGGCATCTCAGGAGGGCTGGCACGACCGCCCACCACGTACGACGCAGTCATCCGACGCGGCGCCGAATCCGCGCGGCTGCGTGGTTGCGCGCGCCTTGTTCCCTCTCAGAGAAGGTCATCACCTTGATGAGGCTGTCACGACCGGGTGGGCCGATCGGACACCCGGACCGCCCGACTACCTCAACACCCTGCTGGCTGACATACCGTCCAGTGTGGACCGCCCTGGGGATTCTCATCGCAGCCTGTGTGGCCGGCACGCTCGTCACCCTCCCCGCCGCCACCGCCGCCGAGACGCCGGCAGCCCAGCCGCAGCAGAACAGCCCCGTTGTCGCCACACACAAGCTCACCCTCGTCACCGGCGAGGTGGTGACGCTGGAGCGTCACGCCAATGGCTTCCAGGCTGCGACGGTGGAGCCCGCAGCCGACGGCACCCCGGCGGCGTTCACGTCCATGAAGGTGGGCGACGAGGTCTACGTCATCCCGGACAAGGCACAGCCCTACCTCGCCGCGAACGAGCTCGACCGTGAGCTGTTCAACGTCACCAAGCTCGTCGAGTACGGCTACGACGACGCACACCGCCCCGCCGTACCCCTGATCGCGACCTACGCAGGCGCGCCGGGCAAAGCCGGCACGGCGCTCGACCAGGCCGCGCCGGCCGGCTCGGTGAAGAAGGATGAGCCGCCCAGCGCCAACGCGGTGGCGCTGCACGCCGCCAGGAAGAAGGCGTCGACCTTCTGGGAGGCGGTCGACGACGACAGCACCGCCGCGACGAAGGCACCGAAGCTCGCCGGCGGCATCAAGAAGCTCTGGCTCGACAAGCCGGTGCACGTCACTCTGGACCAGAGTGTGCCGCAGATCGGCGCCCCGGACGCGTGGGCGGCCGGCTACGACGGCGCCGGCACCAAGGTGGCCATCCTCGACACCGGAATCGACCCCAACCACCCCGATGTGGCGGGGCAGGTGAAGAAGACGCCGAACTTCAGCGACGACTCCGACGCGGTCGACCACCACGGCCACGGCACGCATGTCGCCTCGACCATCGCCGGCTCGGGTGCCGCGTCGGGCGGCAGGCTCAAGGGTGTGGCGCCGGGCGCCGACCTGTACATCGGCAAGGTCCTCAACACGGCCGGTTCGGGATCCGAGTCGATGGTCATCGCCGGCATGGAGTGGGCGGAGGCCCAGGGCGCGGACGTCATCGGCATGAGCCTGGGCTCGGCGGCCGGCAGTGATGGCACCGACCCGATCAGCCAGGCCGCCAACCAGCTCACCGAGTCCTCCGGGCCGCTGTTTGTCATCGCGGCCGGCTACACGGGCCCGGGCAAGGGGACCGGGGGCTCGCCGGGTGCCGCCCAGGACGCACTGACCGTCGGCGCGGTGAGCAAGCAGGACCAGCTCGCGAACTTCTCCAGCCGCGGCCCGGTCAAGGAAACCTTCGCGGTCAAGCCGGAGATCACCGCACCGGGCGTGGACATCGTCGCCGCGCGCGCCGCCGGCACCACGATGGGCACCCCGGTCGACACCAACTACACCTCGGCCAACGGCACCTCGATGGCCACCCCGCACGTGTCCGGCGCAGCGGCGACCCTCGTCCAGCGCCACCCCGACTGGTCCGCCGACCGGCCCAAGCAGGTGCTGGTCAGCACCACCAAGCAGGGCTCGTACAACGCCTACCAGGGCGGTAACGGCCGCGTCGACGTGCCCGAGGCGATCGACGCCACGACGTACTCCAGCCCCGCCGTCATCAGCATGGGCAAGAAGTCGGCCGAGAGCGCGCCGCTCACCAAGACGATCAACTACGTCAACACCTCCGCGGCGGACACCACGCTGTCGCTCGGCCTGTTCAGCCTCGGAGAGACGGCACCCCCGCCGGACGGCATGTTCACGCTCGGCGCCAACAGCGTGACGGTCCCGGCGAACTCCACCGCCAGCGTGACGGTGACCTGCCACCCCGAGCTCGGCGCCGTGGGCGACTACACCGGCATCATCACCGCCACCGCGCCCGACGGCACCGCGATCCGTACCACCGTCGGCGCCACGAAGGACGTGCCCACCGTCGACCTCACCGTCAACTGATCAAGGCCTACGCCATTCGCTGACCCTCACGGCAGCCCTTTCCCGACCGCACCCCTGGCACAAGGAACGCCCTTGTGTCAGGGGCACACCCCGTTGCACCGGCAATCGAATACCTTGCCGTTCCTCCGTGTTGCCGAAATCGAGAGCATCCTCGAAAAGACCGGACATATCCGAGAGTTCTGACGTCCGCACCGGCCCGCCTGATACACCGCACCATCGGCATAGCTCCGCATTCCCGAACGCGGCGCCGGCAGTTTCCCCTCCCCACGAGCACTTTGGCGTTCCTCCGCCGGTCTTCCGGCCGAATGTCGTGACGGGTTTCCGACATGGAAGAAATCCGCCACTGCCCATCGGTTGCCTCGGTCCGTGAAGAGCCCGAAAGTATCTGCCGAATGCAGCAAGAACTTCTTCCTCATGATGAGTAGGAGACGCTCATGCATCCCCCGCGCCATTTTCACGGCCAACCCGAAAGAACGGCATCTCGGGAGGCCTTGCGATGAGGCGTTTCGGGCGACGGCTGGCCGCCGCGGCCGCTGGCATCACCGTCCTCGGGACGGTCATGTCGAGCACCGCGGCGAATGCCTCCAACCCAACTCCGGCTCCGTCTTCCCTTACTGCCCGCAACCTGCCCGCGTCGGTCCACGACAGCCTTCTCCAGGCTGCCGCCGGAAATCGGGCGAACCTGTCCCTGACGCTGGTGACCGGCGACAAGGTGCAGATCGGCATCACCGAGGACCGGAAGCCGGTCGTCCGTGAGATCGAGCCCGCGACGCGGCCCGGGAACGAGTCGGTTCTCTTTCACACCGTCACCAGGAACGACCAGGTCTACGTCGTACCGGAAGACGCGTTGTCGCTGCTCGGTGCCGACCTGCTGGACTGGGAACTCTTCAACCTCGCCAAGCTGGCCGACTGGGCGGCCGAGGGCAGGACCGGTGAGGTCCCGGTGATTGCCACGTACACCGGGAAGGCCAGTGCCCGGACAGCGGCGACCGCCGCCGGTACGACCGCCAAGACCGTCCTGCCGAGCATCAACGCCCGCTCGATGACCATCAAGGACAACGGCCAGTGGTGGCGAGAGGTGCGGGAGAAGACCACCGGCAAGTCCGCCGCGGCCTCCCGGGCCTCCGGCCCGCTGGCCGGGGTGGGGAAGGTGTGGCTGGACGAGCTGACGAAGCTGGAGCTCGACCAGTCCGTACCGCAGATCGGCGCGCCCGCCGCCTGGGAACGCGGCTACGACGGTTCGAACGTGAAGGTCACGGTGCTGGACAGTGGCATCGATGCCACCCACCCCGATCTCGCCGGCCGGATCACCGAGGCGGTTGACTTCACCAACAGCCCGAAGGGTGCGGTGGACGAACACGGACACGGTACCCATGTGGCGTCCACGATCGCCGGTACCGGCAAGGCCTCCGACGGGCTGCGCCGCGGTGTGGCGCCCGGTGCGAAGCTCTCCATCGGCAGAGTCTGCGGTTCGGACGGCTCGTGCGCCGGCTCCGCGGTCATCGCCGGCATGGAATGGGCCGCCAAGTCCGGTGCCGACGTGGTGAACATGAGCCTCGGCGGCGCGCCCTCCGACGGAAAGGACCTGCTGAGCACAACGGTCAACACGCTCAGCCGCATCTACGGCACCCTGTTCGTCATCGCCGCGGGCAACGCCGGCCCGGGCTCCGAGACGGTCGGGTCGCCAGGTGCCGCCGACGAGGCGCTGACCGTCGCGGCCGTGGACAAGAGCGACAAGATGGCCTCCTTCTCCAGCCGCGGACCCCGCGTCGGGGACGGCGCGGTCAAGCCGGACATCTCGGCGCCGGGCGTCGCCATCGTCGCGGCCCGGGCCAAGGGCACCGCGATGGGCAAGCCCGTGGACGATTACTACACGTCCGCCAACGGCACCTCCATGGCCACGCCCCATATGGCCGGTGCCGCGGCGATCATCGCCCAGCAGCACCCGGACTTCACCGGGCGGCAGATCAAGTCGCTGCTGATGGCGACCTCCAAGGACCTCGGGCACGACCTGTTCGCGCAGGGCGCCGGCCGGGTGGACGTGGCCCGCGCGGTCGATCCGAAGATCACCCCCGACGGAAACCTGAACTTCGGCCGAGCCGAATACCCGCACTCGCCGGTGTCCAGGAAGGTCACCTACAGCAACTGGACCGACGAGCCGATCACTCTTACGCTCTCCGCCTCGGCTTCCCAGGCGGGCAAGCCCGCACCGGAGGGGCTCTTCACCCTCAGCGCCGACCAGGTCACGGTGCCCGCCAAGGGCTCGGCCGATGTGACGGCGACCATGGACGGCAGGGCGGTGGACAGTTCCGGGCAGTACGGCGCATACACCGGCGTCCTGACCGCCAAGGACAGCGCGGGGGCAGTGCTCGGATCAACGCGGATCTCGACCTATGTGGAGCCGATCCGCCACGACCTGAACATCAAGATCATTCCTCCGTCCGGCGCCACCGATGTCTCGTACGGCAGCGCGCTGATCGTCCCGGTCGACGAGGACGAGCTGAACCTGTACGAAAAGCCGCTGACGGTACCGGGCGGCGAGACGATCAAGGCACGGGTTTTCAGCGGCACTGTCACGGCGGCCCTCGGGGTGACGTGGCGGGACGCGGCCGGCGAGCTGCAGATGGCCGCACCGATGGTGCCGGAGGTGGAGGTCACCGGGGCGACCACGGTGGAGCTGGACCTTCGGAAGGTCAAGCCCATCAGTGTGAACACCCCGGAGCCGACCGAGACATACACGGCACTCTTCAAGACCCAGCGGACCTCCGTGGACGGAGACTGGGGGATCACGGCGTCGTTGGCCGCCGAATACGGTCCCGGTGAGCCGGGCTGGTGGGCACTACCGACCGTCGGTGAGGTCAGCCTCGGCACGCTCGACTTCTTCAGCCGGCATGTCCTGGTACCGCCGTCAGTGACGATGAAGGTCACGGGGAACGGCGACTCCTTCGGCCTGGACGCCCGCTACGCGACACCGGACACCACCATCAACGGCGGAAACCAGCGGTGGACGAAGGACGGGAAGCCCGTGACCACCCTCGTGCGGTCGACGATTCCCCGACTGCCCGCCAACGGGAAGAAGCCCGTCGTCTACGCGGGCACCGGCTCGGCCGAGGAACTCGCCAAGGTCGATGCCAAGGGTGCGCTGGTGCTGCTGAAGCCGACCGACATCTGCGGGAAGACCTGCGACTTCACCGCACTGCGCACGCGAGTGACGGCGGCTGCCGCCGCGGGCGCGGTCGGAGTGCTGGTGACCGGCGAAACCGACCGGGTCGCCCTGCTGAAGTACGAGTCGTTCCGGCAGTACAAGTGCGACGGTCCCGACAGCTGCCCGCCGGTCGACCCGTACGCAGCGCTGCCGATCGTGACCGTACCCCCGGCCCAGGCCGCCACGCTGATCCAGCGGATCGAGGGCGGAGCGAAGTCCGGCGTTCAGATCGAACTCGGCGGGAACCGCGAAGTGTCCAAGGCCTACGCTCTGGCCTTCGACTCCCCCGGTCGGATTCCCGGCAACCTGCCGTACCAGGTCCAGTCCCGGGATCTCGACCGCGTCGATCACCGCTTCCACGCCGACCAGCCCGGCGCGATTCCCCACTTCAGCTGGAACCGGATGACGGAGTCCGGCCCGGTGACAGAGGAAAGCATGCTGCCCAAGCCGGACAGTCAGCGGCAGTTCACCACGTTGGTCGGGCCGCGGAACGACGACGCGATCGACCGCTTCGAGATGTCCGTCAGGGACTATCTCGCGCCGTCCGTGGCAAGTCCGTCGGGCCCGGTCGAAACTCAGGACCTGGCGCTCGGCAAGAAGAACACGATCGCCTGGAACGCGGGTCCGTCGCTTCCCGGCGCGGCGCCCCAGGTCCGCACCAAGTCGGGCTTCACCGCCGACACCGGCCTGCCGTGCGCCGGCTGCCGGGAGGGCGACCGCTTCTGGCCCACCCTGTACCAGACCGGCAGCGGTGGCGGTCGCCAGGCCATGATGGGCATGCTCAACGACACGGGTATCGCCAATTTGATCTACGGGATCCAGGCCTGTGAGCCCCCCGCCTGCAAGGTAGGCCTCTTCGACGACGCCGGCCACGAACTCCAGCAAAAGCTCAACCCGGCCGAGTTCGTCTTCCAGCTCGGCGAGCCCGGCAACGCGTCGGACCTGATGTCGAGGAGCGGGCGGTGATGACCGAAATGAGAAAGGAGACTGCTCCGATGAACGCGGCCGAGCCATCGAGGTGGCGCCGGAAGGTGAACCTGGCGGCGTCGGCAGCCGTGGCGATGCTCGCGCTGGTGGGCTGCAAGGCCGACGTCATCTCGTACGACCTGCCTGCGGAATCCGCCCGCTACACGTTCCAGGCGGAGACCAACGGGGTCAAGACCGCGTGGGAGTACACGTCCGACCGGGCGACCAAGCCCGACACGCCGACGTCACAGCCGTGCATCGCCGACGTCATTCTCAAGGAAACCGGTCCGTGCCGTCCGGAGCCGCTCATCTTCCTGCGCTACGACCTGGGCCTGGACCTGGACAACACCGCCAAGGCCGGCGGGGTCCATCCCATCACCGTCACCGGCTACTACCAGGATCGGCTCAGCACGCCGCCGACCGTGACCGAGTTGCGGGCGGAGGCCAGCTTCGACGGCGGCAAGACCTGGAAGCCGGTGAGCACCAAGGCCGACGGGAAGAACACCTTCACCGCGCAAATCAAGCACCCGAAGCGTGACGAGGCTCCCGGAGGAGTCGCACTGCGGATCACCGCGACCGACAGTGCGGGCAACACCGTCAAGCAGACCATTCCCAAGGCGTACCGGCTGCGCTGAGGTGAACCGCTGAAACGGTGAACCGACCCTGAGGGATCACGGCCGGGGCGTGACATGAGTTTCGCCCCGGCCTTCTCTCGCGTTTTCGGCGAAGCCCTCGCCGAACGCGGACAGGGTCGACGATCGCAGGCCGACTGCGAGTAACTGATCCGCACACACCGCTTGGTCAGGCCGTTGGGCCGGTGCCACTTGCACCGGATTGCGGCATGCCCCGATCCACATTCCGGTGGCCTCGCCCTGGGTGACACATCGAGGGCGGCGGCCTCCTTCCATGACACAAACGCCCGACCGAAGTACCGAAAGACAAGCGCAGGAGCATCATGCTGTCAGACGTGCTGGGACTCACCCCCGAAGAGGCAGACACCTACCGCACCCTGGTCTCGGTAGCCTCCGCCACTCCCGCCGAACTCGCCGAACTCGTCGGCGGCAACCCCCTCCTGGTGGTGCGCATCCTCGGCAGGCTCGAAGGCCAGGGGCTCGCCGCGCGCAGCGTCGGCGACACCACTCGGTTCGTCGCATCCCCACCGGCGGCGGTGCTTCGGGCGCTCCTGGTCCAGCGACAGAACGAACTCAATCTGGCGGAACTCGAGGTCGACTCCCTCGACGAAATCTACCGCGCGGCCACCCTCGGGCGCGGCGTCGCGGAGGTCGTCGACGTGATCCACGGAGCCGAGGCCATCCGCGAACGCGTCGGCCACATACAACTCGGCGCACGGAAAGAGATCATGAACTTCGTCAAGGCGCCGTTCTTTTCGCCCGGCAACATGACCGACGGCGCGGTCATCGAGCGCGGCGTCCGTTATCGCGTGCTGCTCGAACGCGCGATGCTCGACGGGGGAACCCCGTCGTTCGACGAGATCGCCCAGGCGCGGGCCGCAGGAGAGGAAGTCCGGGTCACCGGCACTCTGCCACTGAAACTCTTCATCGTGGACCGCGAGTTGGCGATTGTTCCACTCCTCGGTTCGGCCAGTGCCGCGAAGGCGGGAGCCCTGCTCGTGCACGAGAGCAGCCTGCTCGACGCGCTGATAGCACTGTTCGAGTCCGAATGGGAGAGAGCGACGCAGTTCGTCACCTCCGCGGGTGCCTTGCAGAACCCGCCCGCCATCGATGATCTGGACGCGCAGATCCTCAGCCTGTCACTGACCGGCCTCACCGACCAGGCGATCGCCACCCAACTGCGCACCTCCCTGCGGACGGTGCAGCGCCGGCTGCGGCACTTGATGGACACCGTGAAAGTGCGCAATCGCATGCAGTTGGGCTTCCATGCGGCACGCCTGGGCTGGCTCGAAACCGAGCAAACCGGCCGGGGACCCGGGTGAGGCCCCAGGCAGGTTCCCTGGGGCGGAGACGAGCAGGGCCGTGCAGACGCGGCCCCTTTTCGCCCTTGACAACGTCGCCCACCGAAAGGTCCGCGTCCGTGTCGAGCACGTGATCGGCCGGATGAAGAACTACGAGATCCCCCGCGACTGCAGGCAACACGGCGACGGCCTCCACCACGCCGTCCAGGCCGTCGCCCGCATGCACAACCTCGCCCTCACCGCATGACCAGACACGCCAACAGCCCAGCTCAGGCAGCCTGTTCACGTCCTTCTGCAACACGCTTCAGCTAGCGCAGCTCCCGTTCGACCGAGGACAGCGGCAGCGCGAACAGCATCCGGCCCGACAGGGACCAGACGTCGCCGGTCTCCTGCCAGTAGGACAGGGAGCCGGTGCCGTCGCCCCAGCAGCGGTGGGTGTCCTCGGAGCCGCACTCGGCGGCCTTCGCACCGCGCTCGTCCTGCCGCCACAGAGTGCCGTGGGTGCCCTCGTCCGCGGGGCGGCCCAGGTACCAGTCCGGCGTCGCGGACGGGCCCGGACGGTGGGACAGGACGCCCCGGACGTCCTCCGCCTTCGTCCCGTAGGCCTCGTCCGAGGCCACCGTGCCGCCGGAGTCGGTGGCCAGCAGGCCGGAGCGGAGGGGGTCCCGGCTGAAGGAGTAGCGCCACAGGCGCGTGTGGCGGCCGCCGTCCGTGGGCGCGGCCTGACTCGCGACCAGGCTGGCCGGCGCGGAGCTGCGGTCCAGGGAGAGGCCGTCCGGGCAGGGCAGCGCGGACACGTCCGCGCCGGCCGCCCGGACGCAGTTGCCGTCGGCCGGGCGGTAGGAGGCGACGGCGGGCAGCACCCACCGGTAGCCGTGCGCCGACCAGCCGCCCGGCACCCGGCCCACCTCTCGGCCGTCGACCGTGGCGCGGTGGATGCGGCGCAGGTCGTAGACGTACAGCGCGTCGCGCTCGCCGCCGGAGGTGGTGACCAGCAGTTTGTCCCGGTACCAGACCATCCCCGACACGCGCGAGACGAGCCCGCGGAAGTCGCGTCCGCCGTCGACCGGGACGGCGAGCAGCGCCCAGGTGTAGGTGAGGTGGCCGGGGTCGTCGGCGTTGACGAAGGCCACCCGGGCCAGTCCGCGCCCGTCGTCGGTGTCGTGCGTCCAGCCGGAGAGGATCACCCGGTGGGCGCCCCACCGGCCGCTGTCCTCGGCGTCCCCGGAGGTGGTCACCGACTCCGGCCGCCACCGGCGGGTGGCGGAATCCGCGGGGTCCCAGCAGTACGCGCGCGTGGCCGCCGGCTCGACGGGCAGCGCCTTCTTCTCGTGGTCGCTGCACTCGTCCGCGTCGCGCAGCGAGCGGTCGGCGCCGCTGAGCACCGTGCCGACACCGACCGGCCGGCCCATCGCCGCGGCGAGCCGGTCGAGGGACCTCTGCGGCACCGGCTGCTCGGTCAGCCGCAGCCGGTCGAGCTCGGCGGACGAGGTGAGCGGCTTCAGGGCCCCGGGGTCGTCGGCGACCGTGGCCTGCGAGGTGCTGATCATGGTGGCGGCAGCGGTCAGCGCGAGGCCGGCCCCGGCCAGGACCGCGCGCAGCGCCCTGCCCCGTCTGCGCCTGCGGTGTCTGCCGCGCTGCTTCATACAGCCCCCTTTTCAGGGCTCGGTCCGCCTCCGGGACGCCTGTTCCGCGCACACGGGCCAACTGCTTCGGGAGGTCCGAGCGTTGACCGAGTAGCGGCTGGGGCGACCCTGGGGCGATGCTACGGCAGTCGGGCCCGCGACAGGTCGAAGACCCTGCAATTATGCGGAAGATGCCACCCCGGGGCCGAACCCTTGACCTACTGGGGCCACCGGGGTCACCCACCCGCGCCACTCACGGCACCGTGATGACACGCTCCCCTCGTACCGCCGGTGCCGCCGAGTGGGGGGAGGTCGTCCGGGGCGTCCGGGAGCAGAGCAATTCGGTGTGGCGCGGGCTCAGTTCGTGGGTCCAGGAGCCCCCGCCGCCCAGGACGGTCACCGACCAGCGGCGCGGCCGGGCCGGGTCCAGCACGATCCGGGCGCCGTCGTGCGGGGCCGGTCCCTCACGGGCCCGTGTCAACAGTCGTCCGCCGGCGGCTCCAGAGAGCACAGGCCGACCGCGGGCAGCCACACGGGGCCCGCCGAGCGGGACTTGGGCAGCGGGATCCGCGCCGTGTACGGCATTCCGCTCACCGCCGCCGGCCAGGCGTCCGCGTCCACCACCACCGCCCGGCCGTCCAGCCGGGCCGGCAGCACCGGCGCCGCGACCGCCCGCAGCCGCTCCAGCGAGGCCGGCTGCGGCTCCCACGGCGTCGCCTCGGCCAGTTTCGCCACCGAGCCGACCCAAGGCGGCGTGGCCGGATGCACGGTCTCCAGCGGTCCGCTGGGGTCCGGGCAACCGGCATCCCCGGGGCGCCCCGGCCCTGCGTCGTACACGGTCGCGCCCCTCCCGGCCGCCCCGTGCACCGTGCTGCCCGGCCGTGCCGGAAGCGCGCGGTCCGCTCACGCGGACGCGCAAGTTGCAACCCCTTGCGACCCTGGTGAAACAGGCTTGAGTTCATTGAAACTTGTCCAACGCTGCCGTGTGCGGCCTATACGGCCTGGAACGGGCCTGAAGTGCGGGGGTGGTGCCGTGTCGGCGCAGCACCACCCCCGCGTCAGTGCGCGGGGCGCGCCCGTTCCACCACCGCCGCCAGGTTCAGGGTGTGCGGCAGCGCCCCGAAGGCGGCGCCCCACTCGCCGCCCAGCCGCGAGGCGCAGAACGCGTCGGCGACGTCCGGCGGCGCGTACCGCACCAGCAGCGCCCCCTGGAGCACCAGCGCCAGCCGTTCGGTCAGCCGCCGGGCCCGGGCCTCGGCGCCCTCCAGCTCGGCGAGTTCGGTGAGCAGCTGCTTGATCGCCGCGTCGAGACGGTGGTCGGCGCCGCGCGCCAGGCCCACCTCCCGCAGATAGGCGTCGAGCGCCTGCGGCTCCCGCGTCAGCGCCCGCAGCACGTCCAGCGCCTGTACGTTCCCGGCGCCCTCCCAGATCGAGTTGAGCGGCGACTCGCGCACCAGGCGGGGCATCCCGGACTCCTCCACGTACCCGTTGCCGCCCAGGCACTCGGAGGCCTCCACCGCCAGCGGCGCGCACCGCTTGGTGACCCAGTACTTGGCGGCCGGCACCGCGATCCGCAGCAGCGCCCGCTCCTGCTCGCCCCCGTCGTCGTAGGCGGCTGCCAGGCGCAGCGCGAGTGTCGTCGCCGCCTCCGACTCCAGCGCGAGGTCGGCCAGCACGTTGCGCATCAGCGGCTTGTCGACGAGCTTGCCGCCGAACGCCTCGCGGTGCCCGCAGTGGTGCACCGCCTGCGCCACCGCCTGCCGCATCAGCCCCGCCGACCCGAGCACGCAGTCCAGCCGGGTCGCCGCGACCATCTCGATGATGGTGCGCACCCCGCGCCCCTCCTCGCCCACCCGGCGCGCCCAGGTCCCGTCGAACTCGACCTCGGCGGAGGCGTTCGACCGGTTGCCCAGCTTGTCCTTGAGCCGCTGGATCAGGAACACGTTGCGCGTGCCGTCCGCCAGCACCCGCGGCACCAGGAAACAGGTCAGCCCTCCCGGAGCCTGCGCCAGCACGAGGAACCCGTCCGACATCGGCGCCGAGCAGAACCACTTGTGCCCGGTCAGCTCGTAGGCGCCGTCCTCGGCGAGCGGCCTGGCCGCGGTGGTGCCCGCCCGTACGTCGCTGCCGCCCTGCTTCTCGGTCATCCCCATCCCGAACAGCGCCCCGGCCTTCAGATGCGCGGGCCGCAGTTCGCGCTCGTAGACCACGGACGTCAGCCGCGGCTCCCACTCGGCGGACAGCTCCGGGTCGGTGCGCAGCGCGGGCACGGCCGCGTGGGTCATCGACAGCGGGCAGCAGGTGCCGGCCTCGACCTGCGTCCACACCAGGAAGGCGGCCGCCCGCCGCACATGCCCGGCCGGACGGTCCCAGGCCGCGGTCAGCCCGGCCGAGACGCCCTTGCCGAGGAGCCGGTGCCAGGCCGGGTGGAACTCGACCTCGTCGACGCGGTGGCCGTAGCGGTCGTGGGTGCGCAGCCTCGGCGGGTTCTCGTTGGCCTGCGCTCCCCATTCCTGCACCTGGGCCGAGCCGGCGGCCCGCCCGAGCGTCGTCAGCTCCGCGCGCGCCTCGTCGAGCAGCCCCGCCTCCACGTGCCGTCCGACCGCCTCGGCCAGGGCCTGATCGGCGGCGAAGACGTCGTATCCGACCAGCGGCGGCGGCTGGTTGGTCACGGTGTGCGTGCTGGGTGCCATACGACGGAACCTACCCCGCGGTACGGCACCGGGCATCACACGGCCGCCCCGCAGCGGGCCCGCCGGACCCCCGCCAGATGTCCTGCCTGAAGGCCGCCCCCCGGCGGGTGCGGGGGAGCGGGGCCGACGGAGATACCTTTGGCTCGTGCAGCAGTCAGCCAGCGAAACCCCCGAAAGGCCCTCCGGCCGCCTCCACCGGGCACGAGCCCTCTACCGGAACGTATCCAAACGCAGGACCGCCTGGCTGCTGCTGAAGGACACCGTCAACTCGTGCATGGAGTACCGGATCCTGGGGCTGGCGGCCGAGGCGGCGTTCTTCTCCCTGCTGTCCGTGCCGCCGCTGCTGCTGAGCCTGATCGGACTGCTCTTCTACGTCGACACCTGGACCGGCGCGCACACCATCGCCAGCCTGGAGCGCAACATCCTGGACGCCTCCCGCACGGTCCTGTCCGACCAGGGGGTCAAGGAGATCACCCAGCCGATCCTGCGGGACGTCATGAAGGGCGGCCGGCCCGACGTGATCTCCATCGGCTTCGTGTTCGCCCTGTGGTCGGGCTCGCGCGCGGTGAACGTCTTCATCGAAACCATCACCGTCATGTACGGCCTCGACGGCGTGCGCGGCATCGTCAAGACCCGGCTGCTGGCCTTCGGTCTGTTCATCGTGGCCCTGCTGATCGGCTCCATCGCGCTGCCGCTGATGGTGGCCGGCCCGGACGCGGTGGTGCGGATCGTGCCGTGGTCGACGACGCTCGTCCAGATCCTGTACTGGCCGGTCGTGATCGTGCTGTCCGTCGTGTTCCTGACCACGCTGTACCACGTGTCCGTGCCGGTGCGTTCCGCGTGGATCGAGGACGTGCCCGGCGCCCTCGTCGCCCTGGCCATGTGGGTGGTGTGCAGCTTCCTGCTGCGCATCTACCTCACCAGCACCGTGGAGGGCCCGACCATCTACGGCTCACTCGCCGCGCCGGTCGCCGTGCTGCTGTGGATCGGTGTGTCCGCGTTCGCCGTGCTCGTCGGGGCGGCGGTCAACGCCGCCATCGACCGGGTCTGGCCGGCCGCCGCCACGGCCCTGGCGCGCGCCGCCAACGAGCGGGTGCGCGAGGCGCAGATCGCCGAGTACGTCGCCCGCGCCGCCGCGACCCGCGAGAACGAGCCCGACGACCCGGAGGACCCCGACATGCCCGCGGAGTTCCCCGAGCGGTGGTCGCGCTTCCTGCCCCCGGAGGACGTGACGGCACGGCTGCGGGCCCATGTGAAGACCACGCACACGCGGAGCCCGCACAAGGACGACCAGAACGGCTCGTCGAAAGGGTGACCGGCCCGACGGGCCGCCGCGCCGCCCGGGGCCTCCCTCGACCTCCCGTCGGGGCCCGGCGGCGGCGTAGGGTCGTCCGCCATGGACCGCCGACTCCTCGTCCACACCCGTACCGCCGACTACCGCCACGACTCCATCCCGGACGCCGTCGCCGCGCTGCGCGCCCTCGACGGCTTCGAGGTCGTGCACACCGAGGACCCCGAGGCCCTCGCCCGGCCCCTGGAGCGGTACGCCGCCGTCGTCTTCCTCTCCACCAGCGGCGAGGTGCTCACCCCGGCCGGCCGGGAGCGCCTCGCCGCGTACGTCGAGCGGGGCGGCGGGTTCGTCGGCGTGCACGCGGCGGCCTGTACGGAGTACGACTGGCCGTACTACGGCGAACTGCTCGGCGCCCGGTTCGCCCGGCACCCGAATTACCAGCCGGGCCGGGTCCTGGTCGAGGACCGCGACCATCCGGCCACCCGGCACCTGCCCGCCGAGTGGGCCTTCACCGACGAGTGGTACGACTTCCGCACCAACCCGCGCGGCGCCGTACGGGTCCTGGCGCGCGCCGACGAGTCGTCCTACCGCGGCGGGGGCATGGGCACCGACCACCCCCTGGTGTGGTGCCGCGAACAGGGCCGGGGCCGCGTCTTCTACACGGCGCTCGGCCATGCCTCCGAGGCCTACGCGGACCCGGACTTCCGGGCCCATCTGCGCGGCGGGATCGAGTGGGCGGCGGGGTCAGCGGCCGGGTGAGGTGCGGTCGCGGGCTCGGCGGCCGCCGCCGCTGTTCCCATTGCCGGGGGCGATCATTACTGGTATCGATCCGGTATCCCGCCCGTGACCACCGCGTCCGCCCCCCGCTCTTCGAGAAGGAGACCTCCTGTGCTCGCCGACTCCTTCCCCGCGTCGTCCCCCACCCCGTGGATCGCGCTCGTGCCGCTGGTGGCGCTGCTCCCCGCCGTCTACTGCATGATCGACATCTCGCGGCACCCCGACACCAGGCAGCTCTCGCCCCTGGCGTGGCTGGCCGTCTGCGCCTTCGGCAACGTGATCGGGCTGGTCGCCTACCTCAGGTTCGGCCGCAGCGAGAACCGGTAGTGGTCCACCGGACCTCCACCGGACTTCCGCCGTACGGCGGTGCCGGCACCCCGCGCGCCCGGAATACCGGGAGACGGCCGTGCGCTTCGGTGATACCGGTGCGAGACGCGGCGAAGGGCTGGTGGGCGCATGACGTCCGACAGATCGAACCCCGTGGTCACCACCCCCTACGGGGCGGTGCGAGGCAGACATGAGCGCGGAGTGGCCGTGTTCCGCGGCGTCCCGTACGCCGCACCCCCCTTCGGCCCCCGGCGGTTCCGGCCGCCGGTGCCGCCCGAGCCCTGGGACGGTGTGCGCGACGCCGCCCTCTTCGGCCCGACCGCGCCGAAGCCTCCGTACTCCGAGGCCTTCGCCCGGTACCTGTCCGACCCGGTCGTCCCCGGCGACGACTGCCTCAACCTCAATGTGTGGACACCCGATCCGGACCCGGCAGCCCGGCTCCCCGTCATGGTCTGGCTGCACGGCGGCGCGCTCACCCGCGGCTCCTCCGCCGTGCCCGTCTACGACGGGCGTGCCTTCGCCCGCGACGGCGTCGTCCTGGTGTCCGTGAACTACCGGCTCGGCGTGGAGGGCTACGGACTCTTCCCGGACGCCCCCGCCAACCCCGGCCTGCGCGACCAGCTCGCCGCCCTGCGCTGGGTCCACGAGGCGATCGGGGCCTTCGGCGGCGACCCGGACCGGATCACCCTGTGCGGCCAGTCGGCCGGAGCCATCAGCATCGGCGCCCTCGTCGCCGCCCCGCAGGCCCAGGGCCTGTTCCGGCGCGCGGTCCTCCAGAGCGGGCCGCCGGAGGCCGCCGACCGCGGCAACGTACGGCGGATGGTGCGGCGCATGGCGGCCCGGCTGAAGGTGCCCGCCACCGCGGAGGCGTTCGCCGCCGTCGACCGGGACCTGCTGCTGCGCACCCAGGCCGAGGTCGGCCGGCTCGGCGGCCCGGTCCTCGGCGGGCCCGCCTTCGGCATCGTCGTCGACGGCGACCTCGTTCCGCGCGACCCGCTCCAGGCCCTGGTGGAGGGCGACGCGGCGCGGGGAGCGGACCTCCTCATGGGCTGGACCCGCGACGAGTACCGGCTGTGGCTGGTCCCGGGCGGGCTGCTGGAGCGCGTCGACCGGCTCGGTGCCGTCGCGCTGGCCGCCGCCATGGCCCGCTGCCACTGCGGGCACGAGGTGGTCCGCGGCTACCGGGCGCTGCGCCCCGGGGCCGGCACCGCCGAGATCGTCGGGCAACTGGTCACCGACCACCTGCTGCGCCGCCCGCTGCACCGCCTGGCCGACGCGCGTCCGGGCTCGTCGTACGTCTACGAGTTCGCCTGGCCCTCGCTGCTGCCGGACCTCGGCGCCTGCCACGCCCTGGAACTCGGCTTCGTCTTCGACACCGGCGGCATCTCGGACTCCCGCAGGCTGGCCGGGGAGGGCGCCCCGCAGGAGCTGGCCGAGGCCATGCACGCGGCCTGGGTCCGCTTCGCCACCGACGGCGACCCCGGCTGGCAGCCCTGGGACGCCACCCACCCGGTACACGTCTTCGGCGACGGCCCGCCCCACACCGTCCACGGCCCACGCGACGCCGAACTCGCCCTCTGGACGGCCGCCCCCGAGCCGCCGCCCACCCTCGACGGCACCCGGGCCCGCGCCACGGAACTCCGCGCGGTGGTACGACGCCTGCGCCGCCCGGGGGGCGTGGGAGGCCGCTGACGTTCCTTCGCCGGGGAGAGGGAGCCACGGCCGCCGGAACCGGGTGGGGCCCGCGACGACCGGCCGGGGCGCCGACAGCAACCGGGCGAACTCCGTTGTCCTCGGGCCGGGGTCCAGACGAGAATCCCGGCCCGATTGCGGCGGGCCGGGATTCTGTGTTGTGCGCCTGGCTGGAGGGCGTCGGCCCGATTACGGCGGGCCGGGTTCTCCAGCAAGCGCATCACGCGGTTGCTGGGTTCAGTCTTCGTCGAATCCGCCGAATTCGCCGCCCTCGCCCTTCCCGCCGTGGTGGCGCTTGATGACGCGGAAGCTGCCGACGACTCCGTTCTTGACCTTTACTCCGTCCTCCATCTCCTCGTGGTGCTTCTTGTGGTGCTCGCCCTTCTCGTGCTCGCCCTTCTCGTGCTCGCCCTTCTCGTGCTCGCCCTTCTCGTGCTCGCCCTTCTCGTGCTCGCCCTTCTCGTGCTCGCCCCTCTCGTCCTCGTCCTCGTCCTTGATCTTGCCCGGGCGGACGTTGTTGGCCTCGCTGCGGGGGCCGACGGTGGCGATGGGGGCGCCGTTGTCGCAGGTGACGCCGCGGAAGAACTCGACGGTCCTCTTGCTGTCGTTGCGGATGTTGAAGCTCTTGGAGCCCAGACCGCTGACCACGGTGATGCAGCCGTCGGGCACGGCGGCGAACGACCGCTCGTTGATGAAGATTCTGCCGATCTCGTGGTGGCGGCGCTTGCCGTGCTCGCCGCGCTCGCCACCCTCACCGCGCTCGCCACCCTCGCCGCCGCGGCCGCCGCCCTCGTTGCCCTTGCCCTGTCCGCCCTCGCCGCCCATCGGGGCGTAGGCGGGAGCGGGGGCCTGCTTGACGACGGCCGGGGCCGACTCGGGGGCGGCGGTGGCGTAGGTGATGCCGGTCGCGGTCAGTGCCGCGGCGGCCGCGATGGCCGTGGCGATCGCATGGGAACGGTTCATGATCATGTCGTTTGTTCTCCTTCTGAGACGGAGAGAGGAACACCCGCTGTGGCAGCCGGTGCGTGATTGAACGTACTAACACCCCCTATTGCTGTCATGTCGAGCAAATCGTGATTACCGGCTTTGTGGGGCCGATCGGGTATATGGAGGTCCTTTGCGCCGCCCTGAAGAAGAGCTGAGTGACCGTCAAAAATGCCCTGAATTTTGGAGATTGAATGGTAATTAGCCCTTGCGGGTGATCTTCTGACGTGTGCTCACCCGCCGTGGCGGCGGGATGCCGGAAAGTGTCGGCGAGTCGCTGCTTGACATGTGGTCTGACGTAGGTTCCAAGGAGGCCATGTGAACGGTGGCTGTCCGGCGAAGGCGGCCCCACTACGGGCGGTTCGCCACGGAACCGTCGTCCGGCGAGTTGGAACAGTTCTTCCGTCTGGACACCAAGGCCTTGGGCTCTCTTGTTCAGCAGACAGGCACTCAACAGGCATGCCGAGGAACGCAGAGCCCACTGCCCAGGCAAAACGAGCACGTCATCGAACCGGAATCAAGATCGCCCCGCTACGGTCCGGCAGGGGCCGCCGTCCGGTCGGCCGTCGGGAGGGGCGGCGGTGTGGTGCGCGTCGGCTGGTGGCCGCCGGTCCCGTGAGGGTGCCGTGTGGGCCGCTACCGGGGCGACAGCGCGCGGGCGATCTCCGCGACCGCCTCCGGGCCCACTCGGCAGCAGCCGCCGATCAGGCGAGCGCCGGCGGCGCGCCAGCGGTCCACCTGGGCCGGGGTGAAGGTGGAGCGGCCGGTCCAGGAACGGGACTCGGCGTCCCAGGACTCGCCGCTGTTGGGGTAGACCACGACCGGTTTGCCGGTGACCCGGGCGGCCGTGCGCGCCGCGGCCGCCGCGTCGCCGGGCGCGCAGCAGTTCACGCCGACCGCGATCACCTCGTCCGCGTCGGCGGCCAGGGCGAACGCCTCCTCCAGCGGCTGCCCGGCGCGCGTGCGGTCACCGGCGACGGTGTACGAGAGCCAGGCCGGCACCCCCAGCCCGCGCACCGCCCGCAGCAGCGCCCGCGCCTCCTCCGTGTCGGGCACCGTCTCCAGCGCCAGCACGTCGGGTCGGGCGGCGGCCAGCACCTCCAGGCGGGGCCGGTGGAAACGCTCCAGCTCGTCGACGGTGAGCCCGTACCGGCCCCGGTACTCGGAGCCGTCGGCGAGCATCGCCCCGTACGGCCCCGCCGACGCGGCCACCCACAACGGCCGTACCACCCCGAGCGCGCGCGCCCGCCGCGCCGCCTCCCGCGCCGACTCCACGCTCAGCCGCATGAGTCCGGCGGCCCGTTCCCGTCCGATCCCCCGCCGCGCGAACCCCTCGAAGGTGGCCTGGTAGCTCGCGGTGATCGCCACGCTCGCCCCCGCCTCGAAGTACGCCAGGTGCGCCTGAGTGACCGCCTCCGGCCGCTCGGCCAGCAGTCGCGCCGACCACAGCTCGTCACTCAGGTCGTACCCGGCCGACTCCAGCTGGTTGGACATGCCGCCGTCGAGTACGACCGTCCCGCCGTCGAGCGCGTCGGCGAGGGCGGGGGAGGTGGCGCTGGGGATGACGCTGTCCATGGCACGACGCTAACCGATCGGGCCCCGCAGAATTCCCCTGCACGGCCCCGGACGCCCTGGCATCATCCCCGTATGACCTCCGCCATACGTCATGTCACGATCGACTGCGCCGACGCCCACGCCCTGGGCACCTTCTGGTCCAAGGTCCTGGACCTGCCGGTGCACGAGGACGACGAGCCGGGTGACGACGAGGCCCTGATCGAGGGCGCCGGCCTGCTCTTCGTCACGGTGCCGGACGCCAAGACGGTCAAGAACCGCGTACACCTGGACCTCCAGCCGCAGGACCGCACCCGCGACGAGGAGGTGGAGCGGCTGCTGGACCTCGGCGCGACGCTGGTCGCCGACCGTCGCAATCCGGACGGCACGGGCTGGGCGGTGCTCGCCGACCCGGAGGGGAACGAGTTCTGCGTGGAGCGCGGCGCGGGGGAGAGGGCGGGCTGAGCGGAACGGTTCGGCCGGTACCGAAACAACCGGCCCCTAGCGTGGGCCGCATGAGCGAGACCGTCTACGAGACACCCGCCGCAGCCGTCACCTCCATGGTCGACCACGTACTCGAACTGGCCGCCACCTGGACCGCCTGGGACGGCACGCCCGCCCGCGTCGACGGCCGTGTGTACACCCCGCACAAGGCGATCCGCCGCGTCGCCGACCACATGATCGACCACTTGGCCGAAATGGAGGCGCGGCTGGCCGGAGAAGAGCCCCGGCCCGACCGCTGGCACGCCTCCGTGATCACGACCGAGTCCGACCGCGCCCCCTTCACCCCCGAGGATCTCGACGAGACGCGCAGCCGTCTGACCCGACTGGCCCGGATCTGGGCCAACCGCCTGGACGCGCTCACCGACGAGCAGCTCGACCACTCGCCGGGCGAGGGCTGGAGCTTTCGCGAACTCGCCTGCCACCTCGCCGGATCCGCGTACTACGCGGACGCCGTCGGAGACCTGTCATGACCGCCTTCGCCGACCTCCATCGGGCCGACGAGCCGCTGCTGCTGCCGAACGCCTGGGACCGGGCCTCTGCCCTGTTGCTCGCCGCCCGCGGATTCCCGGCCATCGGCACCACCAGCCTCGGCGTCGCCGCCTCCGCCGGACTGCCCGACGGTGCCGCCGCGACCCGCGAACTCACCCTCCGCCTCGCCCTCCTCCTCGGCTCGCAGCCCTTCCTGCTCTCCGTCGACGCTGAGGGCGGGTTCAGCGAAGACCCGGACGAGGTGGCCGAGTTCGCCCGGCGGCTGTGGGAAGCGGGGGCCCGCGGCATCAATCTGGAGGACGGGCTCGGGCCGCCCGACCGGCACGCCGCGAAGATCACCGCGGTGAAGTCCGCAGCCCCCGGCCTGTTCGTCAACGCGCGCACGGACACGTACTGGCTGAGCGACGGAGACGTCACACGGACACTGCGCCGGCTCGACCTCTACCAACAGGCGGGCGCCGACGGGGTGTTCGTCCCCGGGCTGACCGAACCCGAGGCGATCGCCGCCCTCGTGGGGCACCTCGACGCACCCCTCAACATCCTCTACTCCCCGGCCGGCCCCACCGTCCCCCACCTCGCCGACCTCGGCGTACGCCGGATCAGCCTCGGCTCCCTGCTGTACCGGGTGGCGCTGGGCGCCGCCGTGGAGGCGATGACCGCCGTCGCGGACGGGCGCACTCCACGGGGCGCCGCTCCCTCGTACGCGGAGGTGCAGGCGCTCAGCGCCCAGGAGGGAACCGCGAGCGGAGTTCCCCGGCGCACATGAGAGGGCGCGCCGGCGGGATGCCGGCGCGCCCGGGTGAGGGACGGTGTGGGTGTCAGCTCGCGGTGCAGCTGATCGAACCGACCGGGAAGTTGTTGCCCGTGGACGTGGCGGTGAATCCGAAGAAGACACTTCCGTCAGGGGGTACGGTCCGGTTGTAGTCGGCGTTCTTGACCGTGATCGTGCCGTCTCCGGCTGTGGTCAGGTTGCCGTTCCAGGCGCTATTGATCTTGGTTCCGGTGCCGGGCTTCCACGTCACCGTCCAGCCGTTCAGTGGTGCCGTGCCGTGGTTCATCACTTCCACGGAACCCTGGAAGCCGCCGCTCCAGGAGTTCTCCACGTTGTACACGGCCATGCAGGAGCCGGTCTGCGGACCGGAGGCCGTCGGGGTTGGGGTGGGAGTCGGGGTCGGAGTGGGCGTCGGCGTCGGGGTCGGGGTCGGGGTCGGGGTGGGCGAGCCGGAGTTCCGGATGCCCGTCACCTCGCCGTGGCCGCCGTCGAAGGCGATGTCCGAGCAGGAGAAGAAGTTCTCCTGGCTGTCGGAGCGCACCCACTGGATGAAGAGCAGCGCGTTGCCCGAACGGCCGGAGGGCAGCGGGAGGTTCCAGTAGTAGTGGCCGCCGTCGGTGCCCGGCGACCCCACCTGAGGCGGGTTGCTGACGGTCTGGATCAGGTCCAGGTCGGCCCAGCGCAGCTGGGACGTGGGCGACCAGGAGGGCTTGGTCAGGTAGACGCGGAAGTCACCCGGGTGGGCGGCCCAGTTGCTGTACTGGAGCTCCATCGTGGACCCGGAGGTCAGATGGGTCCTGGGCCAGTCGGCGCGGGCGGCGTTGTAGGCGGAGAAGGCGTACGGCGAGCGGTCGCCCGCGCTGCACAGGGTGCCGTCCGGCACGTAACCCTGGTTCCGGCCGGCGGCGTTGGAGTCGAGTACCGCGAACCAGTTGTACAGGGGCGTGGCGCCGCTCTTGTTCAGGGCGTCCCGGCACGCGGGGTTCGTCGGGTCGAGACTGCCGGTCGCCGTGCGGGCGTCCACGTAACACAGATAGGTGCGCGAACCGGGCATCATCGCCACGCCGTGCGCCTCGGCGCGGCCCTGACCGAGAAGGGTCAGGCCCAGTGCCGCGAGGAGGGTGGCGAAGGCCGCCGCCACCGATAAGAGTCTGCTGCGTCGAGCCACGTTCGGTCCTTCCTTCCTTGTGGGGGTGGTGGTGCGTCTCAGGCGGTGGTGCAGCCAGTGCCGTTGAGGGTGAAGGCGCTCGGCGCGGCGAACGTGCCGCTGTAGGTGCCCTGGAAGCCGAAGGTCTGGCTGCCGCCCGGCGCTATCCGCGTGTTGTGCGACAGAGCGGTCGCGGTGACGGCACCCGAGGACGGGTTCACCGTGGCGTTCCAGGCGCTGGTGACGCGCTGCCCGGAGGGCAGGGTGAAGCCGAGCTGCCAGCCGTCCACCGCCGCCGAACCGGTGTTGCGGACGGTGACGTCGGCGGTGAACCCGCCCTGCCAGACGTTCGTGGCGTACGTCACCGAGCAGGCGGCCTGACCACCGGGGTTGCCGCCCCCGTTGCCACCCGTGCGGATCTCCGACGAGAACGACGTCACGGCGAGCCCGGTGCCGTTCTGCCAGGGCTCGAAGCCCGCCTGCACGCTCGTCAGGTACCAGTTGCTCTGGGCCAGTTGGCGGGTGACCGCCTGCTGGACGAAGTCCATCACGTCGAAGTTCCAGCTGGTGATCGCCGAGGGGGCGACGAAGGACAGCACGTTGTTGGAGCCGTTGCTGCCGGACCACACCTGCCAGGACCGGCCGGCGACCGTGGCCGTGCCGGTCTGCGAACCCACCGGCTGGATCGGCCCGACCTTGTTGAACCAGACCATGATCTCGGTCCGGTTCACGCCGTCCTTGCGGGCCGTCGGGTCCAGCCAGATGTCGTAGGCGGCGTCGTAGACCGCGTCGCTGACATAGCTGTACGAGATGCTGGTGGGCGCGCTGGAGATGGTGTCCAGCCGGGCCGGGAGCGCCGTGCCCGGCGAGCAGTTGGTGTAG
Source organism: Streptomyces sp. NPDC001231 (assembly GCF_042896885.1). Classification (NCBI taxonomy): domain Bacteria; kingdom Bacillati; phylum Actinomycetota; class Actinomycetes; order Kitasatosporales; family Streptomycetaceae; genus Streptomyces; species Streptomyces sp. NPDC001231. The sequence continues at coordinate 149,736 of NZ_JBIAXS010000013.1, forward strand.
TGGCAGCCGTTGTAGACGGACGGGTACGACTTCGGAGCGCCGTTGGTGGCCGCCGAGCCGTCGGCCCGGTTGATCCGGAAGCCGGAGTCCGTGACGGTGATGCACTGGGCGGCGTCGGAGCCCCAGCGGTTGTTCTGGACGACGTAGCGGCCCTGGATCGTGGTCGTTCCGAAGGCGTCGCAGATCTGTGTGTCGGCGCGCGCCGCCGGTGCGGTCGCCAGAGCGGTGGCGATCAGGGCGACGGTCGCGAGCACCGCGCACAGCAGGCCGCGCGCGGTGTCGAGCCGGTGGGGCAACGGTCGCATGGGGGGCCTCTTCGAGGGGGGCGAGGTCGGAGGGCGGAGTGCTCCCGCTTGCGCATCCGTGGGAGCGCTCCCATTATTTGAACGGGACTATAGGAGCGATACATGTCCCTGACAAGACTGCGCGGAGGAATGAAAAGGAGTCGGGACGTGCCTACTTCGGCGCAGACGCTGAGCGGTGACACCACGCTGGAACTTCCCGAGTTCGACACCCCGCCGGACCGTCCCGAAGGCCTGCTGCGGCAGTGGCTTGAGGGCGCGGTGCGGCGCGGGGTCCGGGAGCCGTACGCCATGGTGCTGGCCACCGCGGACGCCGCCGGACGGCCCTCCAACCGGGTGCTGATGCTCAAGGAGACGGACGACCGGGGGTTGTTGTTCACCAGCTTCCGCGGCAGTCGCAAGGGCCGCGACCTGGCCGCGACGCCGTACGCGTCGGCCACCTTCTACTGGCGCGAGACCCTCCAGCAGATCACGGTGGCCGGACCGGTGGAACCGGTCGGACCCGAGGAGTCGGACGCGCTGTTCGAGGACCGGCCGCTCGCCGCCCGTGCCACCACCGCGGCCTCCCGGCAGAGCGAACCGCTGCACGACGAAGCGGAGTTCCGGGCCCGCGCCCGCGAACTGGCCAACGGCGGCGCCCCGATCTCCCGACCCGAGGGCTGGACCGGCTATCTGCTACGACCCGAGTCCATCGAGTTCTGGTACGGCAGCCCTGACCGGCTGCATCGCCGGCTGCGCCATGAAAAGGCCGAAAGCGGTTGGCGGCACCAGCGGCTTCAGCCGTGACGGCCGCCTGCGGTGAACCCTGTGAACACCGACCAGGCGGTGGGGGAGAGGGCGAGCCGAGCGCCGGCGGTGTTCTTGGAGTCGCGGACGTGGATGGCGGCGGGGCAGGCGGCCACTTCGACGCAGTCGCCGGAGTCTTCACCGCTGTACGTGGATTTGCACCAGGCGAGGGCCACTTCGACGCAGTCGCCGTCCCCGCTGCTGCTGTAGCTGCTTTTGAACCAGGCCAGTTCATCGGTGCTCATAGCGCTCCTCGCGTTCGCTCCAGCAGGTTCCGGGTGTCGCCCGGAGAAAGAGCCTGTGAGCGCAGTTTCGGATGGGACCGGCCATACCTGCGTGGGCACCCAGGGCCATGGGCAGCAACTGCAGCTCGATATTGCGCGGCTTCGTGACCTCCAGCATGTGGTCGATCAGTTCTCGCCTGACGTCCGGGCCGCCGGTCGCCCGGTGGATGACGTACTCCTCCACGATGAAGCTGGGCGCTGGCGCTCCTCCCGGGCAGCGAGCTGAGCTTCGACCTGGGAGTCGGTCAGCACGGGAACTTGTTCGTCAAACAAGGTGCGCGCATACGCCTCCGTCTGCAAAAGCCCCGGCACCAGCCGGTTCTCGAAGGTGTACAAACTGATCGCCTGCTCCTCCAGCTCCGCCCACTGGCGGAACCAGGACGCCAGCCCCTTCTCCCGGCCGACGTGCTTGTACACGCCCTTCAGCGCGCCGAAGGCGTCCAGTACCTCCTCCGCGCGCTCGACGAACACTCGGGGCGGGAAGCGTCGTCCCTGCTCGATCGACGCCACGGTCCCCGGCTGGTAGCCGACGAGCGGGGCGTAGTCCTCCTGGGTGAAGCCCGCCCGTTTGCGGAAGGCCTTGTGTGCCGCCCCGAACGCCTTCATGCTGTCCGACGGTTCGGGCTCGCCGGTGGTCGTGGCCGTGCTGGTGCTGGTGGTTTCGGTCATGGCAGGTACCCCCCGAGTCCGCTGAAGTTCCCAACCCCGCGAGGACACCCAGGGTCACGCCCAGTGACGCCCACTGTCCATGGCGTGAACTCCTACAGTGCGCGGCGTACGAGCGCCGTGACTGGTTCGGCCCGCGTGACCTGCGGAACCGTCGGGCCATGCATGCAGACCCCCGGCTCCAGGAGCCCGTCACCGTACGTATGTTCAGTCAGTTGTTCAGCTGCACGCGGCGAGGTGCCCGGCTCGCGCGGCGGCTCGTGGCGCACCGAATGGACGCCTGGGGTTTCCCGTACGGAAGCGAGGCGGGCGAGAACGTGACCCTGGTGGTCGCCGAACTCGCCGCCAATGCCGTGCGGCACGGCCGCGTCCCCGGGCGGGACTTCCGCGTCCGGCTGCTGTGGGAGGGCGCGGTCGTCCGCGTGGAGGTGGCCGACGCGCGGACCGAACGGCTCCCGGTGCTGCGGGAGCCGGACGGCGAGGGCGGGCGCGGGCTTGTGCTGGTGGCGGCCGTGTCCGAGCGGTGGGGCGTGGAGCAACGGGCGGGCCGTGCCTACAAGGTGGTGTGGGCGGACGTGCGGGTCACGGGGCCAGGAGGTCCGCGAGGAAGGCGTTCGTGAACTTCCCGGCCGGGTCCAACTCCCGCGCCAGGAGGCGGAAGTCGTCCATGCGCGGGTACCGGTCGCGCAGTGCGGCCGACGGTGTGGTGAACACCTTGCCCCAGTGCGGGCGGGGGTCGAGGTCGGCCAGAGCCTCCTCCAGCCGGTGCACGACCGGCAGTACCGTGGCCGTGTCCTCGATCCAGGTGAAGTGCGCGGCGACGGTGTCCCGGCCGTAGGAGGGGCTCAGCCACTGCTCGTCGGCGGCGACGGTGCGGATCTCGCACGTCTGGAGCACCGGGGCGACCGTCTCCCGGATCCCGTCGATCGCGTGCAGGACGTCGAGGGCGTACCGGCGCGGCAGCAGGTACTCCGACTGCAATTCGGCGCCGCTGCTCGGGGTGAACTCCGCGCGGAAGTGCGGGAGTCGCTCGTGCCAGGGCCCGGGCACGCCGAACTGCTGGGTGCAGTTCTCCGCCGGCATGCCCGGCACCGGGTGCAGCGCGACCTTGGCCGGTACCGCCCAGGGGAAGGCGGGCAGCGGCTGGTCGGTGCGCCGCTTGAGCCATACCTGGCGGAAGCCCGGGTCGCGCCAGTCGGTGAACAGGCTGACGCTGTACGCGGCGGCCGACACCGTCTCGAAGTCCAGCCCCTCCAGGGGAAGTTCGGTGAACAGGTGCTGTTCGACCTCGTAGGCGGGCTCCAGGTCGAGGGTGTGCGCGGTGACCACGCCGAGCGCGCCGAGGGAGGTGACGGCCCCGCCGAACCGCGGGTCGCCCCGGCCGATGACGACCGTCGAGCCGTCCGCGGTGACGATCTCCACCTCCCGCACGGTGGCGGCCAGCGGACCGTTGCGGATCCCGGAGCCGTGGGTGCCGGTGGCCACCGAGCCGGCCACGGAGATGTGCGGCAGGGAGGCCATGTTGGGCAGGGCGAGGTTGTGCGCGTGCACCCGGCGGGCCAGCTCCGCGTACCGCAGACCGCCGCCCACCCGGACCGTGCGGGCCGCCGTGTCGACGTCCGCCTCGGCGGGCAGCGCCTCCAGTGAGAGCAGTGTGCCCCCGGCGCCAGGGTCGGCGATCTCGTTGAAGGAGTGCCCGCTGCCCAGCACCCGCACCCGGGCACTGCGGGAGACCAGCTCACGCACCGCGTCGAGCGAGCCCGGCCGGTCCACCTCCGCGGCACTGTAGGTGATGTTCCCCGCCCAGTTGGTCACGGTCGTCCCGGTCATCCGGCTCTTCCTCCCCCTCGCGCCACGGCCCACCAGGCCACCGGAGGGAACCTACCCGACGGCCGCCGGGCAGGGGTTCACGGCCTCCGTGCGGGGGACCCGGCACGACCCGCGCGCGAGCGTGGGCATACCGTGAGGAGTCGTACACGCGAGTCGGGAGGAGTCAACGGGATGGACAGCCGTACCGAGCTGGTCGAGGATCTGATGGAGCGCTTCCCGCACGTGCCGCGGGAGGCCGTCTTCAAGGAGGACCTGCTCCGGGGCGGTGTGGCCTTCGACCCGTCCGCGCTGAGTGACAACGAGAGCGGCGAGGTCAAGCCGAAGTCGTACTTCATCTTCTCCTTCGACCACGGCACCCTGCCCGAGCTGGGGGAGGCCGCGCTGCGGCGGCCGCCGGAGGAGATCATCCTCACCGGCGGGCCGTACGACCTGCGGCGGACCGTCGTCTCCGTACGGGTGAACCCAGCCTCGCCGTACCGTGTGGCCGCCGACGACGAGGGGCTGCTCGGCCTCTACCTCGACGGGAAGCGGATCGCCGACGTCGGTGTGCCGCCCATGCCCGAGTACTACCGGCACAAGCTGTCCAACGGGAAGTCCGTGATGGAGGTCGCCCCGACCATCCAGTGGGGCTACCTGATCTACCTCACCGTCTTCCGGGTCTGCCAGTACTTCGGTGCCAAGGAGGAGTGCCAGTACTGCGACATCAACCACAACTGGCGCCAGCACAAGGCGGCCGGCCGGCCCTACACCGGCGTCAAGGACGTCGAGGAGGTCCTGGAGGCGCTGGAGATCATCGACCGGTACGACACCCAGAAGGCGTCCACCGCCTACACCCTCACCGGCGGCGCCGTCACCTCCAAGGTGGCGGGCCGGGACGAGGCCGACTTCTACGGCCACTACGCCAAGGCCATCGAGGAGCGCTTCCCGGGCCGCTGGATCGGCAAGGTCGTCGCGCAGGCGCTGCCGAAGCCGGACGTGCAGCGGTTCAAGGACTACGGCGTGCAGATCTACCACCCCAACTTCGAGGTGTGGGACCGACGTCTGTTCGAGCTGTACTGCCCGGGCAAGGAGCGCTACGTCGGCCGCGACGAGTGGCACCGCCGGATCCTGGACTCCGCCGAGGTGTTCGGCGCGCGCAATGTGATCCCCAACTTCGTGGCGGGCGTGGAGATGGCCGAGCCCTTCGGCTTCACCACCGTCGACGAGGCCATCGCGTCCACCACCGAGGGTCTGCGCTTCTTCATGTCGCACGGCATCACGCCCCGCTTCACCACCTGGTGCCCGGAGCCCACCACCCCGCTGGGCAAGGCCAACCCGCAGGGCGCGCCGTTGGAATACCACATCCGGCTGCTGGAGGCCTACCGCGCCACGATGGACGACTTCGGCCTCTCCTCGCCCCCCGGCTACGGCCCGGCCGGCCCCGGGAACGCGGTCTTCTCGGTCAGCTCCTTCATGGACAGCCTGCCGGCGGCGGAGGAGACGCCCCAGGAGACCGAGGCGGCGGCGCGGTAGTCCTCCGCGATGCGTTTTCGGGTCCCGTGAGCCGAATGGGGGCTTCGGTCCGTACTACGGAGCGGAGTTGAGGACCACGGGATCCGTCACGACAATTGCATACGTGGCTTGTCAGTTGTGTCAAAGGCGTGAAAAGCTCGTGCTCTGCCGCGAGGTTCCCCCCAACTTCTCCCTGAGTGCAGAGAGTTGACCTCGCCCGTGGATGCAGGAGACCCATGCCCGACCTGCCGAGCCCCAAGGACGCGACCGAGGCCGCGCTGCTTGCCGAGTGCTGGGACGCCGTGCTCTCCTACGCCGACCTGTGCACGGCCGGCTCCGGCGCGGCCGGGCAACTGGCCGCGGAGGCCTTCGCGGCGGGCGTGCGCGAGGTACGGGCCGCCGAGGCCGGTGCGTCCCGGGGCCGCCGTACGCCCCGGCTGCCCGCGATCCCGCTGACGCTGGCCGCCGTGCGCGCCACCGCCGCGTCCTGGGAGGCCGGCGGACTCGGCGACCGGCTCGACCCGGACCTGCGGCTGTGGCTCAACTCCGACAAGGCCGCCCGCTACAGCGGCCCGCCGCCGCATCGCCCGCTCGCCCTGCGCACCCTGCGGGACCTTCAGGAACCGGACGCCGCGCTGCTGTGGCTGGCCGAGGTGGAGGCGCTGCCGTCGACCGTGGTGGCCCGTCGGCTGGGCCTCGACCCCGCGCTCGTGTCCGAGGAACTCGACCAGGTGCGGGCCCTGTTCCGGGACCGATGCCGCCGCAACCACCTCGACACCCCGATGGACGCGGAGTGCCGCGGCTACGCGGGGCTGCTGGACGCGGTCACCCGTACCGCGTCCGCCGCCGAGACGCCCGAGGACCTCTCCCGGCACCTCGCCACCTGCGAGGGGTGCGCCCAGGCCGCCGCCTGCCTGCGGCCGCACGGCGGCGGACTGCCCACCGCGCTGGCCGGCGGCGTCATCGGCTGGGGCGGCCTGGCCTACCTGGAGCGCCGCCGCCGGGCCGCCGAGGTGCGCCTCGGCGCCCACCGCTCCGCGGCGGCGGACACCGGCGGGGAGCCGCGGGAGGGCGCCGCTCGGGCGCGGGTCGTGCGCGGCGGCCTGCTCGCCGCGGCGGTCGCCCTGTCCGGGCTGGCCCTGGCCGTGTCGATGATGCCGTTCGACGGCTCCGCGAACGACGCCGCGCACGGTGAGGCCGGCCGTCAGCCGGTCGCCGACGGCCGCCAGGCCGACGCCCCGGACGCCGCCCCGCCCGCCGCCGACCCCTTGCCCTCCGCGTCCGTCGCGGCCTCGGTGTCCGCGGCCCACGAGTCGTCCGCGAGCGGCGCGGCGACCCGGTCCGGCCGCGAGAACCCCGACCCGGAGCCGCAGGGCACGGCCTCGGCCACCGCCGACGGGGGCGACTCGCCCGATCCCACGACGGACGGGCCGGGGACGGGCGACCCGGCGACGGGCGGGCAGGGGGGCGGCGGGACGGGGGCCTGCCGGGTCGACTACGACCTGACGTACCAGTGGACCGACGGTTTCCAGGCCAAGGTCACCGTCACCACCGCCCGCTCCCTGGACACCTGGCGCGTCGCCTGGTCCTTCCCCGACGGGCAGCAGGTCGGCCAGATGTGGGACGCGACCGTCGCCCAGAACGGCTCCCGCGTCACCGCCACCGCCGCCGAATACAACAAGTCCGTCCCCGCGAACGGCACCCTGTCCTTCGGCTTCCTCGGCACCTGGCACGGCCACAACTCCACGCCGTACGACTTCACGCTCAACGGCCACAGCTGCGCGACGGCCTGATCCCAGGACCCGTGAACGGCCCGGCGGCGCGGCGGCGCGGCGGCCCGCTCCGAGGAGTGACCCGAACGGCCCTGTCGGGTACCCGGGCGGGGCATGGAGGGTGGGAGCGTGTGCCACCGGCACGCGGTACCCCCGACCCGCACGCGGTACCCCCGACCGCTGTCCCGACCCGGAAGGAAACCCGATGTCCGTCGAGACGCAGCAGGCAGCCGCCGGGCTCACGGAGGAGGAGCTCGCGACGCTGGACGCCCACTGGCGCGCCGCGAACTACCTCTCCGTCGGCCAGATCTACCTCATGGGCAACCCGCTGCTGGCCGAGCCGCTGCGCCCGGAACACATCAAGCCGCGCCTGCTCGGCCACTGGGGCACCTCGCCCGGCCTCAACCTGGTCCACACCCACCTCAACCGCGTCATCAAGGCCCGTGACCTGAACGCCGTGTGCATCTGGGGTCCGGGCCACGGCGGGCCCGCCGTGCTCGCCAACTCCTGGCTGGAGGGCTCGTACACCGAGACCTATCCGGACATCACCCGGAACACGTCCGGCATGGCGCGGCTGTTCAAGCAGTTCTCCTTCCCCGGCGGGGTGCCCAGCCACGTCGCCCCCGAGACACCGGGCTCCATCCACGAGGGCGGCGAACTCGGCTACTCCCTCTCCCACGCCTACGGCGCCGCGCTCGACAACCCGGACCTGGTCGTCGCCTGCGTGATCGGCGACGGCGAGGCGGAGACCGGCCCGCTGGCCGCGTCCTGGCACTCCAACAAGTTCCTCGACCCGGTCCACGACGGAGCGGTCCTGCCGATCCTCCACCTCAACGGCTACAAGATCGCCAACCCGACCGTCCTTGCCCGCCTCCCCGAGCCGGAACTCGACGACCTGCTCAGGGGCTACGGCCACGACCCGATCCACGTCACCGGCGACGACCCGGCCGTCGTGCACCGCGCCATGGCCGCGGCCATGGACACCGCGCTCGACCGTATCGCCGCCTTCCAGCGCGCCGCCCGTGCCGACGGTGCCACGGAACGGCCCCGCTGGCCCATGATCGTGCTGCGCACCCCCAAGGGCTGGACCGGACCCGCCGAGGTCGACGGGCTGCCCGTGGAGGGCACCTGGCGCTCCCACCAGGTCCCGCTGGCCGGTGTCCGGGACAACCCCGAGCACCTGCGGCAGCTGGAGCGGTGGCTGCGCTCGTACCGCCCCGAGGAACTGTTCGACGAGCACGGCGCCCCGCGCCCCGCCGTGCTCTCCTGCGTCCCGCACGGCACCCGCCGGCTCGGTGCCACCCCGCACGCCAACGGCGGGCTCCTGCTGCGCGAACTGCCCCTGCCCCCGCTGGAGAAGTACGCCGTCGAGGTCGACAAGCCCGGCGCGACCCTGCACGAGCCCACCCGTGTCCTCGGCGACCTGCTCGAGGACGTCATGGCCGCCACCACCGACCGGCGCGACTTCCGGCTCGTCGGCCCCGACGAGACCGCCTCCAACCGCCTCCAGGCAGTCTACGGCGCCAGCGGCAAGGCCTGGCAGGCACTGACCCTGCCGGTGGACGAGCACCTCGACCCGCACGGCCGGGTCATGGAGATCCTGTCCGAACACACCTGCCAGGGCTGGCTGGAGGGCTACCTCCTCACCGGCCGGCACGGACTGTTCTCCTGCTACGAGGCCTTCGTGCACATCGTCGACTCGATGGTCAACCAGCACATCAAATGGCTGCGCACCACCCGCCGGCTGCCCTGGCGGGCCCCCATCGCCTCGTTCAACTACCTGCTGACCTCGCACGTGTGGCGCCAGGACCACAACGGCTTCTCCCACCAGGACCCCGGCTTCGTCGACCACATCCTGAACAAGAGCCCCGAAGCGGTCCGGGTCTACTTCCCGCCGGACGCCAACACCCTGCTCTCCGTGGCCGACCACGCGCTGCGCAGCCGCGACTACGTCAACGTGATCGTCGCCGGCAAGCAGCCCTGCTTCGACTGGCTCTCCATGGAGCAGGCCACGGTGCACTGCGCGCGCGGCGCCGGCATCTGGGAGTGGGCCGGCACCGAGGACGGCAACCGCGAACCGGACGTGGTGCTGGCCTGCGCGGGCGACGTGCCGACCCAGGAGGTGCTGGCCGCCGCCCAGCTGCTGCGCCGGCACCTGCCCGACCTGGCCGTGCGCGTGGTCAACGTCGTGGACATCGCCCGGCTGCTGCCCAGCGGGGAGCACCCGCACGGGATGACCGACTTCGAGTACGACGGGCTGTTCACCCGGGACAAGCCGGTGATCTTCGCCTACCACGGCTACCCGTGGCTGATCCACCGACTCGCCTACCGCCGGGCCGGCCACCCCCACCTGCACGTGCGCGGCTACAAGGAGATCGGCACCACGACCACGCCGTTCGACATGGTGGTGAGCAACGACCTGGACCGCTACCGCCTGGTCATGGACGTCATCGACCGCGTCCCCGGCCTCGCGGTGCGCGCAGCGGCCGTCCGCCAGCGGATGGAGGACACCCGGCTGCGCCACCACGCCTGGATCCGGGAGCACGGCGTGGACCTGCCCGAGGTGGCGGACTGGTCCTGGGACGGCTGACCGGGACGTCTCCCCTCCGGCACGCGGGGCGGCCGACAGGATCCCATCGCGGGCGTGCGCGGACCAGGGCCGACCGGCCCTGGTCCGCGCACGCGCTTCGGGGAAGGATCCTTGAGGAAAGCCGACACATCACAAGGAGCGACCGATGGCGGACCGTGAGCAGGCCGGACCCGACACCCCGATCCGGGTCTTCCTCCTCGACGACCACGAGGTGGTACGGCGCGGGGTGCACGACCTGCTGAACGACGAACCGGACATCACGGTGGTCGGCGAGGCCGCCACCGCCGATCAGGCACTGGTGCGCGTCCCCGCCCTGCGACCGGACGTCGCGGTGCTCGACGTCCGGCTGCCGGACGGCGACGGCGTGACCGTCTGCCGCGAGCTGCGCTCCCGCCTGCCGGAACTGGCCTGCCTCATGCTGACCTCGTTCGACGACGAGGAGGCGCTGCTGGACTCGATCATGGCGGGTGCCTCCGGTTATGTGCTGAAGCAGATCCGGGGCTCGGACCTGGTCTCGGCGGTGCGCACGGTGGCGAGCGGCCAGTCGCTGCTCGACCCCAGCGCCACCACGAAGCTGATGGCCCGGCTGCGGGGCGGACAGCAGCCGGAGGAGGAGCCGGACACGCTGCCCGGCCTGACCGACCGGGAACGGGAGATCCTGGCCCTGATCGGCGAGGGCCTGACCAACCGCCAGATCGGCCAGCGCCTCTACCTGGCCGAGAAGACGGTGAAGAACCACATCTCCCGTCTGCTCGCCAAGCTCGGCGTGGAGCGGCGCATCCAGGCCGCCGTCATCGCCACCCAGGCCAAGGACCGGCTGCGCGGGACCTCCTGACCGGGATATGACCGGGACCTCCTGGCCTTCGTCCATCGGTGCCGGTGCCTCATGCGCGGTCGGCGTGTCCGCCGGTGTCGTCGGACCGGTAGATGATGTCGGTGCTCACCGACACCACGCCGTCGACCCCGCCGCACAGCCGCTCGATCACCGCGATGAGGCTCCTGGCCCGCACGGTCCCCTTCAGCGAGACCCGGCCGTCGGACACCGCGACCGTCACGTCCGCCGGGGTGAGCCCCAGGGTCCGCGTGAGCACGTCCTGGGTGATCTCCTCGAAGATGGCCTCGTCGCGCCGGAGGAAGACCCGCAGCAGGTCGCCGCGGCTGACGATGCCCACGAGGGTGCCGCCCTCGTCGACCACGGGAAGACGCTTGACCCGGTGCGCGTCCATCAGGCGCGCGGCCTCCACGACGGTCCACTCGGGGCGCGCGCACACCGCCGGCGCCGTCATCAGGTCCTCGGCGGAACCGGCGGCGGAGCCACCGTGCCCGGCGCCCTCCGCCCGGGTCCCCGGCAGCAGGCCGGCCGGGTCCGGGCGTCCGGCCACCGTGCGCAGCAGGTCCGCCTCGGAGACCACGCCGACGGGACGGTCCGACTCGTCGACCACGGGCACGGCCGTCACCTCGTTGTCGGCCAGCACCCTGGCGACCTGCTTGAACGGAGTGTCCCGGCGGACCCGGACGACTCCGCGGGTCATGAGGTCCTCCACCGTACGGTGTCGCATGACGTCTCTCCCTTCGGTCCGCCCGACCGGTTCGGGTGCGCCGGTCCGCGGTTCACGCGCGGGCCCGCACTCTCCAGCGTGGCGGTGGCACACCCGCGGGGGCTTGGGCCCCTCGCGTACGGGGACGGCGCCGTTCGTCCCTTTTGCGAGGGACCTCGGGCCCGTTGGTGCGGGCGGCGGGGCCGGGCGATCCTGGAGGGCGGACCCCCTTCAGGGAGGCATGGCCATGCACGCTCAGCTGGGCGACCGACTGGTCGTCGAAAGCCCGGTCACCGGCGACGTCCGGCGTGACGGCGAGATCGTCGGTCTGCACCACGAGGACGGAACCCCGCCGTACGACGTGCGCTGGTCCGACACCGGCGAGATCACGCTGGTGTTCCCGGGGCCGGACGCGCATGTCCGGCACCCGGGGGAGGACGAGGAGACCACGGCCGGCGGACAGGCCCCCGCGGAACCCTCCGGCGCCGGGCCGGGCCGGCCGGGGGACTTCGGCAGGCGTCTGGCGGCCGCCCGCAGGAAGCGGGGACTGAGCCTGGAGGAGACGGCGGGCCGGGCCCGGATGTCCCCGCAGTACCTCGCCTATCTCGAGCAGCGCCCGTCGGCGCCGGGGATGGGGACCGTCGTGCGGCTGGCCGACGCGCTGGACACCACACTGGTCACGCTGAGCGGCGGCGACCAGGACCTGCCGCCCGGGCAGGGACAGGCGCTGCTCCACCCCCGGCTGACCGACCTCGGCCCGGACGAGTGCCGGGCGCTGCTGTCGACGCACGGAGTGGGACGCATCGCGCTGACCGGCCCGGACGGGCCCGACGTCCTCCCGGTCAACTACGACGTGGTGGACGACGCGCTCGTCTTCCGTACCGCGCCCGACGCGGCCCCCGCCGCGGCCGTCGGCCACGAGGTGGCCTTCGAGGTGGACAGGGTCGACGAGACGATGAGCCAGGGCTGGAGCGTGCTGGCGGTCGGCCGCGCCGAAGCGATCACGAACGCCGAAGCGGTGCGCCGGCTGGAGCAGCGGGTCCGCTCCGACCCCTGGGCGGGCGGGCCGCGGACCCTCTGGGTGCGCATCCGCCCCGCTCGTCTGACGGGACGCCGCATCACTCCCGCGGACCGGTGAGCGGGGCGGGGTCCGGGCTTCGTCCGGACACGAGTGGACGGGAAGGACAATCCACTTCTCGCGGATCCTGATTGCGCGGTGCACGGCTTTTCCGCCGCTTCCCCGCGTCTTGCGGTCCTTCCCGTCACTTTCATGACACCACACGGGCCGCCGCGGCACCAGGGCCGCCCGGCCCCGGCCGGGCGGCCCGCGCGGCGGCCCGGGCCGCGCCGGCCCGCGGGGCCCCGCCCGAGGCCCCCGGCCCCCACCGCCCCCGCCGGGGGGCCGCCCCCGGGG
>NZ_JBIAXS010000013.1:162418-170446 GCF_042896885.1 Streptomyces sp. NPDC001231
ACTCTGCTTCCAGTGTCTCCGCCCCACGGCCCGGGGGTCGGCCGCCTCCTAGCCGTCGGGCCGGCCCCGGCGGCGGTCGGGGGGCGGGGCGGCGGCGGCCCGGTCGGGACCTGCGGCCCTGTCGAGGGCCCGCTGAGCCCTTCCGCCCCGGCCGGGCGGCGAAGGAAGGTGGACGGGCCAGCGACAAGGGAGCCCATGGAGGAGCCGTCATGCGGACACCGGCAGTCGACGCGACCACCCTGGAGAGCCTGCTGTACTCGGCCGTGGCGGCTCCGTCGATCCACAACACCCAGCCCTGGCGGTTCGGCATGGACGCCGACACCCGGTCCATTCACGTCCGCGCCGACTCGCGGTCCCTGCCGCTGACTGATCCGCGGCAACGTGCCCAGCACCTCTCCGTGGGCGCGGCCGTCTTCAACCTCCGGGTCGCCGCGGCACACCTCGGCTGGGACCCGGTCGTGACGCTCCTGCCCGACCCGCGCGACCCCGGCCTGCTGGCCACCGTCCGGCTGTTCGCGGCGGCCCCGGACGCACAGCCGTCGTACCCAGGCCTGTACGACGCGGTCGCGCGCCGGCACACCAGCCGGATGCCCTTCACCGGGCGGCCGGTGCCGGAGCACATCGTGCTGGAGATGGTCAAGGCGGCGCGGATCGAGGGGGCGCACCTGGACGTCCCCGACTTCGCCGGCACCCGGCGCCTGCTGAGCCTGACCGCGCAGGCCGAGGCGCGCAACGCCGCCGACCCGGCCCGCACCGCCGAGACCAGGGCCTGGGTCAACGCGCCGGACATGCGCCTCCCGCACGGCATTCCGCTCACCTCGCTGGGCCCGCGGGACACGGCGGGGCGGATGCCGATGCGGGACTTCACCGGCCCGCTGCCCGGGCTGCGACCGCCCGCTCTGCGTTTCGAACGGCACGCGCAGGTGGCCCTGTTGTGGACCCCGCACGACCGGCGGGAGGACTGGCTGCGCGCGGGGCAGGCGATGGAGCGGGCCCTGCTGGTGGCCACCCGGTACGGGGTGCGCACCTCGATGCTGCACCAGGCGATGGAGTGGCCCGACCTGCGGGCGGCGATGGCCGCCCCGAGGCTCCGGTGCCACCCCCACCTGCTGATCCGCTTCGGCTACGGCCCGGAGGGTGGCCGCACCCCGCGCGCGGCCACCCGGGTGACCCCCACGGATGAAACACCGACGGGCCCCACGGGCCGGACGGGCTGAACGCACACGACGAGGGGCCGGGCGGCGGACCGAACGTCCGCTCCGACCCCTCCGCGCCCTCAACCGGTGTCGCGCGGCCGCTCAATTGGCGACGCGCAGATCCGAGAGCTCCCGTCCGGTGACCATCGTGGCCTCGATCCGGATGAAGACGTCCTCCTCGATCGGCATCCAGGAGCGCGGCCCGGTCCGCATGAGACGCGCGTGCTCGACCGGATCGGTCACCACGGTGGCCCGGCCGGTGACGACCACGCTCCAGCCCGACCGGCTCTGCGCGTCGAACGCGTCCGCCTCGAAGGCGACCACGACCCCGTCCACGGCGCGGACGAGATCGGAGCCCGCGGAGGTACGCAGCAGCACGGACGCGTCCGCCGCCAGGGCGAAGTTGACGGGCAGCACCGCGGGCAGCGCCTGCCGCGTGTAGACGACACGGCCCACCGGTACCTCGGCCATCAGGCGCAGGCACTCCTGCCGGTCCATCGAGCGAAAGCCATCATTGTCGGACACCCTTTCATGGTCGCCGCGCACCCGGCCCACCGTTAGGGCCTGTTGGCCCACATCTTCGGCGGGGTCCCGCCCGACGCCTCAGGACCCGACGTTTCGAGCGCGGCGCTCCGGTCGGTGGAATCCTTTGGAGCGCGGTGCCTGGCCGTGCCGTTCGCGCTGTGCTGACCTGCCGGACGGACCCGCCAGGGAAGCGGGCGACCAACGGGCGGGACCCGGAAGGGAGCGGCGCGGTGGCCAACGAGACCGACCCGGCGTCGAAGCGCGCACGCGGAACCCCACAGCCGGGCCTGGACGGTGAACTGACGCAGGCGCTGGTGCGCTTCTGTTCCACTTCGGCATTCTCGTCGTGCTCATCGGCCACATCGGCGGGCTGGTCGTCCCCGAGAGTTGGACGCGGGCGGCCGGCATCAGCGAGAACACGTACCACTGGCCGGCCGTCGTCCTCGGCGCCATCGCCGGGGTGTGCACGGTGGGCGGCCCCGCCATCCTCGTCCACCGCCGCCGCACGGTGGGTTCGGTGTTCTCCGCCACCACCCGCAACGACAAGGCGATGTACGTCTCGCTCGCCACGCCCGGAGCTGATGAGCGGCGTGCCGCTGCTGTTCCAACTGCACGCCCTCAGCGCCCTGCTGCTCTTCGGGGCCTGGCCCTTCACCCGGCTGGTGCACATGCGCACCGCACCGCCGGGCCACCTCACCCGCCCCTGCATCGTCCACCGCAGCCGCGAGCTCCGCCTCGGTGCGAGGCCGCCCCGGCGCTGCTGGGAGCGCATCGGGTGACGGCGGGCGCCGTCGGCGTAAATCCGGTGGCGCCGCTTCCCCGCGCTCCCCTACCGTGAGGCTCGCATCACGCGGAGGCCGACGGTCGCCGCTGCCGGTTCGCAGAGTGCGCTGAGTTCTCGCGGAGAAAGAGGAGGTGTGACCCATGGCTGTCTCGGTAATGGGCGCTGCCCGCAACGACAGGACCATCCACTCCACCTCCGCGGCCACCGGCTGACACCTCCTGCCACGCCCGCGCGCACCGTCGCGGGCAGTCGGGGCCGCCCTCGTGAAGGGTTCCCCCCTTGCGTTCCTCCGCTACTTCCTTTTCTTCCGTTCCGTCTTCCGTCTCGCCGCACCCTCTCGCTCCCTACGGCTGGGACGAGGGCTGGGAGTCGGTCTTCACCCCGTACACCGCCGAAGGCCTGCTGCCGGGCCGGGTGATCCGCGTCGACCGGGGGCAGTGCGACGTCGTCACCGCCGGCGGCGTGCTGCGCGCCGACACCGCGTTCGTCACCCCGCACGACCCGATGCGGGTGGTGTGCACCGGCGACTGGGTCGCCGTCGAGCCCGGTGGCAACCCGCGCTACGTCCGCACGACACTGCCGCGCCGCACCGCCTTCGTGCGCTCCACCTCGTCCAAGCGGTCCGAGGGCCAGATCCTCGCCGCCAACGTCGACCACGCGATCGTCGCGGTGTCCCTCGCGGTCGAACTCGACCTCGGCCGCATCGAGCGCTACCTGGCGCTGGCCTGGGAATCCGGGGCGCAGCCGCTGATCGTGCTGACCAAGGCCGACCTCGTGCCGGACGCGACCGGGCTGGGGTATCTCGTCCAGGACGTGGAGACGAGCGCGCCCGGTGTGCCGGTGCTGCCCGTCAGCGCCGTGACCGGCGACGGGCTCGACGTCCTCCTCGCCGTCGTCTCCTCGGGCACGTCCGTGCTGCTCGGGTCGTCCGGAGCGGGCAAGTCCACGCTCGCGAACGTGCTGCTCGGCGAGGACGTGATGACCGTACAGGCCGCACGGGACGTCGACGGCAAGGGCCGGCACACGACCACCACCCGCAACCTGCTCGCGCTGCCGGGCGGCGGCGTGCTGATCGACACCCCGGGGCTGCGCGGAGTGGGCCTGTGGGACGCCGAGAGCGGGGTCGGTCAGGTGTTCTCCGAGATCGAGGAGCTGGCCGGGCGGTGCAAGTTCCACGACTGCGCCCACGACAGCGAGCCGGGGTGCGCGGTGCTCGCCGCCGTCGACGCCGGTGAGCTGCCCCAGCGGCGGCTGGAGAGCTACCGCAAGCTCCTGCGCGAGAACCAGTGGATCGTCGCCAAGACCGACGCGCGGCTGCGCGCGGAGATCCGGCGGGACTGGAAGCGCAAGGGCGCCGAGGGCCGGGCCGCGATGGAGGCCAAGCGGGGGCGGTGGCGCTAGCCCGTCACCCGTCCGCCGGGCCCGTCACCCGTCATGTCGGTCGCAGTGTCCGATTTCCGCCAGCGGCACCCCCGCGCGGAGGCGGACACTGGACGGCGTGATGGACGAGGACACCAGGTACGAGGCCGTACGCAGCCGGGACGGCCGGTTCGACGGGGAGTTCTTCTTCGCCGTCGACACGACCGGGATCTACTGCCGTCCCAGCTGCCCGGCCGTCACCCCCAAACGGCACCACGTGCGGTTCTATCCCACGGCCGCCGCCGCGCAGGGAGCGGGCTTCCGCGCCTGCCGGCGCTGCCGGCCGGACGCGGTGCCCGGCTCCGCCGACTGGAACGTGCGGGCGGACGCCGTCGGGCGGGCCATGCGGCTGATCGGCGACGGCGTGATCGACCGGGAGGGCGTCGCCGGGCTCGCCGCGCGGCTCGGCTACAGCGAGCGGCAGGTGCGCCGGCAGCTCACCGCCGAGCTGGGCGCCGGACCCGTCGCGCTCGCCCGCGCCCAGCGGGCGCACAGCGCGCGCGTCCTGCTCCAGACCACGGACCTGCCGGTCACGCAGATCGCGTTCGCGTCCGGGTTCGCCAGCGTGCGGCAGTTCAACGACACGATGAGGTCCGTCTACGCCGCGACCCCCAGCGAGCTGCGCGCCACCGCCCGCAAGGCACGGGGCCGCCGCCCCGCGGCGCCCGCCTCCGGGATCCCGCTGCGGCTCGCCCACCGGGGCCCCTACCAGGCCGGCCCCGTCTTCGACCTGCTGGAACGCGAGGCCGTGCCCGGCGTCGAGGAGATCGGCGGCGCGCCCGGCCGGCGGACCTACCGGCGCACCCTGCGCCTGCCGTACGGCACCGGGACCGCCGCCGTGGACGAGCGCTCCGGCGCGCCGCGGGCCGGGTCAGGCGCGCATCCCGGCGGCTGGCTGGAGGCCCGGCTCCACCTGACCGACCCACGCGATCTGACCACCGCCGTGCAGCGGCTGCGCCGGCTGTTCGACCTGGACGCCGACCCGTACGCCGTCGACGAGCGGCTCGGCGCGGACCCGCGGCTGGCCCCGCTGGTCGCCGCCCGGCCCGGCCTGCGCTCGCCGGGCTCGGCGGACCCGCCGGAGACGGCGGTCCGCGCGCTGGTGGGACCGGCGGCCGCCGCGGAACTGGTACGGCGCTACGGCAAGGCGCTGGACGCTCCCACCGGCACGCTGACCCACCTCTTCCCCGAGCCGGCCGTCCTCGCCGAGGCCGAGCCGGACGGCCCCCTGGGCGCCCTGGCCGCCGCCCTCGCCGACGGCACGGTGCGGCTGGACCCGGGCGCCGACCGTGACGACACGCACCGGGCGCTGCTCGCCCTGCCCGGCCTGGATCCGGCCACGGCCGCCGCCATCCGTACCCGGGCCCTCGGCGACCCCGACGTGGCCCCGCTCGGCGCGGGCGCCCCCGAAAGCTGGCGCCCCTGGCGCTCGTACGCCCTGCGGCACCTGCGTGCCGCCGAAGAGCTGGAGACCACCCCATGACCACGCACACACACACGCACTTGACCTCCACCGGTACGACCTACTGGACCACCCTCGACAGCCCGCTGTGCCCCCTGCTGCTGACCGCCGACTCCTCCGGCGCGCTGACCTCGCTGTCCGTGCCCGGCCAGAAGGGCGGTCGCGAGGCCCAGGCCGACTGGCGGCACGACGCCGGGCCCTTCCGCGCGGCGGAGGAACAGCTCCGCGCCTACTTCGCCGGTGAACTCAAGGAGTTCCGCCTGCCGTTGCGCACCTCCGGCACCGCGTTCCGGGAGCGGGTGTGGGCCGCCGTCGACGACGTTCCGTACGGCTCGACGACCACGTACGGCGAGATCGCCGCGCGTATCGGCGCTTCCCGTGCCGCCGTTCGGGCCGTCGGCGGAGCCATCGGCGCCAACCCGCTCCTGGTGCTGCGCCCCTGCCACCGCGTGATCGGCGCGGACGGTTCCCTGACCGGCTACGCGGGCGGCCTGGAGCGGAAGGTGCGGCTGCTCACGCTGGAGGGCGCGCTGTAGGCACCGGCGCGTCAGCCGTGCCGCTCGCGGGCCACCCAGCCCCGTTCGTAGGCGTGCCAGCCCAGTTGCAGCCGGGTGCTCACCCCGGTCAGCTCCATCAGCCGCTTCACCCGGCGCTGCACCGTCCGCAGGCCCAGGTCGAGTTGCTTGGCGACGCTCGCGTCGGTCAGGCCGGCCAGCAGCAGCGACAGCACCTCCAGGTCGATGGCGTCGGGGCCGTCCCGGCCCTCCTCGGTCACGCCGGACGCCCCGAGCCGCAGCGGCAGCGCCTCCCGCCACACCGACTCGAACAGCCCGTACAGCAGCTCCAGCAGGCCGCTGGCGTGCACGACCAGCGCGGTGGGCTCCGGGGTGTGCGAGGTGAGCGGCACCATGGCGAGCGTCCCGTCGGCGACGACCAGTTTGGTCGGCACGGTCTCGACGACCCGCACCTCTTCGTCGCGGCTGAGCGCGGCGGTCAGCTCCGTGACGCCGTTCGGCTTGTCCAGCACGGCGCGTTCGAGCACCACCCGGTAGCGGACCCCGCGGGCGGCCGCCTGCTCCTCGGCGTGGTTCTCCATGGAGGAGACGGCGATCGGGTTGCCCGTGACCAGCGCGCACACCTCCTCGCTCGCCCCGAGTTGGAGTTGGAGGAAGCGCTGCGCGACCGCGGGGGCGCCGGTGACCACCTCGACCAGGTCGTGCACCGCGGGCTCTGAGGCCGCCGCCCGGTACTCCTCGGCGAGCAGCGCGGCGGCCAGTTCCGCCCTCTCCAGCTCGTGTCGGTGCTGGGTGAGCAGTGCGCCCAGCGCCACCCCGGGCGGCGCGGCCACCCAGCGGCCGGGCCGGGCCGAGGACTGGGCCGCGAGTCCGTGCCGCTCCAGGCGGCGCAGGGCGTGCTCGGTGTCCCGCTCGCCGAGCGTCAGCCGCCGTGCGAGATCGGGGACTTCGGCGGCGCCCACGGACACCAGAGCCCGGTACGCCGCCTCGTGCGTCTCGTCCAGACCTATCGCTGCCAGCATCAGCTGCTGTCCCTCCCCTTTCGGACCCCTGGCATCACGTTCCGCGGCGCGTCGGCGGTGGCGGGAAACAGCCACGGCGCAAACCCGCCGCGGCACATCATCGCTGTACCACCGGTCACTCTGACAAGGTGGCGCCACCGAAGCACCGACGGGTGCCCGGTGTCCAGCCATGGACGTGGCCTGCACGGATACGCACCCCGTGCGGGTGGCCGGGGCAACTGACGGCCCCGGCCCGCAGCGTCCGGGCCGGGCACCGCGGGCCGCGTCGGGGCGTTCCGGACGGCGGTGTTTCGGCCGACCGGACCGTGATCCGTACCAGGATCACCCGTGTGCCGCCGGGCGGCTCCTCCGTGGGGGGTGGAGCCGTCCGGCGTCTTCGTCGCGCCGTGGGACGGTTCCGTTCACCGGATTTGCCGATGCCCCGTTCGCACAGGGCCCGTGCGGTGGACAATTGGCGGCATGAGCCAGCAGGGGGGAAGGCCCACCGGTCAAGAGGACGACTGGTGGGGGCAGTTGTACGACGACTCCGCCGAGGACACCGGCCCCGCGGCCGGAGCCGATTCCCTGGACGACCGCTTCGCCTCGGCGTCCGGAACGGTCGGCGGCCCACCGCGGGGCGCGCCGCTGCCCAACCCACGCTCACCGGACCCCGCCCCGGACACGGGCCAGGACTGGTGGCGCAGCACCCCCGAGGACACGGCGTCCGGGCCGGTGGAGCCCGAGCGGCCGTCTCGGTCGCCCGCGCCGGCTTCGGGCGTTGCCTGGGGTCCCGGGCCGGGGGAATCCGAGGGGTTGCCTCTGACGCCCTCTCCTGCCGAGGGGGCGGCTGCGGAGGCTGCCCGGGATTCCGGGCCGGCTGTACCCGAGCGGCCGTCTGGGTCGCCCGCGCCGGCTGAGGGGCCGGCTTCGGGGGGTGCTTGGGGTTCTGGGTCGGTGGAGCCTGGGAGGGGGCCTCGGTCGCCTCGGTCGTCCGCACCGGCGGGAGAGCCGGTGTCGGGGGCTGACCGGGGTTCCGGGCCGGCTGTACCCGAGCGGCCGTCTGGGTCGCCCGCGCCGGCTGAGGGGCCGGCTTCGGGGGGTGCTTGGGGTTCTGGGTCGGTGGAGC
>NZ_JBIAXS010000013.1:170544-171636 GCF_042896885.1 Streptomyces sp. NPDC001231
GCCTGGGAGGGGGCCTCGGTCGCCTCGGTCGTCCGCACCGGCGGGAGAGCCGGTGTCGGGGGCTGACCGGGGTTCCGGGCCGGCTGTACCGGAGCGGCCGTCTGGGTCGCCCGCGCCGGCTGAGGGGCCCGCTGCGGGGGCAGCGTGGGGTTCCGCGCCGGTGAAGCCGTCTCAGCCGCCTGCCTCCGCTGGGGGCTCGGCTGCGGCTGCTTTCTTTTCCGATGCGATGGCCGGGGATTCTGGGCCGGTGGAGCCCGAGTGGTCGCCTCGGTCGCCGTCTCCCGCCGAGGAGGCGACTCCGGGGCCTGCCCGGGATCCCGGGACCGGGACGCCGGAGCGGCCGACTCAGCCGCCCGTCTCCACCGAGGGGACCGTCGAGGGCTGGTCGTCGGGCTCCACCGAGTCGACCCACCGGGGCGGTACCGGCTCCGGCTCGGGCGGTCCCTTGCCCAGGGACGCCGCCGACCCGGCCGGGCCCGCCGCGAGGCGGCTTCCGTCCACGCCCCCGCCTCCTCCCGCGCCCCCGTCACCTTCGCCTCCGTCCGCTCCCGCTTCCGCTTCCGCACCTCCGTCTGCGCCCGCTCCTGCTTCTCCGCCCTCGTCCCCTTCCTCACCTCCGTCCACTCCTCCACCTCCGTCAGCCTCTCCGCGTCCCTCCGCACCCCCGCCGCCCTCCGCGCCTCCCTCGCTGCCGGAACCTCCATCCGTCGGGGCCGTGGGCGACTCCGGGCGTGGGATGGGCGGTGGCGAGACGTACGCCGCACCGGCCACCGGGGAGGCGCACGCCGCTTCGGGCGACGTGGAGGCGTACGACGCATCAGCCGCCAGGGAGGCGTACGGCGCACCGGGCGCCGGGGAGGCGCCTGCTGCACCTCCCGCCGGGGAGGTGTACGGCGCACCAGTCGCCGAGGAGGCGTACGACGCACCGGTCGCCGGGGAGGTGCACGCCGCTTCGGGTACCGGGGAGGCGCCTGCTGCACCGCCCGCCGGGGAGGTGTACGACGCACCGGTCGCCGGGGAGGTGCACGCCGCTTCGGGTACCGGGGAGGCGCCTGCTGCACCGCCCGCCGGGGAGGTGTACGACGCACCGGT